>DATFRA010000423.1:0-53942 GCA_035263705.1 Allostellaceae bacterium
CAATATGTCCGCATCCACATGCGCACACACCGAGAACGCCAGCCGCGCATACATCCCGCTCGAGTAATGCTTCACCGGCTGGTCCATGTACGCCCCGATCCCCGCAAACGACGCGATCGCCTCGAACCGCGCCGCGATCTCCCGGTCGCTCAACCCCAGAACCGCCGCGTTCACCCACACGTTCTCCCGCCCCGTGAACTCCGGATTGAACCCCGCGCCCAGCTCCAGCAGCGCTCCCACCCGGCCCCGAACCGCCACCGCCCCGCGGCTCGGGCGCACCGTCCCGCAGATCAGCTGCAGCAGCGTCGACTTGCCGGACCCGTTCCGGCCGATCACCCCCACCGTCTCACCACGCGCCACCGACAGCTCCACGTCGCGCACCGCCCAGAAATCCTCGTGATATCGACGCCCCAGCACAAGCTCCTTCACCCGGTCCCCGGGACGGCGATAGATCCGGTACGCCTTCGACAACCCCCGCGCCGCGATCATCTCCTCAGACGACATCGGCGAACTCGCCGCGCACGAAGAGGAACCAACTGCGCCCCGCCCAGGCGAAGGCCCAGGCGATGACCGTGTAGAGCGCGAGCGCCGGCCAATTCGGCCATTCGCCGAGAAACAGCGTCGCGCGGACGGACTCGATGATGAAGGTCAGGGGATTGAGGTAGAGCATGCTCCGAAGCGGCTCCGAGACCGTGGAGAGCGGGAAGAAAATGGGCGTGAGGAACATGGTGACCGGCGCCAGCACAAGAACCGCGTGCCGGAAGTCGCGGACGAAAACGCCAATCGCCGAGAGGAACCAGGTGAAGCCGACGGCGACTAGCGCCAGCGGCAATACGAGGAGAGGCGCCGCCAGCGCGGAAAGCGGAGGCAGGCCGTCGATCGCGAGATAGAACGCGAGCAGGATCGCGCTCCCGACTAGGACCCGGAACAGCGCGCCGCCAACCACCACCCAGGCGAGGATCTCCAGCGGGAAGAGTACCTTCTTCACGTACGAGATGTGCTCGGCCAGCAGCGCGGGGGCGCGCATCAGGCACTCCAGGACGAAATCGAACAGGATGAGCCCGGAGAAGTACAGTAGCGCGACCTGGACCGTGCTGCCCTCGAGGCCCGGCCAACGCACCCGGAGCAGGACGCCGAACACAAACGTGTAAAGGCCAAGCATGAAAAGCGGCACAATTCCCGCCCAGACCTTGCCGAGCAGCGAGCCGCGGAACCGCGCCTCGATCTCCCGGATGGTGAGGCGGGCGACCAGCTGGCGGTAGTGCCAAGCGCAGCCGAACACCGCCAAGGGCCCCTGCCCCTCGTATTGCCCTCTGGGCGCCATCATCGCGCGGCACCCCGTGCTCGCTTCGGCGGCACGACGCCCCTAAAGCCCTTCCTCCGCTCAGTCAAGAGAGTTCAACCCTTCGACCTCGGAAATACCCGAATTCCCGGTGAATCAAGTCGGTCCAAATCGACGGCGGCCCAAGCTCTCAGCACACAAGGGGGTTGGTCAAGCCTTGCGAGTTGTAGAATAATGGACCCGAGATAGCCCCGACAAAGGACCGCACCATTGATCGTTCGCGCTCGCGCCCCCCTGCGCCTTGGTCTCGCGGGAGGCGGCACCGATCTCTCGCCGTTCTGCGACCTCTACGGCGGATGCGTTCTCAATGCAACGATCGATCTCTACGCCTACGCACACATCGAGACGACGGCCGATCACGGACTGCGGTTCTCGGCCCGGGACACGCAGGCGGAGTTCTCGGTCTCCGCTGTCCCCGCCCTGGAACTCGGCGGCCCGCTGGCGCTGCACAAGGCGGTCTACAACCGGATCGTGCGCGAGTTCTGCGGCGGCCAGCCTTTGCCGATGCGCCTGATGACCCACTGCGACGCGCCGCCGGGTTCGGGCCTCGGCTCCTCGTCGACCCTGGTGGTGGCGATGATCAAAGCCTTCGTCGAGTGGCTGCAGCTGCCGCTCGGCGAGTACGACGTGGCGCGGCTCGCCTTCGAGATCGAGCGGCGTGATGTCGGCTTGAGCGGCGGCCGGCAAGACCAGTACGCCGCCACCCTCGGCGGCTTCAACTTCATGGAGTTCTACGCCGACGACCGCGTGATCGTGAATCCGCTGCGGATCAAAAACTGGATCCTGTCGGAGCTCGAGAGCTCGATCGTGCTCTATTCGACGGGCGTGTCGCGGAGCTCCGCGGCGATCATCGACGAGCAGAGGCGGAACATGCGCGAGCCCGGCAGCGCCTCGATCGACGCCTTGAAGCGCCTCAAGGACGACGCCCTCGCCATGAAAGAGGCGATTCTCAAGGGTGATTTCGCGGATTTCGTCGAGCGCATGCGCGATTCATGGGAGGCGAAGAAGCTGACGGCACATGGCATCAGCACGCCCGAGATCGAGGATCTGTTTCGGCGGGCGATGGGCGCGGGGGCGCTTGCGGGAAAGGTATCGGGCGCCGGCGGCGGCGGCTTCGTCATCTTCTTCGTCGATCCGAGCCGGCGCATGGACGTCATCCGCGCCGTGGATGGCTCGGGTGGCGCAGTCCGCCCCTGCCACTTCACCAATCGCGGCACCGAAGGATGGCGGCTCGGTTGACTCCGCCGACGAGGCGTTAATGGAAGCGGTGGTGCTCGCAGGCGGGCTCGGAACGCGCCTGCGCGAGCGGGTGCCGGACATTCCCAAGGCGATGGCGCCGGTCGCCGGCCGGCCGTTCCTGGCGTGGTTGCTTGACGAGCTCGCGGACGCGGGCTTCCGCCGGGTTGTCCTGTCGGTGGGGCACCAGGGCGACATGATCCAAGGCGTCTTCGGCGGGACCTACCGCTCGCTCGAGCTCGCCTATGCCAAGGAAGCGAGGCCGCTCGGAACCGGGGGGGCGCTACGCAACGGGCTTGCAGTCGCGAGCTTCCGAGACGAGCCGATCTGGGTGCTGAACGGCGATTCTTTCTTGCAACTGGATCACGCGGGAATGTGGGCCGCGCATCAGCGGCATCGGTCCGATCCCTTGGCGATTACCCTGGCGATCACCACGACGCCGGATGCCTCGCGCTACGGCGCTCCGGAAATCCTTTCCGGTCGGGTCGTCCGCTTCAGCCCGGCCGGCGGAAGCGACGCCGGTCTGATCAGTGCCGGCACCTACCTCCTCCATCGCCGTGTGTTCGAAGCCTGGAGCTTGCCTGAGACGTTCTCCTTCGAGACCGAATTCCTCGCACGCTTTGCCGATCGGCTACGCATCACTGCGTTCGGGAGCGCCGGCTGGTTCATCGACATCGGAGTGCCCGCCGACTACGACCGCGCGCAGGCCGAGCTCCCAGCGGTGGTATCACGGACCGGCATTCACAGAGTACAATAACGTGCCAGCGCACCAAGATCATCGACGGCCGTGACCCTCTGACCATGCAAGATCCACGCGCGATTTTGATCACCGGAGCGAGCGGCGGAATCGGCGGCGCGCTAGCGCGCGTTTATGCAAGTCCCGGCGTACGGCTCGCGCTCACCGGCCGGAGCGCCGATCGTCTGAGCGCCTGCGCCGACGACTGCCGCGCGTCGGGAGCCGAAGTTCGCACGCAAGTGCTTGATGTCGTGGATACCCGCGCGCTCGCTTCCTGGGTCGAGGCGGTCGATCGCGATTGGCCGCTCGACCTCGTGATCGCCAATGCCGGCATCACCGGCGGGCTCGGGGCCGGCAACCGCAGCGAGACGCTCGCCGACGTACACCGGATGATGAGCATCAATTTTGGTGGCGTGTGCAACACGCTCCACCCCGTGATCCCATCGATGCGTCGGCGCCGACGTGGCCAGCTCGCCTTGATGAGCTCGCTGGCAGCGCTCCGCGGTCTGCCCTACTCACCTGCCTACTGCGCCAGCAAGGCCGCGCTCAAGGCCTATGGCGAGGCGCTCAGGGCGTGGCTGCACCCCGAAGGGATCGAGGTGACGGTGGTGCTTCCGGGCTTCGTCGATACGGCCCTCGCAGGGCACGTCGCCGGACCGAAGCCCCTGCAGATGACCGCAGAGCGCGCCGCCCGCATCATCCGCCGCCGGCTTCGAGCCGGACCCGCCCGCATCGCCTTCCCCGTCCTGCTGCACGCGGGAATACGCCTGCTGGCAAGCCTGCCGGCAGACATGGTCGATCGGGTCCTGGGCGCCGTGAAGGTCGAGATCCAGCACTACGAATGAGCCCTCCGCTCTCCGTCACGGAGGGCGTGACGCGCCGCGGTTTTCGCCGATGGCGTCGTCGACCCGAATGCCCGATCCACGATCTCGATCAGGGAGCGGGTGCAATCGGACCAGGAGGGCGGCCGGTAAGCCTCGCGAATATGAGCCTCGCGCACCGCGAGATAGGCAGGGTCGAGCAGCGGCCGCTCGATCTTTGCGAGGGCATCCTCGATGTCGCCGGGATCGAAGTAATCGATGAAGTCGCCGCCGACCTCCGGGAGCGAGGTTCGATCGGACGCGATGCAGAACTTGCCCTGCGCCAGACTCTCCGCGACCGGCAATCCCCACCCCTCGCAGAAGCTCGGGTACACTGTGAACAGGCAATGTCGATAGGTATCCGACAGCTCGCCGTCGCTGAGGTCCGAAAGGAGCCGAAATTTGCCGCCCATCCCGTCGCGCGGCAGCAGCTGCTTGCGAAGGGACTCGCTCGGTCCGAAGAAACGCCCGATGCAAACGAGATCGGGAACGCGGTCGTCGCCATGGCGAGCGATCAGCCGCCGCCAGACCTCGACCAAAAGGAGCTGGTTCTTACGAGGCTCGATCGACGAGACGCAAAGGACAAACGGCGTCGAGGCGCATTCCTCGGTGACTGCCGGCTCCGTCGCCACCCTGGGCCGCCACTGTTTGAACGTGGCACCAAGACGGATGATTTCGAGAGGCGGGAGGGTCCATCCGTAGGTTTGAGCCGCCGCGATCAATTCCTCGCGTGAATGGCGCGAGACTGTCAGTACGAGATCCGCAGGGGTCAGTACCTCCCGGATCCAATCGCAAAACGCGACTCGAAGAGCGTGGTGGACATACGAGGCCTGCGTAAGCGGTATGAGATCATGGATCAATACGACAAATCTCACCTGCCAATCGCGCTTGGCCGCTTCGATCGAGCGACCGTAACGCTCGTTGTACCAAGCTGCGCCCAGACAAATGATGACATCGCCGGGCCTCAGAAAGCTCGCGCGACGGCCGCCCCGAAACCTGCGGAGTATCCATCTACTGAGACCGGGCAGGATGCCGACCCCGACATAGCGGGGCAGGTGCCGCAATGCGCTCATCACATCGGCCGCTCTGGCGCGTCGCTGCCCTGGCGTACCAAATCTGTGCCACGGCGGCGGGCAGGCATATTTCTCGAGGATCGCCGAGAACTCGACGCGCTCGAACTCCTGGGTCTTCAGGTTCAGCCGGCAGAATCCAACTCGCCCGCTCGCGCCATAGTGCTGCTCGGCTTCCGCGAGGATCTCGAGACACGCCCGCTGGATGCCGGTCATCTGCGGATCGCGGTCGAAATGTCGAAAGAAATCCTCAACCTCGAACCAGTATGTCGGTTTATGAACGGATGACACGGGAACCCGAGCAAGCCTCGCATGCCTATTTGACATCGATGGCGCGATCTTCGGCACTCATCGCGGCCGCCGACATGTCATGCTGATGGGTGTCGGCTCCGACACGCTCGTAAGACCGTCCCAGCGATGCGGGCGGCTGATGAAAAATCTGCTCGAGAATGGCGGGCACTTCGAACACCGCGCGATTGGTCAGGGTCTCGATTTGCCGGACCATTTGCGCATAGGTGGCCGGTTCCAAAAGCCGCGAGATTGCCTGCGGGACATCTCGAATGCGCCTCACCGCGATGCCTACGCCCCGGTCCACCAGCCATTCGGCATTGTAACGCTCCTGGGCGAGGGTCATCAGGGCGTTGTCTTGAACGATTGTCGGCAGGCGCATGGCCAGCGCTTCGCTGATCGACGCCGGCCCCGGCTTACCAATGAAGAAATCGCAAAGCCCCATGAAGGATCCGACGTCGTCGGTAAATTCCTGAACGTGGATCGGGAAGGAGACTTTGAGCGCGCGCAGCTTCGCCCCTAGCTTGCGATTGCGGCCGCAGAGAAATATGAGCTGAACGGGGATCTTCTCGGCCTCGACCCGACGCGCAATTTCGATCATGGTCTTGGAGCCGTAGCCGCCAAAGAGAACCATCCCGGTTGGCAGGTCAGGATCGAGCCCAAGCTGCACGCGCTGGGCTTTGCGATCGCCGGTTCGCGGGTCATAAAATTTCGGATGGATCACCATCCCCGAGACGCGCCAGAGGCGACTCTCGGGACCCGCAATCGCGTGCCCCTGCTCGATGGCCCGATCCGAGCCGCAGATGAAGTGCTGGTCTTGCGGCTCGAACCAGTAACGCGGCGGAAGATCGGCGATGTCCGTCAGGAGCGTGACCAGGGGTGCCGCGGATGCCTGCTGCCCTAAGCTGTCGAAGAGTGCCCGATTGATATGTGGCATCACCGAGAGTATGAGGTCGGGCCTCAACTTGCGCCACAGTCGTCGAAAAATCAGTACCTGCAACGGGTGAACTATCCGGTATTCGGCTTGCATGATCCGAATCAGCACCTCGGATCCGAAGGTCCAGCCGCGGCGGAGCAGCCAATTGTATATCTCGCAACCTTCGATTCGGAAAATCCAATAGAAGGGGTCGAGCGGACGCAGGACCTTGTCGACGTCGAGGAGTTCGATCCGCCATCGATGCCCCTGCCGCTCGATTACGTGGAGCATGGCGTTAGCCGCAGCACGATGGCCGCCACCACCCTTGGTGAACGGGATCACGATCTTGCGCATGGTGATGCTTGGCTCGCCGAGGGTACGCACTGTTTCAAAAGGGAAGCTCGAAGCGTTGATAGCAGAACGGTTTCTACGGCACTAGCGGCTTTGGCGTCGCGCGCGATCAGCGTGATCTCACCATTGGTGAGTGGGCAGCCCCGGATCGGCCCTCCCTGGTGGTCGCAATGTCGAGACAAGTGTGGCGAAATTCGTCCATGAAGCGCTCGACCGAGAACTGCATTGCGCGCTCTCCAAGCCGGGCGCGACACTTGCCGAGCACGTCTGGGTTTTCCAGCACATGGCAGATCCTCGCGACCGCATCCTCCGGGGAGGAGTACAGCAGGTGTGCATCGCCCCCCAGTATCTCCGCCGGGCCACCTTCGGCGGGCGCGAAGCACACACACCCCAGCCGCACCATTTCCGCGACGGCGATTCCGAAATGCTCGCCCACCATGCCGTGAATTCCGAAACGGCAACGCGCCACGCGCTCCGACAACTGCGCCCGGGTGAGGTCGAAGGCGAGAGAGATCCAATCCCGGCCCGCAGCAGCGACGCGGACCAGGCGCTCGTAGCTCGGATACTCACGCTGGCCGCAGATCAATAACGAGACCTGATAGCCGCGGCGGCGTACCTCGGCGAGTATATCGATGACGCCAAGTATGTTCTTTTCCGCCGATATGCGTCCGATACAAGCGAAAGTATCGGCTCTTCGCGCCCAAGGTAGCGGCGAGGGCTCGACCGGAACGGGCGGGTAAAGCACCCTGGCCTCGCCGCCATACCATTGCCGAAACCGGCGAGCCGTCCATTCTGAATTGACGAGCGTGAAGTTTCGCGCGATTCCGGCACGGGAAGTGCCGCTGATGCAAGCCATCGCGGCGCGATAGAGACGAGACACCAATACTAGGTCATGCCAACGGTATTCGGTATCGGGGCACGGATAATACGCCCAGGGGTAATGAACATATTGGACCGCGCGGACCCCGACGTCGATTTCGTTAAACGTGCTGACAACGAGATCGAAGTGCTCGTTTCGAAGCACGGCCCTCGCATAGGTTGGCAGCAAAGTCTCTGAAAAAAGCGGAAGCCGTGTCAAGTGGTGAACATGGCGCCACCAATCCGGCACGTGCAGGACGCGAATGTCACCTCTCGCGAGCTTCGTACGAAAAGCGTCGTCTACCGGTGCAAAATCGACGGGACGCCACGACAGCAGTGTGACCTCGAAATCCCGCTGGAGCGCGGTCAGCGCATAGGCAGCAACGCAGGCGCTGCCTCCCGGCGTGTTGAGGCCGGGATCGATGACGAGCGCACGTCTCACGCCGGAGCAACCTCCGAGCCTCGCTGACCCGGAACCGCGGAACCCGCTGTCACCGGATAGCGCTTTCTGACGGTACGTGCGAGCCGGCAATTATCCGCCTCAGAATTCCGCGCCAGGCGATGTACGCCGTGTGCTTCGGCGATCGAAAATTTCGATTGCCGTACCACAGAAGCGCAACGCCGACGGCCGCCGGCACAAACGCAAACAAATAGAACAAGAACAAGAAACCATAATTTCTCATCACCATGCTGTGGGTGACGACCATGGAGATGTGCAGGAGCACCAACGTCGCAACGATTCCGGCGAGATGGTAGGTCGGGCTTCGCACCGTAGGCGAGGCTCGCAAGATGACGCCCAGCGACAGCAGGACGTAGTTCAGACAGAGCAGCGGCGTGATGACTCTCTGATGGCCCTCGCTGACCCAGCCGCGCCAAGCCGAAGAACCTGGCTCGACGTCCGCAGGCGGATTCAGCAGCCGCCATATCTGCTGCTCGAACCATGTCTCATCGCGCGAGCTCGCGTCGACGGACGTACGATCGAGCGGCATCACCAGTTGGCTGAATGCGACCGGACCAGTAACCGCGCTGCCGTCCGACAACGTCGTGACGGTGCCGTTCTGCAGTTCCAATGCATCGCCCCGGGCGGACGGAATGAAGTTCCCTGCTTCGGCGCGGACCAGTTTGAAGGTATCGGCAACGCGATCGTCGTAGATCGTCACATCATCGATCGCGCCGTCGCCGCGCCACTTGCGGAAAGACAATGAGATGCCCGGAGCGGCAGAGTTGAAGGAGCCCTCCTTCAACAGGCGATAGGACAGGTTATGGGAGGCGACATAGACGATGTCGAATAGTTTCCCGGCGGACAGCGGCAGTATGAATGCGGTCACGCACGTCGTGAGGAGCGTAGCGACCAAGGCGGTCGCTATTCCCGGCCATGCTATCGACCAGTCGGACAGTCCTGCCGCGCGCAGCGACACGATCTCTCGATCTGCCAGCCAGCCGCTGTAGAGAAAACTCGTCGCGATCGCGACGCTCATCGGGCCCGCATGGCAGAACACGGTGGGCAAGAACAGGGCGCTGATGATCAGAAATTCGCCAAACGACACGCTTCCGCTAGTCAGCAGATCGAAAAGCCCTTCCGGGTTGATCAACACAATCGCCACTGAAAGCGTTGCCGCTAGCGCCGTGGTGCACACGAGAATCCGGCGTAGCATGAAATATTGCGCAGTGTTCACGGTAAAATGCTCTCGCCGATTGGCCTAGAAATGTCGACCCGCCGCTCCGGGTCACGGAGGGTCCGGCTGTCGAGGCCAACCCCTGGATCGATAATGAAGGTCCAGAGGGTCTCCAGCCTCGAGCGATGCTGGAACAGCCCGGCATAGCTTCGAGGGGCCAATTGCCGCAATTTCGAGAGTCGTGAACCCGGAATGTTCGGAAAATCGTGATGCTCGACGTGCAAGCCATGATTGATCGAGATGGCGTTTATGGGTCCGTAATATGATGCCGTCTGGTAGTCGCCATCGAAGACGACGTGCTCCTGCAGGATATGCGCACCCGTCGGATGTGGCCCGACCGCGAAATAGGCGGAGAGGCCGAGATACCCGAGCGCCGCCGGCCCCAGCCAAAGAGCGACTGCCGCGGACGCAGCGATCACCGCCGCACAGTTGGCAACGAGCCATCCATCGAGGGCGATGCGCGGGCGCACCGCGAGCGGATTTAGAATCGCGTAGGTGAGGGGTTGCGCCAGCACCCACAGGAGCTTCCCGAACCGGCTGCGGCCAACCAGAGCCACCTCCCATGCCAGTGGTACATCGGCGTCGAGCCCGGGGTGACCCAAGAAGCGATGATGCAGCAGATGGTAGTGGCGGAACGGCAAGGCGCTCGGCAACACACCTGGCAGATTGGCCAGTATACCGAGTGACTTATTGAGCGGCGTCGAGCGAAACACGAGGTTGTGCGAGCACTCGTGGATCACGACGTTGAGGTAATGGGCAAGGAAGGCACCGACCGCGTAGGCGGCGCCGAGCAGCAGCCACCAAGGCGCATCCGCGAGTGCCCAGGCAAGCGCAAATTGGCCTAGCACAACACCGGCCCCCAACCATGCGGTCTTGGCGGAAGGACCGAACAGGCGTCGTACCTCCGGCCGATCCCGGAGGATCATCGCGCGCCGCTGGCGATGACCCCGGCTGTCACTCATCCGGTCGGCCCATTCGTAGCGTGCCAAAGAGCCAATCGCAGAGCGGCGAGGTCACACCGAAGTGCCGGGCATCGTCACGGAAGTGGTGCAAGAGGTGGTGACGCTGAAGATAAGTCCCGATGCGCCCGGGGAGAGACCATTGGTGACACCCGTGATGCATCACATCATAGGCGAGATATGCCAAGCCGAAGGCGCCAACGAACACGAAGCCGAGCGCTGGCCCGAAGCTCAAGATAGAGCACGCCAGCACCACGCACATGATCGGCGTCGACCCGACCAACGGCATCATGTCGCGGCTGGCGTCCGAAGGGTCGGCGTGGTGGCAGCCGTGCATCACGAAACAAAACCGCGCGGCCGCGGGAATCCAACGATCCAGATGGAACACGAAGCGATGAAGCAAATACTCGACCGGCACCCATGCCGCAAGACCTGCCGCCAGTGCGCCGATCGTCGAGGCGCTGGTCAACTGCGCCTGGCTCAATCCGAGAGCGATCTCACCGCAAGAGACGGGAAACCAGAACCCGATCGTGATGGTTAGTCTCGTGTGGGTGAGACGCTCGAGCAGATCATTCTTGAAAAGACGTGCATGCGGATGCGTCTGCCGCAGTTGTCGGCTCGGCATCGTCCCGCGCGACAAAGGGCCCCCAACTGAAGATCTCATCGTCGCTCTGCTAGAGCCGACAAGAAATGTGCCGAGCATGCCCAGGAACGCGAGCGCCGTGAGCAGCAAATCGTGTGATTCAGCTGTCGCAGGATTTCAAAAACCATGGCGCTGTGTTTAAGAAGCTTCGAAGGTTTTCTCGACGAACTTTTCCCCTGGTGTCAACTTAACATCGATACTCGGCGGCTGCCAGCACGCCACGAGAGCGAGCCGCGAATGCCCACCCCTTAAGGGGGTCGGTGGGTCATGCTTGTAGGCAGCTCGGGGTTCCTTTTCCCCGGAACCGCCGGTATACATGCCGGTTTCCACGGCCGGCGCGCCAAATACTCGCTGGGAGGCATCACCGGTGCGGGATCCACGTGCGATTCTCATTACAGGAGCAAGCGGCGGCATCGGTGGTGCGCTCGCGCGCTTATGCAAGCTCGGGGGTATTTCTGGCGATCACTGGCCGCAACGTCGAGCGCCTCTCGACCGCGCGTCTCCTCTCGATCTCGTCATCGCGAACGCCGGCATCACCGGCGGGATTGACGGAGATTCCGAGGGCGAGACGCTGGCGGACGTGCAGCGGATCTTGAAAATCAATTTCGGCGGTGTCTGCAGCACGGTGCACCCCGTCGTACCCGCCATGCGACGGCGCGGACGCGGGCAGCTCGCGTTGATGAGCTCTCTGGCGGCGCTGCGCGGCCTGCCCTACTCACTCGCTTATTGCGCGAGCAAGGCGGCGCTCAAGGCTTATGGGGAGGCGCTACGCGCCTGGCTGCGCCCGCAGAGCATCGAGGTTTCGGTGGTTCTCCCAGGATTCGTCGATACCAAGCTCGCGGGCCACGTCGCGGGACCGAAGCCTCTGCAGATGACAGCCGAGCGCGCCGCGCGCATCATCCGCCGCCGGCTCGCTCGGAATGACGCACACATCGCGTTCCCCCTGTTGCTACATTGGTGCTTGCGCATCGCCGCGATACTGCCGCCGGCGCTCGTGGACTCGATCCTCACCTCCGTCAAGGTCGACATCCGGCGCTACGAATGGGCGAGCCGATCCGAGTGACGGAGGTGCGGGGCCGGTGCGACCTCCGCCACTTCCTGGACCTGTCGCAGCGCATTTACAAGGGCGATCCAAATTGGGTCGCGCCCTTGCGCCGGGAGGTGGGCAAGCTGCTTGACAGGCAACGGCACCCCTTCTTCGATCACGGCGAAGCCGGTTTCTGGCTGGCCTGGCGCGGAAACACGCCGGTCGGGCGCATCAGCGCGCAGGTGAACCGTCTGCACCTGGAGTCGCATCGCGACGCCACCGGCAATTTCGGCTTGCTGGAAGCCGTGGACGACCCCGACGTCTTCGAGGCGCTGCTCGGAACTGCCGAGGCCTGGGTCAGGGCCCGCGGACTCGCGCGCATTCTCGGTCCCTATAACGTCTCGATGAACGACGAGATCGGCGTGCTCGTGTCCGGCTTCGAGCACCCGCCCGTCATCGCGATGACCCATGCGCCGCCCTACTACGGGCCGCGCCTGGAGCGTGCCGGCTACGCGAAAGCGAAGGACCTCTTCGCCTTTCGATTCGAGATCGACGAAGCCCGCAACAAGTCAATCGCAGACATGCTGCAGCACGCCGCGCGCATCGATCGCGAGGGGCGCGTGCGCGTCCGGCACATCGACATGCGGCGCTTCGAGGCGGAGATGCGCGCGGGGATCGCCGTCTATAACGACGGCTGGAGCGCGAATTGGGGCTTCGTGCCGGTCACGCCGCGCGAGGTCGAGCATCTGCTCGCCGCCCTCAAGCCGGTGATCAATCCGCTCGGCATCCTGCTCGGCGAGATCGACGGCAAGATCGAGGGACTCTTCGTGGCGATCCCCGACCTCAACGAGCTGATCGCCGATCTCGACGGGCGGTTGTTTCCCTTGGGCTGGGCGAAGCTGCTCTGGCGGCTGCGCACGCGAACGCCCCAGGGCGGCCGGGTGATGCTGGCGGGACTCACCCGCGCCTATCAGAACTCGGCGCTCGGCGCCGCAATGCTGCTTTGGATGTTCGCGGACATCTTCAAATCTGCGCGCGAGCTCGGATACCGATACGTGGAATTCTCCTGGGTCCTGGAGGACAATGCGCGCTCGATCGCGCTCTGCGAGCGCTACGGCGGCTGGCGCTACAAGACCTATCGGCTCTACCAGAAGGCGCTCGTCTAGGCGCGCAGACGGGGCGTGGATCGCCGCGCATTTCAGCGCCGGCTGGTGATCGCGGAGCTGACGAGCCGATCCAGCCTCGTCAGCCGTCTCGCAACGTCCGGAACTCCTCGGCGATGACCGCAACGGCATGCCGGATCTGCTCGTCCGTGTGCATGCAGGTGAGGAAGAGTCTGAGGCGCGCCTCTTGCTCGTCGACCGCCGGATGGATGATCGGCTGCACGTGGATGCCACGGCGGAACAGCGCCTGGGTCAAGCGGATGCAGCGCAGGCTATCGCGGACGATGACGGGCACGACGGAATAGCCCTGCGCCGAGCCCGTCGGCAGACCGTGCTCGCGCGCCACATCGAGGAAGAGCCGACCGCGCTGGCGCAGCCGCTCGACCCGCTCCGGCTCGGCCTGCATCACGTTGATCGCCGCCACCGCGGCGGCGGCGTCGGCTGGAGACTGGCCGACACTGAACATGAAACCGGCGGCGCCGTAGCGCAGCGAGAACATCAGCGCCTCGCTGCCGGTGATGTAGCCACCGCAGCTCGCGAGCGCCTTGCTCAACGTACCCATCCAGATGTCGACGTCCTCGCCCTCGAGCCCGAAATGCTCTCGGATGCCGAAGCCGCGCTTGCCCATCACGCCGAGCGAGTGCGCCTCGTCCACCATGAGGAACACCTTGTGGCGATCGCGCAGCTCGATGAAGGCCGGCAGGTCCGGGTAGTCACCATCCATGCTGTAGATGCCCTCGACCACGATCAGCACGCGCTCGTAGTCGCGGCGACGTTGCTGTAGCAGGCGATCGACCGCGCGCCAGTCGTTGTGCGGAAATGCGATGCGGCGCGCGCGCGACAGCTGTGCGCCGACGATCACGCTGTTGTGAATCAGCTCGTCGTGGAGGATCAGGTCGTTGCGCCCGAACAGGTGCGAGATGGTCGCGACATTGGTGCCGTAGCCGCTGACGAACACCAGGCAATCCGGCGTGCCGTACATCGCCGCGATCTTCCGCTCGAGCTCGCGATGGAGCGGCCGCTCGCCACCGACCATCCGGCTGCCGGACACCGAGGTGCCGTAGCGCTCCACCGCCCGCGTGACGGCCGCCGTGACATCGGGGTGACCGGAGAGGCCGAGGTAATTGTAGTGCGAGAAGGTGATATAGTCGTGGCCGGCAATCGATGTGGTGCCTTGCGCGATGCCATCGTGCATGCGGAAATAGATATCGGTGACGCCGTACCGCTCGCCGAGCGGGCGCATGGCCGTGTAGAGCGGATGGTGGTCGAACCGGTAGAAGGATTTCGGCAGGTCCGCGCTCAAGTCGGCGGACGGCTCGGGGAGCGTGCCGGTCTCGCCTTCGAGGCTATTCGCCCTCCGCTGGCGTAGCAGCCACTTTGCGAGATCGCGCTTTTCCTCGGGCGACAGCTGGGCCGCCATCGCCATTATGTCAGTCATCTCGGTGCTCTCCTCGTGCCCCCAGACCCCGCTGCCGATTGGACATCGCGCTAGGCATGTCCGTCGGCAACCTGGTGAGCGAGATCGATTGCGTCACTGCCCATACATCGGAACCGAGACGGCCACCTTCCCCCGAAATAGGGACCGCCACCTGTAACCTGACCCGTATCGGCAAGTCCACACCCAAGTCATCGAGTTTCTTGCAAAACGGTGACGCTAGGCCAACGCGCGCGCCTCGCGCGCCAGCACACGCACGCATGTCATCCTGCTATTTATTGCGCGATCTCTGTCGAAAAGATGCGTGTGACGTCGATAGACCATGACACGGATGTCACGTTTCGCCCCATGGGTCTCTCCATCAGGCTGAATGGGTGCGTATTGTCATCACGAGATTGCCATGGTCATCGGCGACCACAGAGGCGCTCGGCCCCACCACGGCCGTCGATTCCGCCTCCTCGATCAAGGCAGGCCCCGCGATCGGGGCTCCCTCCGCCGACAATCGCTCCCGCGCATAGACGGGAACCTCGACGAAGGCCGCAGTCTCCTCGAAGTAGGCCAGGCGCCGCTCGACCAGCGCATCGCCATGCGATGAGTTCGGCTCCGGGAAACGGAGCTGCGATACCGCCGCGGGCGCGCCGACCCGGACGCGCCAAGACACCACTTCGACCGCGAGCATGCCGAGGCTGCGGCCGAACCGCCGCTCGTACTGGGCATCGAACGCGCGCCGCCACGCCGCCGCATCGCGCCGCGTCTGGATCGCTCGATCGAGCGGCACTGTCACCTCGAAGCCCTGTCCCACGTACCGCATATCCGCGGACAGTTCTACGGCGACCTCCTCGGCGCGCACATCGGCGAGGCTCAGTACCGCTCGGCCGCGCGCCTCCAGGGCGGCGATGGCGTCGTCGACAAGCCGCCAGTCAAGCGCATCGAGCCGCATGATCAGGCTCCGCGTGTACTCGACGCTCCGCGGCGCCACCAGCATGCCGATCGCCGAGGCGACGCCGGCGCCGCGTGGAAAGATCACCTCGCGCACGTTGAGGAGCCGCGCGATCTCGTAAGCGTGCACCGGCCCGGCGCCACCGAAGGCCACCATGCGATAGCGCAAAGGATCGGTGCCGGACTCCGCGATGTGCACGCGCGCCGCAGTCGCCATGTTGTTGTCGACCACGCGGGCGATCCCGGTAGCCGTCTCCGTGATGTCGAGGCCGAGCCGATTGCCGAGATGCCTCAGTGCGGCCTCCGCTCGCGAGCGGTCGAGCCGCATGCGGCCACCGAGGAACCGGTCCGGCGCAAGGTAGCCACGGATCACGTCTGCGTCGGTGACGGTCGGCTCCTCGCCGCCGCGCCCGTAGCAGGCGGGACCCGGGATCGCCCCCGAGCTCTGCGGTCCCACGCGCATCAGGCCGAGCTCATCGACGCCCGCGATGCTGCCACCGCCGGCGCCGATCTCGATGAGCTCGATTGCCGAGATCCGGAGTGGCAAGCCGCTCCCCTTCTTGAAGCGCTGCAGGCGCGCCACCTCGAGCTCGTGGCTGCGGTGCGGCAGGCCGCGGTGGATCAGGCTGAGCTTCGCCGTGGTGCCGCCCATGTCGAAGGCGATCACGTCCTCCCAACCCGCCTGGCGCGCCAGGAACGCCGCGCCCATGGCGCCGGCCGCTGGTCCCGACTCCACGAGAACGATTGGCTGCTCGCTGGCGGTCCGCGCGGTGGTAATGCCGCCGTCCGACAGCATGATGAAGAGGGGCACGCCCAGCGACCGCTCGAGCTCGAGGAGATAGCGGAGCGCGATCGGCGCCACATAGGCGTTGGCGGCGCAGGTCGAGAAGCGCTCGTACTCGCGCACCTCCGGCGCGATCTCGGCCGAGGCACAGACGGCGAGATCGGAGTGCGCCTCGGCGATGATCTGCTTCGCCCGCAGCTCGTGTGCCGGATTGCGGTAGCTGTTGAAGAATGCGACCGCGATCGAGCGAGCGCCGCTGTCTCGGAGCGCCGCGGCCGCTCGGCGCACCGCCGCCTCATCGAGGCACAGGACCACGCTGCCGTCCGCGCCGATCCGCTCGGGCACCGGTATCCTCAGCCGCCGCTCGACCAGCGGCGCCGGGCGCTCGAGCTGGAGATCGAACGTGTCGTAGCGGAGCTCGTTGCCGATCTCGAGGACGTCGCGATATCCCTCGGTGGTGATCAGACCGACGGCCGCGCCGCGCCGCTCGATGAGCGCGTTGGTCACCAGCGTGGTGCCATGGACGATGCTCTCCGCGCGCGCCTCGAGCGCGCCCAAGCCCTCGACGATGGCGCGGCGGGGATCGTCGGGCGTGGTCAGCAGCTTGTTGATGCTGAGGGTGCGGGTCTCGGCGTCATAGAGCACGATGTCGGTGAAGGTGCCGCCGACGTCGGCGCCCGCGAGGTAGCGGGTCATAGACCATAGACCTCGCGCGCCACCGTCTCCGAGATCCGCCCCGCCTCGAGGTCTGCACGCACGGCGGCGCGGTCGCGCTCGCGCGGATCGCCGAAGCCGCCGCCGCCGGGATAGCGCACGCTGAGCCGGTCGCCCGCAGCGATCGGACTCTTGCCCTTGAGGGGAAAGCCGGTGTCGCGGCCGTTCCAGTCGACATGGGAGGCGGCGCCGGCTCCGCCGCCGAGCACGCCACGGGCGGGATGGCGCACGCGCTCCACCAGCAGCGAGAGCGTCGCCGACCGGTCGCCTGTGAGCTCGACTTCGACATCCTGGCCAAGACCGCCGCGGAAGCGGCCGGCGCCGCCGGAATCGCAGGCGAGCTCCTTGCGCCAGATACGCAACGGGGACAGCGCTTCGATGATCTCCATCGAGCCGCACACCACGTTGGAGGGAAAGCACGTCGCGGAGAGGCCGTCGCGCCGCGCCCGCGCGCCCATTCCGCCGTTGATGAAGAGGATCGCGGTGTAGCGCCGGCGATCCTCGCGATAGCCCGAGACCAGCACACGCAGGGTCGGCGCGCTTCCGGATTCCGCGACGATCCGCTCGCCCAGCACCGGCGCCAGCGCCTCGTAGATCGCGGCGGCGAGGCAGTGCCCCACGAGCTGGCGCGCATGCACCGGCGCGGGGAAGCGTGGATTGAGGATCGAACCCTCGGGCGCGCTCACGTGGATCATCCGGTAGGTGCCCTCGTTCCGCGGCGTTCCAGGATCGAGGGCGCACTTCACGGGGTAGCAGGAATAGGCTTCGGTGTAGTTCATCACCGTGTTGAGCGCACGGCCGACCTCGGGCGAGGTGCCGGTGTAGTCGATGAAGAGCTCGTCGCCGCGCTTCGTGACGGCGACCTCGATGTGCACGGGCTCCTCGCCGGTGCCGTCGAGGTCGAGCGCGCTCCGGTGAGTGCCGTCGGGGATGGCGGCGATGGCAGCCCGCATGGCGCGCTCGGTGCGGGCACAGATCTCCCGCGAGACCGGCGCGAGATCGTCGATGCCCTCGCGCGCCAACAGGTCCCGCAAGCCGCGGGCCGCAGTCTCGCCGGCGGCGATCTGCGCGGCGATGTCTCCCAGCACCGGCTCCGGCAACCGGACATTGGCCCGGATCATCGCCTGCAGGTCCTCGTTCACGCGGCCCTCGACGAGGTAGAGCAGCGGCGGAATGCGGATGCCTTCCTCGAAGACCTCGCGCGTATCCGCCGACCACAGCGTGCCGCCGATGTCGGCCATATGCGCGATGCTGCCGGTCCAGGCGACGAGCCGGTCCTCGGCGAACACCGGCGCCACGATGGTGATATCGGGAAGATGTCCCGAGGTGAGCCAGGGGTCGTTGCAGATGCCGACGTCCCCGGCCCGCCACTCTCGCGCCGGGCGGATCGACAGGAAATGCGCCAGCGTGCGCGACAGCGTCATGTTGAACGAGGGAATGCCGATGGTGTTCTCGGCCATCGCATTGCCCTCGGCATCGAAGATTACGCAGGCGAAGTCGTTGGACTCCCGCACGATCGGCGAGAACGAGGTGCGGCGCAGCGTCGCCGCCGCCTCGTCGGCAATGGCGATGAGCCGCGTCCAGACTACCTGAAGCGCCACGGGGTCGTCGATGATGCCGCGATTGCGGGGAGCGGCGAGAACGCTGGCCATGATCACCTCATGGGCGGACGTCTCGCCCGTTGCACGCGTTGTTTTCGGGGCTTTTCAAGAGCGGACAAAATTGTTACGAGCGTTGCCTCGGGTGTCAAGGCAAGGGAGCCCCGGAGCACGCCATGGCAACACCACAAGAGGCCGCCGTCTCCGCCCGCTCCTGGCATGCGATCACGCAGGAGACGCTGAAGCGCAACCAGGTGCGGCTCGCGGTCTACGTGCCCGACCGCGTGCTGACGCCGCTGATCCGCGCGCTGCACGAGGACAACGACTTCACTGCGTTCGCCGCGGCGCGCGAGGAGGAGGCGCTGGGCATCCTCACGGGTGCCTGGATGGGCGGCATGCGGGGCGTGCTGCTGATGCAGACCAGCGGCTTCGCGACGCTGCCCAACGTGCTGGCGTCTCTGGCGGTGCCCTATCAAATCCCGCTGCTAATGATCGTCTCCGAGCGCGGCACGCTGGGCGAGTTCAACCTGGGCCAGGCCATGGTGTGCCGCACGATGCGGCCGGTGCTGCAGTCGCTGGGCATCGAGCACCACACGATCACGCGGATCGACGAGCTCGAGTTCATCCTCGATCGCTCGATCAAGCAGGCGATCGCGACGCAGGCACCGGCCTGCCTGATCCTGTCGCCGCTGTTGACCGGCGGCAAAACCTTCGCGCAGTAGGGCGAGATCATGCCGCCGAACGAGCCCAAGATCCTGAACCGCTTCGACATCACCAAGCGCCTGGTGGCCCAACTCAAGCACGAGGAGGCCGTGGTCGGCGGCATCGGCAACACCAACTTCGATCTCTGGGCCGCCGGACGGCGGCCGCAGAACTTCTACATGCTGGGCAGCATGGGGCTCGCCATCCCGATCGCGCTCGGCGTCGCCCTGGCGCAGCCGAAGCGCAAGGTGGTGGCACTCGAGGGCGACGGGTCGCTGCTGATGCAGCTGGGCGCGCTCACCACCATCGCGACGCTCAAGCCCAAGAACCTCGTTATCGTGGTGATGGACAACCGCACCTACCAGATCACGGGTTCGCAGCCGACCGCGAGCGCCTTCGGCGCGGACTTCGTCGCGATCGCCCGTGGCGCCGGCCTCCCGCAGAGCGACTGGGCGCTCGACGAGGCGAGTTTCGAGCAGCTGGTCGCTCGCGCCCTCACGCAAGATGGGCCGACCTTCATCGCCGCGCGCATCGATGACCAGCCCGCCGTCGCCACCACGGAGCGCGACCCCGCGCTTTTGCGGGACCGCTTCATGCGCGGCCTCGGCGTCAAGGAATAGAGCGTGAACTCATAAACCCGGAGCGACCAACCGAGGTCCGCACCGGAACACTCCAGGCAGGGGAGGAGCAACAGCAAAATGCCGATCATCGACGCGCACACGCACATGTTCACCGACAAGTTCATGGCCCTGCTGAAAGCCAAGGGTGGGATATACAATCTGCAGACGCGGCCGGACGGACAGGTGGAGATCTTTCGACACGATACGCCGGTCGCGATTCCCCAGCGCGGCCATTTCGACTATGAGCTGCGTCTGCGCGACATGGATGCCGGGCATATCGATATCGCGATCGTCTCGCTGACGTGCCCGAACGTCTACTGGGGAACCGAGGACGTCAGTTGCGAGGCCGCGCGCGAGTCCAACGACAGCATGGCCGCGGCCCAGAAGCGCTGGCCCGACCGCATCCGCTGGCTGACCTCTTTGCCATGGGAATATCCGCGGCGGGCCGTGGAGGAGTTGAAGCGGAGTTGCGAGGCGGGTGCGGTCGGGGTGATGGTCCTCGCCAATATCGCCGGCCGCAGCCTGACGGACCCGCTGTTCGCGCCGATCTGGGCCGAGATCGACCGACGCGCCCTGCCGGTCCTGGTGCACCCGACCGACCTGCCCGGCATCGATCAGATGGACATGAAGAAATACGACTTGAGCTGGTCGGTCGGCTTCATCGCCGACACCACGCTCGCCTTTACCCGCATCATCTTCGATGGATTTCTCGATCTCTATCCCAATCTGAAGCTGATCGCCTCGCATGGCGGCGGAGCGCTCCCCTATCTTGTCGGCCGCTTCGACAAGGGCGACGAGGTGGAAATTCCATCGCGGCGGAGGATCAAGGCGAGACCGTCGGAATATCTCAAGCGGATCTGGTATGACTGCATCACCTATCATCCGGGAGCCCTGCAGTTCCTGATCTCGGTCGTCGGCGCCGACAGGGTCTTGTTCGGCACCGATTATCCGCACCAGGTGCACGACATCAAAGGCTCGATGGCGAACACGGCGGTGCTGCCGGCCGATGTCTGTCACGCCGTCCGCGAGGGCAACGCACGACGGATTTTCAGAATCTGACGGTCGGCGTCTACCCCAGCCGTTCCGCGAGCAGAACGAGCGCCGCGCGGGCGAAGGTGCGCATGTTGGCCACGCGATCGGCGACGCCGGTCTCGACCGTGATCGCGTGCTCGCTCGCACCCACGACCGCGATGCAGGCGTGGCCCGCGGGATCGCCGTAGCGGTTGCCGGTCGGCCCGGTAGCGCCGGTCTCGCCGATGGCCCAGCTGGCGGAGAATTTTTCCCGCACCGTGCGTGCGAGGAGGAGCGCGTAGGGCTCGGTCGCGGGCCGCATGCCCGCGAGCGCCGAGAGCGGAATGCCCAGCAGAAACTCGCGGGATTGACGGGTATAGACGACCGCGCCGCCGAGGTAGTAGGCCGAGGCTCCCGGCACCGCCAAGAGCGCGGCGGAGATGAGGCCGCCGGCCGATGATTCCGCAACCGACAGGGTCTCGCCGCGCGCCTTGAGGCGGGCGCCGAGCCTCTCCGCGAGCGGCAGCAGGGAGTC
Source organism: Allostellaceae bacterium (assembly GCA_035263705.1). Classification (GTDB taxonomy): domain Bacteria; phylum Pseudomonadota; class Alphaproteobacteria; order ATCC43930; family CGMCC-115725; genus DASZHJ01. The sequence goes on from DATFRA010000423.1 coordinate 21,464, forward strand.
CATCCCTTCGGCTACGCGTACTTCACCGAGGGCGGCGCGGGCTTCGCCGGTAGTTCCGAGATCGTAATGATCTCCGCTGGCAGCGACTGCGGCTTCGCCTCGCCCTTGCGCCAGAGCCAGTAGACATTCTGGGGATTGCCGTTCACCGCGACCACCTTGTGGTCCCCCTTGGTGTCGATCGCGTGGATGGTGACGCGGCTGATGAGGCCGCCTTTGAGCGCCTTCATGTCCTCGACAGCCTCGTAGACTGCCTTCTCCACGCTCATACCCATCTTCATGTAGAGCACCACCGAGCGCGAGGTGTTGCAGCGGATGGTCATCTCGCCGGCGCCCGTGCAGGCGCAGGCCCCGTAGCGCGTGTCGGCATACATGCCTGCGCCGATCACGGGGCTGTCGCCGAGGCGGCCCGGATATTTCCAGGCCCAGCCGGAGGTGCTGACCCCGCCGGAAATCAGCCCCTTCGCATCCTGGGCGATGAAGGTCGTGGTGTCCTTGCCGACCTCGGGGTCGACGGATTGCTTGCAGAGGTCGATCAGCGGCGCCTCGGCCCAGCGCTTCTTGGAGGCTTCGGGCACCTCGTGCTCGTACCAGCGCTGCCAGACGCGCCTGGAATCCGGGATCAGGTTCTCGCCGGCCTCGGCGTCGATCTCGCGCGCGAACCGCTCCGCTCCCGTTCCCACCATGAAAACATGAGGGAGCCGCTCCATCACCGCGCGGGCGATGCTGATGGGGTGCAGAAAACCCCGCACGGACCCCACCGATCCCGTGCGCAGCGTGGTGCCGTCCATCACGGAGGCATCAAGCTCGACCTCGCCGAGGAGATTAGGCCAGCCGCCGCGCCCGACCGTGCGGATGCTCTCGTCGATCTCGACCAGCCGGATGCCGGCCTCGATGGCGTCGAGGGCTGGCTTGCCCTCGGCGAGCAGGCGCGCAGTGACCGGCACGCCCGGTGTGCCCTCATTGTTGGTGACGACGATCATTGGAATCCTCTCCCGCGAGCCACGCCCAAAACAGAGCGGGCGCAGCGGCACCAACCGCTGCGCCCGCTCCGAGTTAACGACGAAGCCGGGGCGGTGTCGAGAGAGCTACTCCCAGAACGCCTCGACGATGGTCTGCTTGTCCTGGCCGATCACGAGGTTGAGGCGGTTCATGTTGTGAGTGATGCCGGCGACCCCGTGGTCCGGCATGATCACGCGGAAGTTCCGGGGGAGATCCTCCTCGCGCACGACGCCCGCGGTGCCAGCCGGCGCCTTGCCTTTCTCGGCGAATTTCTTGCCGATGCAGTCCTTGCAGTCCTCTTTCGTGATCTTCACCTCGGCGGTGCCCGGGAGCTTCATGAGCTCAAGGACGTTGGCAGCGGCCCGGATGCGCACGCCCTTGTAGGGGCTTTCGATGTCGATCGGGAACAGCGCATCGATCGGAGCAAAGCCCGTCGCCTTCTGCGAGGTGAGCGGAAACACGGCGATGAACTGCAGATCCAGGATGCCGTCCGCTCCGGCACCGCTGAACAGCGGGACGAGCTCGGCCGAGCTCCAACCCTTCGAGCCCGTGACGCCGTGGACGCGAATGATGTCCTGGTGCGGCTCCAGCGCGCTCCGCATCACCTCGACGCTGGTGATATAGAGCACCGGGAGCTGGGGCGGCGGCCCGCTCTGCGGCCGCCCGGCACCGGCTCCGGTGCCTTCGGGCCCTCCGGTCGAGCCGGGTTCGGCCGGCTGGCTGCCTTGCGCGAAAGCGAAACCGGCCACGCCGGCCTGGAGTGCCACCGCCAGAACGAGAGCGCAGAGTCGAGCGAACGGCCTTGTCATTGTGTCCTCCGCATCAGGGGGCTTCTCATGGGACTTTTCTCCTGCAATCTCATGCCGCAGGCAGGCTGGTCAGGGTTGAGATCGCGGACTGAGCAGCCGCGCCGAGATCGCCCTCGGGCACCTCGACGCGATCCAGCGTATTCAGCACCAGATCCGTGGTGCGCATCTTCGTCAGGCGGCAGAACGCGGTTTCCGTGCTGATGAAGCTGCCGTTCTCCGCGAGCTTGTTGACGGGCTCGCCGCCGCCGCAAACGCTGAAATACTCGCAGCTCTCCCGGCACAGCTCGACGCCGGCGAGGATATCGGCGTGCATGCGCTGGAAGGTCGGGCTCCGCTCGAGGTCGGCCAAGGTCTCGCGATTGATGTTGCCGATCACGAAATCGCCGTACTCGGCATTCCTCAGGCCCAGCAGCTCCGGCGAGAACGTCGAGACGTTCCCGGCATGGTCCATGCTGGTGATTGCGAACGGCTCGACCAGCTCGTTGAAGAGCCGGAGCTCCTTCGGCCGCAGCACCTGCCTCAGCGCATTCTCGATCTCGCGCACGAAGGTGAGCTTGCCGGGCGATGCCGCCGAGAGCCGCCAGAACTCGCCAAGGAAGTTGGAGTAGGCGGTCTCCGCATCGGAGCGTCCGATCGATTCCGAGACGTGATCGCCCTCGGTCTCCTCGACGTTGAAGCAGACGTGGTCGATGCCCTCGGCGATATAGAAATCGAACATCTCGCGCGGCGCCGCCATGCTCTCGGTGGTCAGCACCGAGATCACGTGGAAGGGCACGCCATGCTTGCGGAGCAGGCGGATGCCCGCGATGGTCTTCTCGAAGGTACCGCGTCCCGAGCGGGTCACGCGATTGCGGTCGTGGAAGCGTTTGGGCCCGTCGATGCTGACGCCGAGACCGACGCGTGCCTCGCGCAAGAAGGCGCACCACGCGTCGTCGATGAGCGTGCCGTTGGTCTGGAAGGAGTGCGCCACCTCGAGGCCTGCGGGCTTGAGCGCGTCCACCAACGCGAAGGCGTCGCGATAGAACGCGATCGGCATCACCATCGGCTCGCCGGCGTGCCAGACGACCGTCATGCGCTCCTGCGCCCAGCCCGATTGGAACACCTGGGTGAACAGGTTCACCAGGGTCGTGCGCTCGACGGTCGCCTTCGAGCTACGGTTCGGCAGATAGCAGTATTTGCAATCGATGTTGCAGAACGGGGTCGGCTGTATGACCAACAGATTGATCTTGGGCATCTCGCCACCCGACCCCCCTCAACAGATCAGCCTCCGGGGCTCACCAATTGTGCCAGCCGAAGTTACCCCAGCCGTTGCTCCAATTGTGCCAATTGTTCCAGTTGTGCCAGTTGTTCCAGTCGCTCCAGGGCGGACCGACGAAGATGCCGATGCCGCCGTTGCCCCAGCCGCCGTTGAACCACGCGACCTTTCGCTCGCCGCCGCCGACCGGGACCGAGGCCTCGATCCCCGAACCCTTTGTGACCTCGGACATGGCGTCACGGATGGCATCGAGGCGCTCGGAGACGCGTGGCTCGGGGGTCGCGGGCCCGGTGCCATCGGGATGCTCGCGGGCGACGCCCGGCACGCTCGACGCCAACAGGATCGACACTCCGACGGCGCCGGTCGGCGCCAGCGCGGACAAGATCTTCAGGTATTTGCGACGCAATGACACTGCACCCTCCCTTGTCGACTTGCTTGCGCGCCCTCGGCCCACAACCGACGACGGGCACCGCGTCGAAAAAACCCTAACACGAAGCCAATCCGCCTCCAATGAGCGCACGGCGTTGGCCGTCGCACCAGATAATAGGGAAACGATCGAGCGGCTGTGACCTATGCCACGGCGATTTGGCGAAATTTCGAACGGGGCTAGTCCGTGGCTTGTGGCAAATATTGGGCGAACTGCCGCTCGACCTCCTTGGGATCGAGTGCCAGGCCGAAGGCGATGCCCGCCGCCATATCGCCGGGATAGATCTCTTCCAGGCCCCGGCGAAGACCGTCGACGACCGCGGTGGCCACGTCCTGCGGCGCGAGCTTCGGGATGGTGAGGCCACGGGTCATGTCGGTATCGACGGCGCCCGGCAGCACGCCGACGACGCGGGTGCCTTGGCTCCTGAGCTCCGCCCTGAGCGCCTGCGTCAATGACAGCGCCGCCGCTTTCGAGGCGCAGAGCGAGCCCATCATCGGTAGGTTCATGTGCGCGAGGATCGACAGCATGTTGACGATGGTGCCGCCGCCGTTCCGCCGCAGCACCGGCGCGAAGGCGCGACTCAGCCGGAGCGGGCCGAGGTAATTGGTGTCCATCTCCGTCCGCGCATTGGCCTTGGCAGCGGCCGAAGAGAACCCCTGATTAAAATTGACGCCGGCATTGTTGATCAGCAGCGTCACGTCGTCCGCGAGCCGCGCGGCGGCTTCCGCATCGTCATCGCGGGTGACATCGAGCTGCATCGAGACGAGCCGATCGGGTGCACCCGCGACCAGCGCCGCGGTACGCGCGGGATCGCGCGCCGCGCAATAGATCCGCTTGGCGCCCGCGTCCAGGAGCGCGCGCACGAGGCAAGGCCCTATCCCTCGCGACGTCCCCGTGACCAGTGCCACCGCGCCGCACACCGGGTCTGCGGGAATCCCCGCCCGCGCGCGGAAACGGGCACTGGTCTGCTTGAATGCCTGATGGAGCAGCGTGGTGTCGTCGCCGAGCACGACGCACTGGAAGCCTTGCCGGCGCCGGTCCGACGCCATGGTGCTATAGAGCGTGAAGATGCCGCAGGGGATACCGGCCTTGCGGCACGCGGACTGGACCGCGGCGATCGCCGCCTCGTGCTTGGGCCCGAGGTCCGGGAACACGCCCAGTGACAGCGCGAGATCGCCGGTGCCGATGAACACCATGTCGACGCCAGGCGTCGCGGCGATCGCCGCGGCGTTCTCGACGCCGAGCCTGGTCTCGATCATGACGGCGACAAGCACGTGCTCGTTGGCCGCGGGCACGTAGCGTTTGAAGTCCATCAGCGGCCGGACACCGCCGCCGGAGCGGTTGCCGAGCGGGGGATAGCGCGCGGCATCGACCGCCTGGCGCGCCTCCTCCGCGGTCTCGACCAGCGGCACGATCACGCCGACCGCGCCAGCGTCGAGCGCAGTGCCGATCTCCGCCGGTCCGTTTCGCGCGACGCGCACCAGCGGCGCTGCTTTCGCGCGCACCATGCCGATCGCACCCTCGAGCGCCTGCCGCTCCCAGAGCCCGTGCTGGAGGTCGAAGACGATAGCGTCGGGCTCGCTATCCGCCGCGAGCTCCGCCGCCGCGGGCGAGCCGAGCGCCAGCCAAATGCAGCCGATGCACTCGCCCCCGCGGATCCGCTCGCGTAGTCTCTGCGCGAACGGCCCCTCGCCGCTCAAGCCCAGGGACCCTCGATGATGCCGCGGGTCTCCTCGACCGCGACCTTCCAGAGCGCCAGCATGTCCTCGTCGGAACGCCGGTAGAGTCCGCCGAAATTGCCGTCGCCGAGCATGGCGCGCACGCCCTTGGGATCCATGAGCCGCATGCGGTCGGTGTTGACCATCGGCTTCTGGCCCGCGGGCGTCACGACGTTGGCGATCCGGGTCCACGGGAAATTCTCCATCCAGGAAGCGTGGCTCGCGACCGGATCGATCTCCTGCACCTTGGCCCAGGTCTTGGGTGCGTTGTACCAGTTGTAGAAGCGCACGGTGTGGCCGGGATTCTCCATCATCCACTCGAGCGCCGCGGCGCCCGCGGGCGCGTTGCCGCCGTGGCCGTTCACGAACAGGATGCGCTTGAAGCCGTGGCGCTTCAGGCTGTCGAGCACGTCGCGGACGATGCCGATCAGGGTCGAGACGCGGAGTGTCACCGTGCCGGGGAACGCCGTGAAATAGGGCGTGGTGCCGTAGTTGATGGTGGGAAAGACCGGCACGCCTAGCGGCTCCGCAGCCTCGACGGAGACGCGCTCGCTGAGGATCAGGTCGACACCGAGGCTCAGCTGCGCGTGCTGCTCGGTGCTGCCGATCGGCACCACCGCGCGGTCGTCGCCCTTGAGATAGCTCTCGACCTGCATCCAGTTCATGTCGGTGATTTTCATGACGCGTGTCCTTAATCTTAAGCCAAGACTTCCGTGGCGACGCCGACCAGTGGCTCGCCGACGCTGATGGCGAGGCTGGTCACGTGATAGATCACGGGGCCCGAGACCGCGGCTGTGATGCGGTGCTCGCCCGATCCCGCGAGATCGTAGATCACGCCGAGCGGCTGGCCGGTCTCGACGCGGGCGCCCGGCGAGACCGCGCAGTGCCAATAGCCCGCCACCGGCGCGGTCGCGAGCTTGGTCTGCCAGATCTTGGGGCGCGGCAGCTCGCCGACGCGGTCCGGCAGCATGCCGAGCTTGCCCATGATGCGCTTAACACCCGTCTCGATCAGCGACACGCTCTCCTCGGTCCAGAGGCCGCAGCTGCCGGATTCCAGCAGCACGCCGGGAATGCCCTGATTGACCGCGGCGCGGTAGCTGTGTCCCGGCGCAGTGCTTTGCATGAGATAAGGAAAACCCGCGGCGCTTGCGAGGTCGCGGCTGCGATCGTGCCCCGCCGGGAAGATCGCGAAGGGCAATAGCGCCTCGATGATGTCACCGCAGTGGAGGTCGATGTATGCATCCATGCCGGGCATCGCCGTGCCGGAGACCCAGGCCGCGAGCCGCTCGCTCGGGCTACCGTCGGCCTTGCCGGGAAAGACGCGGTTGATGTTCTTGCCGTCCCGCGGATTGAAGTAAGGCCGGTGCTGCCAAAACGCCTCGATGTTGAGCACCGGCAGGACCGTGAGCTCGCCCTTGAGCTCGTCGAGCGGCATGCGCGTCAACCGCCGCGCCGCCTCGATGCTGGAATACTCGGCGCCGTGCACGCCGGCGGTCACCAGGAGCTTCGGCCCCGGCGCGCGCCCGCGCAGGATGGTACAGGGAAGCGAGAGGCCAGGCTCCGGCTCGACGTAGCCGGACCAGCGGTCCTGGCCCGCGCTCGCGGGCAAATTGAGCGGCATGACTGACCTCCTTCGACTGCGGGTTCAGTAGTAGTGGCGGTAGCAGCGCCGGACCCAAACCCGCCGGCCGTGACGCCAGACCCGGACATTGTGGCAGCGCACTGTATAGCGGGCGTCCTGCAGCAGGGGGCTGGCGGGCTCGCTGGTGTCGACGAAGGTGCGACCGTGGGTCGGCGCGGCGTCGACGCCTGGCATCAAAAAGACGCTCAGCGCCAGCGCGCCAAGCGCGGCAATTATCGAAAGTCGCATGCGATTTCCCTCCGCCTCGGGCAGAAGGACTCATGCGGAGGCAAGCGCCTTCTTGTCAAGCTCGGGCGCGCTACGCCGGCTCCTAGAACCCGGGGCGCGGGACAGTATCCATCAACACCGCGGCGAAGCCGCCATCGACGGCAACGTCAGCGCCGTTCACATAGGCCGCGCGGTCGCTCGCAAGAAAGAGCACGACATCGGCGATGTCTTCGGGCGTCCCGATGCGCCGGCTCGGCACGGCCTGCGCGCGGCGCTCGCTCACGCCGGGCGCCTGATAGAACGCCTCGCTGAGCGGCGTGCGGACTAGGCCGGGGCTTACGACATTGCTGCGGATGCCCGACGGCCCCCACTCCAGCGCAAGCTGCCGCGAGAGGATGGCGACGCCGGCCTTGCTGACGCTATAGGCGCCGCTGCGCGGCTGAGGGTGATGTGCCGCGACTGACGCCACGTGCACGATGCTACCGCGCCGCGCCGCGAGCATGGGCTTGCCGAAGGCCTGCGCGCAAAGCAGATAGCCGGTGAGGTTCACCCCGAGCAGATGGTTCCAATCCTCGAGCGAGAGACTCTCGAGCGCGCCCGACCGCAGCAGCCCGGCGTTGTTCACGAGCACATCGCAAGCAGCGAAAGCCCGCTGCACGTCTTCGGCCGCGGTCCCGACGCTCGCGGGATCGGCGGTGTCGCATTCGATCGCGAGCGCCCGGCCGCCTCTCCCGCGGAGCTCCGCGGCCGCCGCCTCGCAGCAGCCGCGATCGCGATCGAGCAACGCCACGACGGCGCCGGCTCCGACCATCGCGGTCGCGACCGCGCGCCCGATCCCGCTGCCTGCGCCCGTGACGACGCAGATGCGCCCCGCGAGGCCGAGCCAATCGGCATCTCTATTCATGCGAATGCGCCTTTTCAGCAATTGCGATGTGGTGCCCCTGGAGGGACTTGAACCCCCACGCCCTTGCGAGCAACAGATTTTGAGCTGGTTGCGCCGTTAGACATTTCAATACGTTAAAGCGAAAAGGTGCAAATTAGGTGCGCGATTTCGAGCGAAACGAGGAGACACCATGAGCGAGAAAGTAGCACGCGTCCGGCCGTTTGCTTCGGCATCAGAAGGTCCGCTTATCGGGGGAATACAGACGAACCTGTGAGCAAGTCGCAAGACTGCCTTTGACCCCTTGCGGACATAGAACGCATCGATAGACCCCTCCATGTACCGATCCCGGCGCATGGGTTAGGCTAAAGGGGAAAGAGGCAAAGGGGGTCCTCTCGTGCCGTCTGGGGGCGTCGAGCGAAAGCTGGCGGCCATTCTGGCGGCCGATGTAGCCGGCTACAGCAGGCTCATCGGCTTGGACGAAGAGGGCACGCTCGCGCGCCTCAAGTCCCATCGCCGTGAGCTGATCGATCCGAAGATCGCCGAGCATCGCGGGCGCATCGTCAAGACCACGGGCGACGGTCTCCTGGTGGAGTTCGGGTCCGTCGTCGATGCCGTGCGCTGCGCCGTGGAGGCGCAGCGGCGCATGGGGGAGCGCAATGCGGATGTGCCGGCCGACAAGCGCATCGAGTTCCGGATTGGGATCAATCTCGGCGACATCATCATCGACGGTGACGACATCCTGGGGGACGGCGTGAACATCGCGGCGCGACTGGAGGGGATCGCGGAGCCCGGGGGCATCTGCCTCTCGGACGACGCCCATCGGCAAGTGCAAGGCAAAGTCGGCGTCGAGTTCGCCGACATGGGCGAGCAGAGCCTGAAAAACATCGCCAAACCCATCCGCGCCTACCGCGTGCGGCTCGGCGAGAGCGCCGCGCCTCGGCCTGCGCTGGCGCTGCCGGATAAACCCTCGATCGCCGTGCTCCCGTTCCGGAACATGAGCGGCGATCCCGAGCAAGAGTATTTTGCCGACGGCATCGTCGAGGAGATCATCACCGCGCTCTCTCGGTTCCGACAGCTCTTCGTCATCGCGCGAAACTCGAGCTTCACCTACAAGGGCAAAGCCGTCGATATCAAGCAGGTCGGCCGTGAGCTGGGCGTGCGGTACGTGCTCGAGGGCAGCGTCCGCAAAGCCTCGAACCGTCTGCGCATCACCGGCCAGCTCGTCGACGCGGCCACGGGCGCGCATCTTTGGGCGGATCGCTTCGATGGCGGCCTGGAGGACGTCTTCGAGCTGCAAGACCGAGTGACCGAGCGCGTCGTAGGTGCCGTAGCGCCGACGCTCGAGTTGGCCGAAATGGATCGAGTCAAGCGCAAGCCCACCGACAGTATCGACGCCTATGACTACTTTCTGCGCGGGCTGGCCATTCAGTATCAATTCGGCAACCGAGAGGCCAACGCGGAGGCGTTGCGCCTGCTCGGCCGTGCCATCGAGCTCGACCCCGACTTCGGATCCGCCTACGCCCTCGCCGCGGGATGCTACGCGATCAGCAAGGTCAATGGCTGGCTGGCCGATCCCGCGCATGAGATTGCCGTCGCGGAGAAGTTGGCTCGCCGCGCGGCGGAGCTGGGCAAGGGCGATGCCGTCGCGCTCTCGGCGAGCGGGTATGTGCTGGCCTATGTGGTTCGCGATCTCGAGACCGGCGCCGCCTTCATCGACCGCGCGCTGGCACTCAACCCGAACCGGGCGATGGCTTGGCATCACGGCGGCTGGACCAAGACTTGGCTCGGCGAGCCGGATGCGGCGATCGAACGCCTCGCGCACGGCATGCGCTTGAGCCCGCTCGATCCGCGAATGCCGGGAATGCAAACCGCCATGGCCCATCCCTATTTCTTCCAAGGCCGTTATGACGAGGCGTCGTCGTGGGCGGCAATGGCGTTGCAGGACGCGCCGGATTGGCAGCCGGCATTGCACATCAACGCCGCGAGCCACGCCCTTGCCGGCCGATCGGAGGCGGCCCGGAAAGCGCTCGCGAGGTCGCGGGAGCTCAATCCCGCCCTGCGGGTTTCCAACCTCAGAGACGTTCTGGGCCCATACCGCCGGCCCGAGGACATCGCGAGATACCAAGAGGGCCTGCGCAAGGCCGGGCTGCCGGAGTGATTGCAGCATCCTGCGGTGGCCTTGCAGCGCTGCCAATCCCGGGTTTCGCTTAGTTAGGGATGTCGCCTTTTGGCACAACCCGGACCTCTCCCGATGCCCGATTTGATGCCGCTATTCGGGGTTAAGCGGACATAGCGATATAAGGGCGCACGGGCTGCCCGACTGCCGGCGCAACAGAACTCGCTCTGTGTGCGTGCTAGGTGCAAATCAGGTGTCAGAGCCTCGTCGCCACGGATCGAGGCTAGCCTCTCACGGCCATTAATGGTGCCCCTGGAGGGACTTGAACCCCCACTCCCTTGCGGGAAGCAAATTTTGAGCTGGTTGCGCCGTGAGACATTTCAATGTCTTGGCGCAAAAAGGTGCAGATTGGGTGCGCCATTCTTGTGCGGGATCAGGAGACACTAAGGGGCTCAGTGAGGAGGACGTGCAACACATGTGAGCCAAAAGCGGACTCTCACGGACGCGAGGAGCTCGCCGGACAATCACTGTTGTCTATCTGCCCAGTCGCCTCGGAAAGACGTGCTTCCGAGCATGCCTGCCCGTATTTCCTCCACCGACTTGATCTCGTGCAGCCACGGATAGCCCGTGAGAATGTCGGCATAGAAGGGTGCCAATTCGAGGCGGCGCTCAGTCGGTTCCTTGACGTGCATGGCGTAGTACCCGACCTGATGATAGTAGGTCACGCGCGCGCGCATCTCCGCGTCCAGCCCCGAATAGCCGAAATTCTCGAAGATCTCGAGCAGCAGTTTGATGCGGGCGTCGTCGACCTCGCGCAGGAGATCGGCCACTCTCTTTGAGGTTCGTGCCCAATCCCGGATCGCCTGGTCGTATCGGGGATCAAAATCGCGCTCGAGCACCCAGACGCCGAAGAAGGCCAGATACTGCCTGCGCGGGTCCGAGCCTGCCGTCTTGACTGCCTGGTAGAGCGGCGCCGTGTTCGTGTCGTACCAGTCCTTCAGAAGCGCGTCGTGCAGCGCCTGCCGTCCGGCAAAATGCCAATAGAAGCTGCCGGTCGTGACCGCCATCGCTTGCGCGAGCGGCTCGACCTTGACGCTGGCGATACCGCGCCGAATCAGAAGTTTTCGGGCAGCGAACACCCAGTCTCGCTTCTGCAAGGCGTCAGCCCTGGGTTTCCTGGTCTTTCCGCGTCCCTTCGAAGTTCCAGAATCCGGCATAGCAACCCTCTTGTGCGATCATTTAACATAGGCTAGCCTACGGACACTCCATAGGGAAGCCTATGGTGAACTAAGGCACATGCGGCTCGCCCGAGTGTCTTGGCGGGAGCCGGATGGCGTCCATCGCAAGAACGAAGGGGAGGTCGAATGCTTCTGGAATCTCTGACAAAGCTCGCGACGCGCCTTTTGGCCGTGTCGCTCCTGTGTTTCCTTTGGCAAGCGCCAGCATCAGCCGCGGACTGCGCCAAAGACACGCTTTGCCGCATTCTGACGGAGGGCAAACTCAAGGCCGGCGTGGTTGTCGATTACAAACCCTGGGGCTATCGCGGCGCCAATGGCGAGTTCCTGGGGATGGAGCCAGAGATGGCGCGCGACGTCGCCAAGACGCTTGGCGTCGAGGTCGAGTTCGTTCCCGTCAACTCGGCGAACCGCATGGAGTTCCTGCAGCAAGGGCAGATCGACCTCATGATCGCCACCATGACGGACACGCTCGATCGGCGAAAGGTCATCGGCATCGTACACCCGAACTACTATTCGTCGGGCTACAACATCGTCTTTCCGAAAACGGCCAAGCCGGCAGACTGGAGCGCGCTGAAGGGTCAAAAGATCTGCGCTATCCAAGGCTCCTGGTACAACAAGCCCGCGCAAGAGCGGTTCGGCCTGGACTACCTGGCATTCCCGGGCATCGCCGAAGTGGAGGCGGCCCTTCTCCAGGGACGCTGCGTCGGCTGGCTGTTCGACGACAATCTCATCAACGTCATGCTCGCGGACCCTTCGGGAAAATGGGCCAACTACCATATGCCGCTCCCGAGCCAAGACGATTTTCCTTGGGGGCTTGCTGTGCGCCTCGATGATCTGAACAAGCCATGGGGTCGCTTCATGTCGGGTGTGCTCTACAACTGGCACCGGACCGGGCAATTGCTGGCCTGGGAGAAGCAGAACGGAGTCCAGGAATCACTGTTCCTGCGCAAGTCGCACGAGGCCACGAAAGATCACCTTCAGTAACCCGCCGGGCGTAAGCCGACCAGGGGGATCCGGCGACCGGCGAGCGTCATCGCTGTGCGCCCGACCCCCTCAGAGGTGACAGACATGGACTCCATCACGAGCTTCTTTCGTGATCTCCATGAGCGGAGCGGGATCAATCTTACGATCCTCTACGATCCCTTCGACATGGATCGGTTCCTTCACGGCCTGGTGCTGACGGTCGTTCTCTTCCTGGTGTCGGCCGTTGCTAGCGTGGTCATCGGCCTCGCCGGTGCTGGCTTCCTCACGCTCCCCTATCGTGTGCCCAAGGCGATCGCGCGGGGCTATGTCGCGTTCTTCCGCAATACGCCGCCGCTGATACAAATGTATTTCTTCTATTTCGGGATCGGCGCGCTCGTCCCGACCGCGAGGAACGCATCGGGCTTTCCGCAGGAGCTGATTGACAATTTCGATTGGGCCCTGATCGCGCTGTCGCTCTATGCCGGCGCCTTCAACATCGAGATCTTCCGCGCGGGGATCGAGGCCATCCACAGATCGATCGTGGAAGCCGCCACGGTACTCGGATATTCCAAGATCGCCGCCTTCATCTATGTGATGGTGCCGCTCGCCTGGCGCATCTCGCTTCCCGCGCTCTGCAACAATCTCATCGAGCTCTTGAAGACGACGACGCTCGCCTATGCGATCGGCGTGCCGGAACTCCTCTATGTCTCCAACCAGATCTGGTCCGACAACATCAACACCTTCGAGATGATGAATGTCTTGATGGTGGTTTACCTCATCCTCGTGGGCATCGTCGCCTTGGCCATGCATCGCTGGGAGCGGGCCCTGCGGCTTCCGGGATTTGGAGCGGCCTCGCCATGAGGGGGCACGTCAAGCTCGGCCCGGAGGTCGGCGTCGATCTCCCCTTGGCGAAGCGAAGGGTGCGTGGTGCCGTGGAAGGCGATCTCGCGAGCATCTTCCTTGCGATCGCGATCGTGCTTGGCATCGTCCTGGCACTCGCCCTGTTGGCGGGCGCCGATACGGGTTTGCTCGGCGCGCTCATCAAGTGGACGCCTTTCCTGGGCAAGGGTTTCCTGCTGAATGTGGTGATGAGCCTATTCGCTATTTTCTTTGGCACGATCGGCGGCGTGTTCCTTGGCATGGGGCAGCTCACCCCGGCCAGCTGGATCTCCCTGCCCGCGAAAATCCTCACGCAGATCTTTCGCAACGCGCCGTGGCTGGTCCTGCTGTTCTACTGCATCTTCCTGCTGCCGTTTCAGATCAGGATCGGCGGCCAGACGTACACCATCGCGAGCTGGCTGCGCGCCGCGATCGGCTTCACGATCCCGGTCATCGCGAACTTCTCCGAGATCGTGCGCGGCGCGATGCAGTCCATTCCATCGGGGCAATGGGAGGCGGCGCGCTCGCTCGGCTACACATGGCGGCAGACGGTCACGTCGGTCATCTTGCCTCAATGCGTCAAGCGGATGCTGCCGCCTTGGATGAACCTTTACGCCGTTCTGCTGATGGCGACACCGCTCGCCTCGATCGTCGGGGCAGAGGAAGCTCTGACCAACGCCCGCACGGCGCTCCAGGCCGAATCCAACAGCCTCCTGCTGCTGCCGCTCTACGCTTATCTGCTTTCCTGGTTCTTCATCTATAGCTATCCGATCGCGCGCCTCAGCATGGCCTTGGAAAACCGCTTCGCAGTTCGGTGAGGTGACGATGGCCGACCAGAACACCGCGTTCATCAAGCTCCACGACGTCTACAAATCCTTCGGGAACTCTCCGGTCCTGCGCGGCGTCAGCCTCGAGATCGCCAAGGGCGAGGTGGCCTGCATCATCGGTCCTTCGGGTTCCGGCAAGTCGACCATCCTGCGCTGTATCAATGCGCTCACCCCGGTCGATCAGGGTTTCATCGAGGTCGGCGACATTCAGGTCACGTCGAAAGATCTCAACATGGTCGCGCTCTGCCATCGGGTCGGGATGGTCTTTCAGCAGTACAACTTGTTTCCGCACAAGACCGTGCTGCAGAACGTCTCGATGGCGCCGATCCAGGTCCTGAGGCAGACCCGTGCCGAGGTGATTGACCGCGCCCGCGCCTTGCTGGAGAAGGTCAAGCTGGCGCACAAGGCGGATGCCTATCCCGGCGAGCTCTCCGGAGGTCAGCAGCAGCGTGTCGCCATCGCGCGCGCGCTTTGCATGCAGCCGGAGGCGATTCTCTTCGACGAGGTCACCGCGGCACTTGACCCGGAGATGGTCGGAGAGGTGCTCACTGTCATCCGGGATATAGCGCGGGAGGGGATGACCTGCGTCATCGTCACCCACGAGATGGGTTTCGCGCGCGAGGCGGCCAATCAAATGTATTTCACCGATGGTGGCTTGATCGTGGAGGCCGCGCCGCCGGCTCGGTTCTTCTCCGATCCCCAGGACGAGCGCACCCGTTCGTTTCTCTCCAAGGTGCTTTGACGCCGCGGATGGACGCGACCCAACGGGAATCGTTCAAGATCGCCGTCATCATGACCGGCGGCACCATCGCGAAGACCTACGATCCGCGGAAGGCGGTGCTTCGAAATGTCGACCCTGTCATCAAGCGCCTCATTCGAGGGTTACGCCTGGTCGACGCGAAGGTGAGCTTCAAGGAACTGATGCGAAAGGATTCCCTCGACCTCGATCGCGATGACCGCACCAGGATCATCGAGACTGCGCGGTCGGCGATGAGGCGGAACCACGCTGTCGTCATCATCCACGGCACTGATACTCTTTCGGTTACGGGCGAGGCACTGCTTGCCGCCATGCCGACCCCGAGGGTTCCGATCGTCCTGACCGGAGCGATGGTGCCGTTCGTCGTCGAAGGCAGCGACGGCCTTCAGAACGTCACCGAGGCGTTGTTCGCCTGCCGCTTGTTGGCGCCCGGAATCTACGCCGTGTTCCATGGCCGCGCGCTCGCCTTCCCAAGCGTCGTCAAGGATCGCGAGACCCTCACATTCGTTCGGACCTCAGGCTCGATCTCGGAGAGCGCGCTATGACGGCACAGTCCCTGTCCACCCGCACGGAATCGGATTCGCTGGGCGAGGTCACGCTTCCCGCCGACTGCCTCTATGGCATTAACACCGCTCGTGGACGCGAGAATTTCGCGATCTCCCATCGCACCTTGCGTGACGAGCCAGCCTTCATCCGTGCCCTCGCCCAGGTCAAGAAGGCGGCCGCGCTCGCGAACCTTGAGCTCGGTGTCTTGCCGCAAGATATCGCAAAGGCCATCGTAGCCGCTTGCGACGAGATCTTGGATGGCCGGCACCACGAGCATTTCGTGATCGACATGCTCGAGGGGTCGGGCGGCACCTCGATCAACATGAACGCCAACGAGGTGATCACCAACAGGGCTCTCCAGATATCGGGTGATCCGCCCGGAGCCTATCGTCGAATCCATCCGAACGATCACGTCAACATGGGGCAATCCACGAACGACGTGGTGCCCACCGCCCTGAAGCTCGCGGTCTATGCGAAGGTAGGGCCGCTCCTGCACGCGCTCGATGGCCTCGCGGCAGCCCTTTCCGCGAAATCGATCGAGTTCGCGGGTGTGCTGCGACTGGGGCGGACATGCTTGCAATCGGCACAGCCGATGACGTTCGGTCAAGCCTTCGGCGGTTATGCCGCGGCCGTGGGTCGCTCCCGCGCCATGGCGGCTACGGCAGCCAGCGCCCTTCTGATCGTGCCCTTGGGCGGAACGGCGATCGGAACCGGCCTTGGCGCGGCGCTCGGCTATCGCGACGCCGTGCTTCGACACTTGGCTGATGGGACGGGTTGGACCATATCCGGGGCTGCCGATCTCTTCGATGGCATGCAGAACGCAGATGCCTTCGCGCGCCTCTCGAGCGAGCTGCGGACCGCGGGCGACGTCATCGGCAAGATTGCCTCGGATCTCGTCATTCTCTCATCGGGACCGACCGGAGGGATCGGCGAGGTCGTGCTGCCGGCCGTTCAGGCTGGCTCCTCGATCATGCCGGGTAAGATCAATCCCGTCTTGCCCATCATGATGCAGCAGGTCGCTTTCGGGATTACGGGCAATGATCTCGCCGTGTCGATGGCGGCGCTCCAAGGGCAGCTGGAGATCAATCATTTTGAACCCATCATGGCCTCGCGCCTGTTCGAATCGCTCGACCTGCTGACCAACGGAACCCACCTGTTCACCGAGCGTTGCATCGACGGCCTCGCGCCCGACCGCGAGACGACGCAGCGCAATCTCCTGGAGTCGAGCGCTCTCGCCACCATATTCCTTCCAACGCTTGGCTATGAGGCGACAACGGCCCTCGTAAAGCAAAGCCTGGAGCAGAAACGACCGCTGAGCGCGCTCGCCGTCGAAAGTGGACTGCTTACCGAAAGCGAGGTCGTCGCGGCGCTCCATCGCAGTGCAGGGGTACCCGTCGCGAGCGAATGAAGCTGCGGGGCGAACGGGGCGCAACAGACACGGCTCTGTCTGCTTCGTAGGTGCAGATCAGGTGTCAGAGCGATCGTCGCAACGGCTCGAGACTAGCCTCTCACGGCCATTAGTGGTGCCCCTGGAGGGACTTGAACCCCCACGCCCTTGCGAGCAACAGATTTTGAGTCTGCCGCGTCTACCATTCCGCCACAGGGGCCGCCGCGCGTCGCCGGCGGGACTATAACGGCGAGGCGAGCGCGGTCAATCGACGCTGGCATTCCCTGTCATGGGTGCGCCCCTTGCGCGCCTGCGCCGCATCGGGCTAGATCGCGCACCGTCCATGATCGAGAGCCTCTACCAGCGCGTCCTGCGCCTCGCCGCGAGCCAGCACGCGGTGCTCGCGCTCGCCGGCGTCGCCTTCATCGAGAGCTCGGTCTTTCCGATCCCGCCGGACGTGCTGCTGATCCCCATGATCATCGCCGCGCCGCCCCGCGCGTTCCGGCTCGCGGCGATCTGCACGGCGGCCTCGGTGCTCGGCGGCTTCCTCGGCTACGCCATCGGCTATTTCGCCTTCGCGACGATCGGCGAGCCGGTGCTGCAGTTCTATCACGTGATGGACCGCTACGAGGCGCTCAAGGCGAGCTTCGCCGAGTGGGGCGCCTGGATCATCATCCTCAAGGGCATGACGCCGATCCCCTACAAGATCGTGACCATCGCGAGCGGCGCCTTCCATTTCGATCTCGTGACCTTCGCGGTGGCGTCCGCGATCTCGCGCAGCATCCGCTTCTTCCTGGTGGCGGCCCTGCTCTGGCGCTTCGGCGCGCCGATCCGGGATTTCATCGAGCAGCGGCTGATGCTGGTGACCTCGGTCTTCGTCGTGTTCCTGGTCGGCGGCTTTTTCGTCCTGCGCTATGTCTAGCCCCGCCGCGCGCCGGATCCTGCTCCTCGTGCTGGCGGCCAGCCTCGCGGTCGCGGTCGGCGCCCTGCTCCTGCAGTACGTGGGCGGCTTGCAGCCCTGCGAGCTCTGCCTCGCGGAGCGCTGGCCTTATTATGGCGCGATCACGATCGCCGCCACGGCGCTTTTCACCGACGCGCGCCGCGCCCTCTGGGGGATCGGGCTGCTTGCGCTTATCTTCGTGTTGAGCGCCGGGCTTGCGGGCTACCACGTCGGCGTGGAGCATCACTGGATCGAGGGGCCGACCGCCTGCACCGGCGGCGCCAGCGGCGCCAAGACGCCTGAGGAGCTGATGAAATTCCTGGCCGGACAGCAATCCGTGCGCTGCGACGAGGTGCAGTGGACGCTCGCGGGCTTGTCGCTCGCGGGCTGGAACGTCGTGACGTCGCTGGGCCTGCTCGCGGTTACCGCGCTCGGGGTCGTGCGGCTCCGTGGGGCGCGCGAGGCATGACAACTGCAACGCGCCTCCCCGGCGATCCCTCGCCCGCGGAAGCGATCGAGCGCATGATCCGCGTCGATCACGCCGGCGAGTACGGCGCCGTCCGCATCTACGAGGGCCAGCTCGCGGTGCTCGGCAAATCCCCAGCCGCCGGCGTCATCCGTGAGATGGCCGAGCAGGAGCGCAAGCACCTAGAGCGGTTCGAAAGGCTGGTGGTCGAGCGCCGCGTGCGGCCGACCGCGCTGACGCCGCTCTGGCACGTCGCGGGCTATGCGCTGGGTGCCGCAAGCGCGCTCCTGGGCGAGCGCGGGGCGATGGCCTGCACGGTCGCGGTCGAGGAAGTCATCGACGAGCACTACCGTGGCCAAGCCGAGAGCCTCGGCAAGGACCAGGCGCTGCTCAAGAAGACCCTTGAGGAGTTCCGCGCCGACGAGCTCGCCCACCGCGACCTCGCTCTCGCCCACGACGCCCGCGCCGCTCCCGCCCACGACCTGCTGACGGCGGCCGTCAAGGTCGGCTCCCGCATCGCCATCTGGCTTTCGACGCGGATCTGACCCCGACGCGCAATCCGTTTCCGACGCGAGCTTGATGGGTCGCGAGGGCTTGGTGCCGGCTCGCGAACCAGGAAGATATGGGCGCGCTCTTTCCTGCCGGCACACCTACCGATAGTATTCGTGATCGTCACTTGGGGGGACCGGTCGCTCGATGACGCCGACACCACTCGATCGGGCGATGGACCGCGTGGATGCCGCCGCGAACGCTCCTGCAACCGGTTTCGATGCGGGGCCGCCGGTGGCTCCGCCATCCGAGACGCTCGCACCCGCGCTCTCCTACGATGGCACCACAGGCGAGCTGTTCCGGCTTTGGCTCAAGACCACGCTGCTCGCGATCCTGACCCTCGGCTTCTACCGCTTCTGGGGCCGCACGCGCATCCGCCGCTATCTCTGGAGCCGGCTCAGCCTGCTGGACGATCGCTTTGAGTACGACGGCACCGGCATGGAGCTGTTCGTGCGCTTCCTGCTGGTGATCGTGGTGGTGTTGCTGCCCCTGGGCACGATCGGGCTCGTCCTGCAATTTGCAGGCTTGCCGCTGATATGGGTCGCGGTCGGGCGCTACGCCACCTTGCTCGTGGTGTTCTTTCTGTCGCTGGTCGGCCATTACACCGGCCAGCGTTATCGCCTTAGCCGCTCGCTTTGGCGGGGCATCCGCGGCGGCCTCGATGGCAGCGCATGGCGTTACGGCTTTCGCGCCCTCGGCTACGCGGCGTTGGGATCGCTGACGCTGAGCCTGATCAAGCCCTGGCAGAACGTCGGGCTGTGGCGCTACGAGGCGAGATACACGCGCCTGGGGAGCCGCTATCTCGCCTTCGAAGGCCGTGGCCGCGACCTCTTCAAAGCATGGCTCTGGGCCGTAATCGGCGGCTTCTTTGCCGCGCTCGGTACCATCATAGGCGTCCTCGTCATCGTGAGCATCGCCACGCTGGCGATCGTCGCTGCGACGAAGTACGCAGGACTTTCCACACCAATAGTTGTCAATTCGCTAGATGTGCTAGCGCTCGCCGGTGGTGTGACAGCGGTTTATGTGATCGGTCTGCTCGCGGTCTCGATCGTATGGCTCGCGATCACGGCGCGGTTCGAGCGTAATTGGCTCGTTTATTCCGTCGGCCGCACGCGCTTCGGCGAGATCGGGTTCGCGCTCGAGGCGACGACCCGCGATGTGCGTCGCCTGCGGATCGGCAACTTCCTGATCTGGCTCTTGACCCTCGGGCTCGGCTGGCCGTTCGTGGCGCATCGCACGCTTCGCTTCTACGCCAGGACCCTGCGTCTCGACACCGTCGGCATCGAGCGGCTCAGCCAATCCGAGGAGCCCTCGCGGCCACCCGCCTCTGGACTTGCCGAGCTCTTCGACACGACGGGCTTCGCCTGAGTCGATGCCGGATTTCCTTGCGAGTTATGTCGATGGCGTGAGCGCGGCCCGGCGGCGCGTGCGCGCCTCGGTCGGCGAGCACGGCATCGCGCTCGCAAAGGCCGAGGGCGGCTACATCACGACCTGGAGCTATGACGAGATCAGCCTCGTGCAGGACGAAGGCTCGCGCGGGCCGCTGCGGCTTGCCCGCGACCTCGCTCGGCTCACCGTGGACGACCCCGATTTCCCTGCGGCGCTCTACGCGGCGGCGCCGCGCTTGCGGCCGGGCACGCCATCGCGCCGCCTGCCCGGTGCGCTGGCGGCGATTGCGGTCTCCGTCGGCACTGTGGCGGCGCTGGGGCTCGCGCTGCCGTGGCTCACCGAGGGCGCGGTGGCCCTCATCCCGATCGCCGCCGAGGAGCGGCTCGGCGACCGCGAGGTTGCGGATCTCCAAATCCTGGGCGAGCCCTGCGTCAACGCCGCCGGCCAAGCCGCGCTCGACCGGCTGGTGGATCGCCTCACCGCGCATGCGGGCCTGCCGTTTCACGCCAAGGTGGTGGTCGAGAGCGTCGAGATCGTCAACGCCTTCGCGTTTCCGGGCGGGCGCATCGTGGTGTTGCGCGGGCTGCTCGACGAGTCGAAGAGCGCCGACGAGCTCGCGGGCGTGCTCGCCCACGAGCTCACCCATGCCTCAAAGCGTCACGCGCTCCGGCATCAGATGGCGTCCGCGGGTATCGGCGTGCTCGCGGAGATGGTCCTCGGCTACAGCACCACCGGCGATCTGGGCGCCTTCATCGCGGAGCTCACCTACTCGCGGAGCGAGGAGGCCGAGGCCGATGCGGGCGCTCTCGTGCTCTTGCGAGAGGCCGGCATCAGCTCTGCCGGTTTCGCCGATTTCTTCGAGCGGCTGAGCCACACGACGGAAGCGAGCATCCCCACCTATCTGAGCAATCACCCGTCACCCGCGGATCGGCTCGCCGCGGTGCGTGCGGGCGCGGTCGAGGGCACCACGCCGGCGCTCGCGCCTACGGACTGGAACGCGCTCAAGCGCATCTGCGCGGACGCGCCGCCGTCAAACGTCACGCCCTCCCGCCGAAAGCGCTCCTAGGCCCTGACGGCCTCCTGCTCGGTGAGGACATGGCACGGCGCCGCAAGACCCTCGAGGGAGTTGCGCGCCCACGAGCTCGCGCACCGCGACCTCACACTCGCCCCACGGCGCGCACCGCGCCCGCCCACGACCTGCTGACGGCGGCCGTCAAGGTCGGCTCCCGCATCGCCATCTGGCTCTCCATGCGGATCTGACCGGTACGGCCCCCGCTGCGGGTCCCGTGCGTGATCCCGGCTGGGATCGCAGGTCGGAGAAGCTTATATTACAAAAATGGAACATTTCCTCCCGGTCCTGATCGTGCTGGCGATGCTGGCGACCCTCGGAGTGCTCGGCCTCGGCCTGCTTTCCATGGCGCGGGGCAACAGCGCGCGGCGGTCGAACAAGCTCATGCAGTCGCGCGTGCTGCTGCAGGGGATCGCGCTGCTGCTGTTCCTCGTGTTTATGTGGCTGTTCCGGCGCTGAGGGGCGCGCCATGGTCAAGCTCACGCGCATCTACACCCGCGGCGGCGACCAGGGCGAGACGTCCCTCTCCGACGGGACACGGGTCAAGAAAAGCGCGCTCCGCGTCGAGGCCATCGGCACGGTGGACGAGGCCAACGCCGCGATCGGCTTGGCGCGGCTTGAGACCGGCAGCCACTCGCAGGCCGGGCCCGACCACATGCTGGCCCGCATCCAGAACGATCTCTTCGACATGGGCGCCGATCTCTCGACGCCCGAAGGGAGCGGTGGCGCCAAGGGACCGCTTCGGATTCTCGCGAGCCAGGTCGAGCGGCTCGAGCACGAGATCGACGCGATGAATGCCGAGCTGCAGCCGCTCGATTCTTTCGTCCTGCCGGGCGGGACGGAACTGGCGGCGGCGCTGCACCTGGCGCGCACCGTCGTGCGCCGCGCGGAGCGCCTTGCCGTCGCGCTTGCCGACCGGGAAACCGTCAATCCCGAGGCTATAAAGTACCTGAACCGGCTTTCCGACCATCTTTTCGTGCTGGCCCGCGTCTCCAACGATAAGGGCCGCTCCGACGTGCTTTGGCGGCCCGGCGCCACGCGCTAGCCGCGGCGCTTCGGCGCGCTTTGCAGTCTCGTGACACGAAGGTCTTGCCTTAGCCTTTCGCACATGCACAATCCGGCGCCACCTCCAGCCGGAGCCTCGGCAGCAGCGGGATTTGCTCATGAAAGTGCTGGTCGCAGTCAAGCGGGTCATCGATTTCAACGTGAAGATCCGCGTCAAGGCGGATAAGACCGGGGTCGAGACCGCCAACGTCAAAATGTCCATGAACCCCTTCGACGAGATCGGCGTCGAGGAGGCGATCCGACTCAAGGAAAAAGGCGTTGCCACCGAGATCGTCGCGGTGTCGCTTGGCGCGCAGACCTGCCAGGAAACCATCCGCACCGCGCTCGCCATGGGCGCCGACCGCGGCATCCACGTGCTGACCGACGCGGAGCTGCAGCCGCTCGCCGTGGCCAAGCTCTTGAAGGCCGTGGTCGCCAAGGAGCAGCCGGGTCTGGTCCTCCTGGGCAAGCAGGCGATCGACGACGACTGCAACCAGACCGGCCAGATGCTGGCGGCGCTCCTCGGCTGGTCCCAGGGCACTTTCGCTTCCAAGATCGCGATCGACGACGGCAAGGCGACGGTGACGCGCGAGGTCGACGGCGGTCTCGAGACCGTCGAGCTCAAGCTGCCGATGGTGATCACCACGGACCTCCGGCTCAACGAGCCGCGCTACGCCTCGCTCCCCAACATCATGAAGGCGAAAAAGAAGCCGATCGAGCAGCTGACGCCGGAGGCGCTCGGCGTCGATCCGGCGCCGCGCCTCGTCACGCTCAAGGTCGAGGAACCCGCCAAGCGCCAAGGCGGCAAGAAAGTGGCGTCGGTCCAGGAGCTCGTCGAGAAGCTCCGCACGGAAGCACGGGTGATCTGATGGCCGTCCTGGTCCTTGCCGAGCATGACAACGCGAGCCTCAAGCCCGCGACCCTCAACGCCGTCGCCGCGGCTGAGGCGCTGGGCGGCGATCTCCACGTGCTGGTGGCGGGCGCCGGTTGCCGGCCGGCCGCCGAGGCCGCCGCGAAGGTGAAGGGCGTCGCCAAGGTGCTGCTCGCCGACGATGCCGTGCTGGCGCATCCGCTCGCCGAGGATCTGGCACCGCTCATCGCCAAGCTCGCCCTTGGATACAGTCACGTGTTGGCGCCCACGACCACCGCGGGGAAGAACGTAATGCCGCGGGCGGCGGCGCTGCTCGATGTGGCGCAGATCTCGGACATCACCGCCGTCGTGTCGGCGGACACCTTCGTGCGGCCGATCTATGCCGGGAACGCGCTCGCGACCGTGCAGTCGAAGGACAAGGTCAAGATCATCACCGTCCGTGGCACGGCTTTTCCCGCGGTGGCGGCCGAAGGCGGCAGCGCCGCGATCGAGACGATCGCGGCGCTGGGCTCGGCGGGCCTTTCCACGTACAAGGGCGCGGAGCTCTCGAAGTCCGAGCGGCCCGAGCTCACGGCGGCGCGCATCGTGATTTCCGGCGGGCGCGGCATGCAGTCCGGCGACAACTTCCACCTATTGGACAAGATCGCCGACAAGCTGCACGCGGCCGTCGGCGCCTCGCGAGCGGCGGTCGACGCGGGCTTCGTCCCCAACGACTACCAGGTGGGCCAGACCGGCAAGATCGTGGCGCCCGACCTCTATATCGCCGTCGGCATCTCCGGCGCGATCCAGCACCTCGCCGGCATGAAGGATTCCAAGGTGATCGTCGCCATCAACAAGGACGAGGAAGCACCGATCTTCCAGATCGCCGACTACGGTATGGTCGGCGATCTCTTCAAGATCCTGCCCGAGCTCGAGGCCGAGCTCGACAAGCAGGTGAAATAGCCCGGCGCCTAGCGCGCCCGCGTCCGGCCTCGGAGGACTCTCTCCATGATCAAGACCATCGGCATCATCGGCGCCGGCCAGATGGGCAGCGGCATCGCCCACGTCTGCGCGCTCGCGGGCTTCGACGTGTGGATAGCCGATGTGGACGCCGCCGCCGTCGAGCGCGCACGCGACAACATCGAGAAGAACATCGGCCGTCAGGTGGCGCGCGGCAAGGTCACCGAAGCCGACAAGGCGGCGGCGCTGAAACGCATCACCGGCACCAGCGACTTCAAGACGTTCGCGGATTGCGACCTGGTGATCGAGTCCGCGACCGAGAAGGAGGCGGTGAAGCGGGAGATCTACAAGCAGCTGGTGCCGCATCTGAAGCCCGACGCGCTGGTCGCCTCCAACACCTCCTCGATCTCGATCACCCGGCTCGCCGCAAGCACCGACCGGCCCGGCAAATTCGTCGGCATGCATTTCATGAACCCCGTGCCGATGATGACGCTCGTCGAGCTGATCCGCGGCATCGCCACCGAGGAAGCGACCTACCAGACCGTGCGCGAGCTCGCGCTGAAGCTCGGCAAGACACCGGTCGCCGCCGAGGATTTCCCGGCCTTCATCGTGAACCGAATCCTGCTGCCGATGATCAATGAGGCCGTCTATACGCTCTACGAGGGCGTGGGCTCGGTCGAGGCGATCGACACCGCAATGAAACTCGGCGCCAACCACCCGATGGGTCCGTTCGAGCTCGCGGATTTCATCGGCCTCGACACCTGCCTCTCCGTGATGCAGGTGCTCTACGAGGGCCTCGCTGATTCGAAGTACCGCCCCTGCCCGCTCCTGGTGAAATACGTCGAGGCCGGCTGGCTCGGCCGCAAGACCAAGCGCGGATTCTACGACTACCGCGGCGAGAAGCCGGTCCCGACGCGCTGAGCGAGCGCGGCGGCGACCGCTCGATTGGACGATTTACCGTTGCCCGGGACGCCCGAAGGGACCATCCTCGCCCAACAGTCTGCGGAGGGGCGGATGCTGGTGTTCCGACAATTGTTCGATCCGCAGTCTTCGACCTACACCTATCTGCTCGGCGACGAGCGGGGCGGCAGCGCGGTGCTGATCGATCCGGTCTTCGAGCAGGTGCGGCGCGATGCGGCACTCATCGGCGAGCTTGGCCTCACGCTGGTCGCGACGCTGGAGACCCATGTCCATGCCGATCACGTGACCAGCGCTTGGCTCCTCAAGCAGCGCACGAGGAGCCAGATCATGCTGGCGGCGGCGAGCGGCGCCCAGGGTGCCGACCGCTATCTGGCACAGGACGATGTGATTACCTTCGGCAGGCGCCGTCTCATGGTTCGCGCGACCCCCGGCCACACCAGCGGCTGTGTCACTTACGTGCTCGACGACCACAGCATGGCCTTTACCGGCGATTGCCTGCTGATCCGCGGCAGCGGCCGCACCGACTTCCAGCAGGGTGACCCGGCGGCGATGTACCGCTCGGTGCGTGAGCACATCTTCAGCCTGCCGGACGACTGCTTGCTCTACCCCGCGCATGATTATCGCGGACTTACGGTGACCAGCGTCGGCGAGGAGCGCCGCTTCAATCCGCGCCTCGGGGGTGAGATCGCGGTCGGCGATTTCACCGGCTACATGAAGAACATGCGGCTTGCTCATCCGAAGCTGATCGATGTTGCCGTGCCCGCCAACATGCGCTGCGGCCGCCCCGAGAACGAGGCCGGGCTCGCCCCCGACCCGACCTGGGCGCCG
Organism: Allostellaceae bacterium; assembly: GCA_035263705.1. Taxonomy (GTDB): domain Bacteria; phylum Pseudomonadota; class Alphaproteobacteria; order ATCC43930; family CGMCC-115725; genus DASZHJ01. The sequence continues at coordinate 47,133 of DATFRA010000423.1, forward strand.
CTCCACTACAGCTTCGCGGGAATATGGGAGATCGATCCGCACGGACTCGAAGAGCATGCGCAGGACGTGCAAGTGCTGGACGTGCGCGAGGCCGACGAGTTCACGGGGCCCCTCGGCCACATCGCCGGCGCGATCCTCATTCCGCTCGGCGAGCTGGCTGCTCGGGCGGCCGAATTGAGCCGCGACCGCCCGATCGTCGCCGTCTGCCGAGCCGGCAGCCGCTCCGCTCAGGCGCTCACGATTCTGCAGCAGAACGGATTCACCAATGTCGCCAATTTGAAAGGCGGCATGCTGCGCTGGCGAGCGGAAGCCCACCCTGTCGAGGGCGGCAGCAGTTAAGCCGGCACCGATATCCAGCGGCTCGCCGCGCAGCTACGACGAGCTGAAAAAAGGAGGACGTTAGGACGATGGCCGAGTATTTACTCATTGAATCCAGAGATCCCTTCGAGTCGAACGACGTCGGGTACTACTACGAGCTGGCACGCGGACTGGTAGAGGCGGGCAACAAGGTTACGCTTTTTCTGGTTCAAAATGCGGTGTTCGCGGCGCGGCCCTCGGCGGAGGCTCCGAAGCTGCGGGCACTCGCCGGCTCAGGCGTCAAGATCCTCGCCGATGATTTCGCGCTCAAAGAGCGCGGCATTGCGAAGCTCGTGGACGGCGTCGCGGTCGCGCCGATCGAGACCGTGGTCGACCATCTGGAAGCCGGCCACAAGGCCCTCTGGCACTAGGAGACGGACATGTCACAAAAGACCTTCGCTGTCGCGCTCATGAACCCGCCCTACGAGTCCGAGAACCTGACGACCGCCTTTCGCATCCTGGCCGCGATGGCACAGCGAGGACACAAGATCAGCGTATTCACTTACGAGGGCGCGTCCGCGCTCGCCTTTGCGAAGCAGGCTCCTCATCCGAACCCTGTACATGGCAAGAACCTCGCCGAGGAGAATCACCCCACGACCAAGGACCAGGTCGCGGCCCTTCTGGCGCTTGCCGCGAAGAACGGCGGCAAGGTCGACTGGGTGAACTGCGGCATGTGCGTTGACGAGCGAGGCGTCGGCGAATTTGTCGCCGATACGCGGCGCGGCTCGCCCGCCGACTTTCATTCGTTTTGCGAGGCGGCTGACAACGTGCTCGCCATTCCCGTGAAGTGAGTGACCTCATGGCCAAGAAAACGCTGAACATCGTCGAGTCGGCCTACCGGGCGGTCATGGAGGAACAGGACGACACGATCCTCTGGCTCCTCGCCGCGATGCAAGGCGCCGGGGCTCAGCACTCCGTGGTGCTGCGCGGGAACGCCGTGAACTACGCGGTGGCCGGGCAAGGCGCGCCCGGGCTCACGATCGGTGCGTGGAAGCAGACCCTCGCGCCACGGATGGACAAGGACGTCCTCGATCTGATCGAGAAGCGCAAGATCCCGGTGTTCGTCATCGAGGAGGATTTGGCCGTCCGGGGAATCGAGCGCGGTGAGCTGGTCCCCGGTGTCCAGCTGCTCAGCTCGAAGATGCTGCCGAAGCGCATGGCCGAGTACGAAATCGTCCTGCATTGGTAGGCGTCGCAGAGCGGCTTCCGGACCCGCGTGAGCCCTAGAAGGGGCAGCGCGTCCTCAGACGCGGGCGGCGATGGTCGTCGACGGCGGTCGGCGGCGTCGATCGCGAAATTCGAGAATTTCACTTCAATGACAATGGGATCGGTCACCATTCCGGCGCTTGGCAACGCGCGGGCTCCTGTGTAGGATCGCCCGCCATGACGTGGCGACATCCGAGATCAACCAGCCAATGCCGGTAAGCCCCGACCGCTGTCCGGCATTGGTGCTCAACGCCGACTTCCGGCCGCTGAGCTATTTCCCATTGTCGCTGTGGTCGTGGCAGGACGTGGTCAAGGCGGTGTTTCTCGATCGCGTCAACATCATCTCGGAATACGAGACGGTGGTGCGCAGCCCCAGCTTCGAGATGCGGCTCCCGAGCGTGATCTCGCTCAAGGAGTTCATCGCCACGGCGCGCCGGCCGGCCTTCACGCGGTTCAACGTGTTCCTGCGCGACCGGTTCGTCTGTCAGTACTGCGGCGAGCCGCGGCCCTCACACGACCTGACCTTCGATCACGTGGTGCCGCGCTCGCGCGGCGGCCGCACGACCTGGGCCAACGTGGTGACGGCCTGCTCGAGCTGCAATCTGCTCAAGGGCAATCGCCTGCCGCGAGAGAGCGGCATGCACCCCGTGAGGCCGCCCATGCAGCCCACGACCATCGTGCTGCAGGAGAACGGACGGGGGTTCCCGCCCAACTATCTCCACCACAGCTGGCGCGATTTCCTTTACTGGGATACCGAGCTCGATCCGGCCTGACCGCGATTCAGGGCTTCATGTTCAGGCGCCACGGCGCGTAATCGCGCTGGCCGATGTTGCTCAGCGTGGGCGCACCGGCATCGTGCGTGGCGGTAATGTCCTGATCGATGCCGCGCTCGTTGGTCTGCGTATCCTCGCCGGCACAGGCCGCAAGCGCGAGCGCGGCCAGAACGACGATGCTCCGAAGCAGCGACCTTGTCATGCGGACCTCCGGCTTAATGGTAGGCACTTGGGAAGCCGGCATGCGCTTACCAGGAGAGGCGCCATGACATCCGCTGGCGTTCCGTGGCAAGCGGGTGGCACTGTGGCGTAATCGAGGCGGCGACCGCGCTTTTGTCATTCATGCACTGCAGACCCTCTGCTCCCCCCGACTCCGCGCCCCAACGGCGCCCGCACGCGAGCATGCGGTATCGCGCAGGGGTTTCACAGGACATTTCCCATAAATATGCGCTTTCCCCCCGATTTAAACCTCACGAAGTGGCGATCGTTGACGCGGAAGCGGCCGGCCGGTACCGTCCGGCTGATGGCTTGGCTCTGCGACTCCCGGCTCGGCCGGCGAATTAGCAGCCCGGTCCTCATCGAGGATCGGATTGCTGCCGTTCGCCCGTCCCGCGCCGCCGAGGAGTCGTCCCGTGCCGCACACCGCCCAGAGTGTCTTTCAGCCGCAGGCTGAGCTCACCCACTGCTTCTCCGTCCATGCCGCCGCCGAGCCCGGGGTAATGCCTCGGGTGCTGGAGCTTTTCGCCAAGCGTGCTCTCGTGCCATCCTCATGGACGAGCCGCGTCGGCGCAGAGCAGGATCTCGTCATCGACATCCAAATGGTCGGCATGAGCACGGAAGTCGCGGACTACGTCACGAGATGCCTGCGCCAGATCACCGGCGTGCAGGTCGTGCTGGCCTCGCGCAAGCGGACGGGTGCGCTTACCTCCGCATGAGCCTGCTGCGCCACATCCGTGCCTGCAATACCTACCGGCCCGAGCGCTTCCTGCCGCTCTTCCTCGGCGAGGACCGGGTCGGTCTCGTCCGCCGCGACAACGCCGAGGTGCTGCGGCGGTTCCCGCGCGTTATCGAGGTGACCTCGGACTCGCTCCGCATCCTGCCGCGCAAGGATGGCGCCGCGATCACGGCGGCGCTCGACGAGGTGGTGGAGGTGCTGGTCGCCGAAGGCCTGATCGCTAAGTGGCGCGATGAGGTATTCGCGATCACGCCGCGCTGGGGCCAGGCGCCGCTCTTCACCGTCGACCGCGGGGCTGTCAGCTTCTTCGGCGTGCGCGCCTACGGCGTGCATATGAACGGCTATCGCCGCATCCGCGACCGGATCTGGCTCTGGATCGGCCGCCGCAATCCGCTGAAGCTGGTGGCGCCAGGCAAGCTCGACAATCTCGTCGCGGGCGGCATCGGCGGCGGTCTGGGCGCGCTCGCGACGCTCGTGAAAGAAGCCGGCGAGGAGGCCTCGATCCCCGCCACGGTCATCGCCAAGGCTCATGCCGTGAGCGCCGTCACCTACAAGATGGAGGTGCCCCAGGGCCTGCGCGATGACGTGCTCTTCGTCTACGACCTGGAGACGCCCGACGACTTCGAGCCCCTGAACACCGACGGCGAGATCGACGAGTTTATGCTGATGGAGGCGCGCGAGGCCCTCGCCCGCGTGCGCGACGCCGACGATTTCAAGTTCAACGTGAGCCTGATCCTGATCGACTTCGCCCTTCGGCACGGCTTGGTGACGGCGGAGGACCCGGATTATCTCGCGCTGGTTGCGGGGCTGCGCGCAGGCGGCGCCTAGACGCCGGCCATCTCCCGCACCTCCGCCGGCGTCTTTCCCGCTTCCCGCAATGCCCGGAGCGTGAGCGAGCGGTCGCGTTTGGCGTAGCGCTTGCCGCCGGCATCCGTGAGCAGGCGATGGTGCCAGTAGCGCGGCGTCGGCAGATCCAACAGCGCCTGCAGCAGCCGGTGCACATGGGTGGCGCCGAAGAGGTCGCGGCCCCGGGTTACCAGCGTCACACCCTGGATCGCGTCGTCGACGGTGACGGCAAGGTGATAGCTCGCCGGCGTGTCCTTGCGCGCGAGCACGACATCGCCGTGGCTCAGGGGGTCGGCGGCAACCCCGCCGGCTTCCGAGTCTTCCCACGCCAGCGGTCCCGCGCGTCCCGCCGCCCGCGCCATGTCGATGCGCAACGCGTAGCTCGCGCCGGCGTCGATGCGCGCTTTCCGCTCGGCAGCGTCGAGCGCGCGGCAGGTCCCGGGATAGGGCGGACCCTCGCTGCCGTGAGGCGCGGCGCCGGCGCGCGCGATCTCCGCCTGGATTGCGGCGCGGGTGCAGAAGCAGGGATAGATCAGCCCCATTCCCTCGAGCCGATCGAGCGCGGAGCGGTAGTCTTCGAAATGCTGGGATTGGCGGCGCACCGGTCCGTCCCACTCGAGGCCGATCCAGGCGAGGTCCTCGAGGATCGCGTCGGTGAACTTGGGCCGGCATCTGCCGCCGTCGATATCCTCGATGCGCAGCAGGAATCGTCCGCCCGCACCGCGCGCGCAGATCCAGGCGAAGAGCGCGGAATAAGCATGGCCGAGATGCAGGAGCCCGGTCGGACTCGGCGCGAAGCGGGTGACGACCCCTGCGGTCATGACGGCGGTGAGACTAGCAGAGAGCGATCGCGGGCGTGACAGGTGCGCCCGCCTCGTCTAAGTCTCGCGGCCTGACAGGAGAGCCCGATGCGTTTCACTCTCGAGGGCCCCAGCCGGCCGCCGCGCCGGGGCGGCAAGCCCAAGTCGCTGGTGGTCCTGCTGCATGGCCTCGGCGCCGACGGCAACGACCTGATCTCGCTGGCACCCTATTGGGCGCCGCTGCTGCCGGAGAGCGAATTCCTGTCGCCGCACGCGCCCTTCCCCTGCGACATGGCGCCCTACGGCTATCAGTGGTTCAGCGTCCAGCAGCGCACTCCCGATGCCGTGCTGGGGGGCGTGCGCGCGGCGGCACCCTTCCTCGACGCGTTCCTCGACGAGGTTTTGGCGGCCCGCGGCCTCGACGAGAGCCGGCTCGCGCTCGTCGGGTTCTCCCAGGGCACGATGATGGCGCTTTACGTGGGCCTCCGCCGCGCGAAGGCGATGGCGGGGATCGTGGGCTATTCCGGCCGCCTCATCGGCGAGGAGGCGCTGGCGGAGGAACTGCGCTCGAAGCCGCCTGTACTGCTCATGCACGGCACCGGCGACGAGATCGTTCCTTTTGAGTCGCTGGCGCTCGCGGAGTCGCGGCTGAAGGCGCTCGGCGTGCCGGTCACGACCCTGCGCCGCCCCGGCCTCGGCCACAGCATCGACGAGATCGAGCTGGCGAAAGGCGGCGAGTTCCTGAAGAGCGTGCTCGCGCACGCCGGTCACTGACTACTGCATCGCGCTCCAGGTGTCCGGCGGGTTCGGCGAGAGCAGGCGGTCGATGAGGCGGCGCGCGGCGGCGCTGTCCCAGGAGGCGGCACCCATGAGCCGGCCGATCTCGCGGCCGTTGCGGTCGATCAGCACCGTCGTCGGCAGCGCATCGCTGCCGAAGGCCGCGAGCGCCTTCGTCTCGCGATCGAGATAAATCGGCAGCTTGGTGAGGCCGAGTTTTCGGATGAAGGGGGCGACCACGCTCTCGCCCTTGCGGTCCTCGGAGACCGCCATGATTACCAGCGGAGTCCCCGCCCGCTCCGCCGCGAGCGCGTCGAGCGCGGGCATCTCGGAGACACATGGCCCGCACCAGGTGGCCCAGAAATTGATCAGCACCGGCCGGCCCTTGAGGTCCGCGAGCCGGACCTTCTCGCCCGCGCGGGTCTCGATCGTGACCTCCGGCGCTGGCCGGGGCGGGGTCGTCGGGATAAACTGCGGCAGGCCCGGGTTGGCGTCGCCGTTCGCCGCTACGTCCGCCGCGCCCGGCAGGCAGAGACCCAGCACCAGGATGACCGCGCCACCGAATCGCATGCACCAGCTCTCCGCGCCCGCGCCTCAGGCGCGACGCCCTCGACAACATGGCGCCGATGGCGCGGCGCGTCCAGGGCGAGCGCGCGTCCTGTTGCCGCGGCGTCTGGCGCTCGCGGGGGCGCTGACGGCGCTCCTCGCCGCCTGCGGCCGGAAAGCCAGTCCGGAGCCGCCGCCGGGCACGCCCAAGGACGCCTTCCCGAAATCCTATCCCCCGAAGGGCACGTGAACGACGTCTCGGAGCCGCGCGTGGCCGCGCCCGGTTTCGCCTACCGGGCGGGCGAGCTCCATATCGAGGACGTGCCGCTGACGCGTATCGCGGGCGCGGTCGGCACGCCGGTTTATTGCTATTCGAGTGCCGCGATCACCGCCGCCTACCGCCGCTTTGCCTCGGCGCTCGCGGGCGACAACGTCGCCATTCATTATGCGCTCAAGGCGAACTCGAACCAGGCGGTGATCCGGCTGCTGGCAAGGCTCGGCGCCGGCGCCGACGTGGTGTCGGAAGGCGAGCTTCGGCGTGCGCTCGCCG
>DATFRA010000424.1:0-11267 GCA_035263705.1 Allostellaceae bacterium
CGTCACTGCGCTCTCGATCCCGTTCCTCGGCGAGCGCGTCGGCATCCGCCGATGGTCGGCGGTTGCTGTCGGGCTCGTGGGCGTGATGATCATCGTGCAGCCCGGCACCTCGGCCTTTCATCCGGCATCGCTGTTTCCGCTGGCGTCCGCCGCCTGCTGGGCCGCCGGCTTGATCATCACCCGGCGTATCAAGACCCGCGATGCCACGCTCACCACGCTGCTCTACACGACCGTCGTCGCCTTCCTTATTGCGTCCGTATTCCTGCCCTGGGTCTGGCAGCCGCTGACTTGGCGCGCGCTCGGCCTGATCGCGGTGATGGGCGTGCTGAGCTCGGGCGGTCAGTACTTCCTCCTGCTGGGATACCAGCGTGGGCCCGCCTCGCTGCTGGCGCCGTTTTCCTACATGCAGATCATCACATCGACCTTCTGGGGCGCGGTGCTGTTCGGTACCTGGCCCGGGGCGAGCACCTTGATCGGCGCATCGATCGTGGTGGCGAGCGGGCTCTATGTTCTGCACCGCGAGCGCGTGCGCCGCGGCGACAGGCCGTAGTAGGCATGGCAGCGCGGGCCGCAAGATCAAGTAGTAAGAGACCTAATTTGTCATGAGATTGAAGTCCTGGTAATAAAGGTTAAAAGTGGGTGAGCTGATTGTTTGCCTCCGTGATCAAAATGCGATTCGGTAATTCTGTGGTCTTAGGGTGACCTACTCCACTGTGACTTGCGGGATGCCCTTCTGCCGATCAATTTGACTCTAGCCAGGGGATTTGTTTGGCCTCGACTGGGCAGTTTGGCCCCAAGCGGAGCTTGCTAACGATTTAGTCCGGGAGCAGCCCGGCTGCGCGGTCCGATGCGGGTGGACCATGGCGGCCGCCCGTGGAATCGAACCGCTCAACACGATCTGCGGTGCCCCGAATCGGTGATGTATTCGGGAACGGGCATCCGCGTTTGGAGGCATTGTCATGGAGACGGATCAATTCGTTGATCGGCGCAAGAATACCGACTGCCGCGCCTCGCACGGTGGACGGCCACCATCGAAATTCTCCCGCGTGTTGCTTGCCGGTACAGCTCTCGCGCTCTCATTGCTTCTGGTCGGCGCTCCGGCCGATCACGCGCTCGTCGCCGCAGCCCACGCCGACCAGGGTGGTAACGGCGGCGGAAGTGGTGGCGTGGGTGCTGGCGCTGGGCTCGGCGCTGGGCTGGGAGGTGCCGGGGTCGGCGCTGGAGCCGGTCTCGGTCTCGGCGGGTCCGGAAGCGGCACCGGTTCTGGTTCCGGTGCGGGCGGCACCGGTACCGGCAGCGGCACCGGCTCGAGTGGCGGCGGTGGCACGTCGGCCGGTGCTGGGGCTGGGATAGGCCTCGGTGGCGGCACTGGCACCGGAACTGGCAGCGATGGAACCGGCAGCGGTACGGGCTCCGGTTCCGGTAGCGGTGTCTCGGGCGGTGCTGGGCTCGGGATCGGTCTTGGCACTGGGGATGGCAGCGGCACCGGCGGAAGCGGCACTGGCACGGGCGGTGGTGGGACCACCGTTGGAAGCGGCGGTGGCAGCAGCGGAGGCACGGCCGGCAGCGGCTCTGCTAGTGGGTCCACTGCCGGCGGCAGCGGCATTACCGGATCCACGGGCGAGGGATTGGACTTTGGCAGCTCCACAGGCGACGTGGCGAGTTCGGAGATCGGCACGACTGCAGTAGGAGCGGTCGCGGCGAACCCGCTCGGTGGTATTTCCCCGACGGCGGCTTGCGCCTCGCCTGCCCTCCACGAGCGGCACCGGCACAGCGGAACCCTTTCGTCCGTTCAGCCGTTCCAATTCAGCCAGGGAGCGGTGGTGTGCCTGAGCACGGGCGGCTTCGTTAAGACTGTGGACGTTGGGCATCAGACGGTGACGACTGTGAATGCATCCAACAGCGTGGTGACGCGCCCAGGCGGATTCTTCAGCCCACGTACCGGCAGCCTGTACGATGCGAGCGCGGTGGCGAGCCTTTGGCCCCTCAAGGTCGGCAAGAGCGTGCAGTTCGTGCAGCACCTTGACAAGGACGCTTGGCGGCAAACGATCAAGGTGCTGCGCACCGAGACCATCGCCACTCCTGCGGGTCGCTTCAACACCTTTGTCGTGCAGCGGGAGGCGCGGGGTCTCGGCGCCACCAACTTCCTTGCGACCTACACGTACTGGTACGCCCCGGATCCCGGAGCGATCGTGAAGTTCGACGTCCATCAGTCTGCGGGTGCGGCGGTGGCCGAAAAGCCCTGGGTTGCGGTGCGTGTCTTGACCGCGGAGGCGATGCACGCCGCGAACTGAGCTCGGCTGACAGCTGAAGGGCAGCAGCGGAACCCGTCGGCGTCATTGAGCAGGGCAGGGTGGGACTCGTGGAGCCCATCCTGCCCTTTCTCTTAGACAGTCTGCCGACGGTTGCCGGCTACTCGGCGTTGACGATGTCGCGAGCCGACGCGACACTCCCGCGGTCGCAGGCGTGCTTATGCGGGGGCAAGGCGGGGTGACTCCTTCCGCCGTTGATCTGCTGATCGTCGGTGGCGGCATCAACGGCGCGGGAATCGCACGCGATGCCGTGGGCCGCGGCCTCTCCGTGCTGCTGGTCGAGCGCGGCGACCTCGCGGGTGCCACGTCCTCGGCCTCCAGCAAGCTCATCCACGGCGGGCTCCGGTATCTGGAGCTCGGCGAGTTCCGCCTGGTGCGCGAGGCGCTGATCGAGCGCGAAGTGCTGATGCGGATGGCACCGCATCTGATCCATCCCGCCGACTTCGTTCTGCCCCACGACAAGAGCCTGCGGCCGCGCTGGATGTTGCGGCTTGGCCTATGGCTTTATGATCACCTCGGCGGCCGCGAGGTGCTGCCGGCGAGCCGGCGGATCGATCCGCGTCGTGACGCGATGGGCGCGCCGCTGCGGCCGGACGTCACCGCTGCCTTCATCTACGCCGATTGCCAGGCGGACGACGCCCGCCTGGTGATCGCCAATGCCCGCGACGCCGCCCGGCGCGGTGCCCGCATTCTCCGCGGCACCGAGCTCGTCTCGGCACGCCGCGAAGGCGCGCTCTGGCGTGCCGAGCTGCGGGCGACCGATGGTGCTCGTTCTGAGATCGAGGCGCGAGCGCTCGTCAACGCCGGCGGCCCCTGGGCCATGGAGGTCGCGCGCCGCGCCGGCGTTGAGCACGGCCGAGGGGTGCTCCGCCTGGTGAAGGGGAGCCATATCGTGGTGCCCCGGCTCTACGAGGGCGCCCAGGCTTACATTCTCCAGAACGACGACCGCCGCATCGTCTTCGCGCTGCCGTTCGAGCGGGATTTGACCTTGATCGGCACGACCGAGACGCTGTTCGAGGGTGATCCCGCGCGGGTTGCCTGCACCGATGAGGAATCCGTCTATCTCTGCCGCGCGGTCAGCCGGTGGTTTGCGCGGCCGGTGTCGCCGGGCGCGGTCGTTTGGCGCTACGCGGGCGTTCGCCCGCTCTACGAGGATCATGCGAGGAGCGCCTCAGCGGTGACGCGCGACTACGTATTGCTGCGCGACGGCAATCCGCCGGAAGCACCCATGCTCTCGGTGCTCGGTGGCAAGATCACGACCCATCGGCGCCTCGCCGAGCACGCCCTCGAGCGGCTGGGACTACTGGGCACGGATCGGCCATGGACCGCGAGCGCGCCGCTGCCGGGCGGAGACCTCGCCGGCGGAACCGTCGAGACCGCGGCGGCCGCGCTGCGCTCGACATATCCCTGGCTCGACGCCCCAGTTGCGGATCGGCTCATCCGCCGCTACGGCAGTGAAGCCGCCGTCGTACTGGGCGACGCGCGGCGAGCCGAAGACCTCGGCGAAGCCTTTGGCGCCAGCCTCACGGCCCGCGAGATCGACTGGCTTCGGCGCGAGGAATGGGCGCGCGGCGCCGACGACATCCTCTGGCGCCGTACTAAGCTGGGCCTGCGCCTCACGGCCGCCGAGCGCACACGGCTCGAGGAGTATCTGGCGCGAGGCAGGGGGTGACGGAAAATTGCGCTTGTCATCTGGCAGTGCTGCCGTGCGAAAAAACGCGTTGCCCGCAGGTCTCGGGCGCCGCCTATATCGGTCGAGCAGTCAATCAAACCAGCGGAGGATATGAGCGATGAACGACATCAACGTGCTCGGAATCTGCGGCAGCCTGCGCAAGGGCTCCTTCAACATGATGGCGCTGCGCGTCGCGCAGAGCCTGGCGCCCGCGGGCATGAAGATCGATATCGCCGATATCAGCGCGTTTCCGCTCTACAACGAGGACGTCAAGGCGCAGGGATTTCCGCCTGCCGTTCAGGCGTTTCGCGCGCAGATCGCCACGGCGGGTGCGCTGCTCTTCGTGACGCCCGAGTACAACTACTCCATGTCAGGCGTGCTCAAGAACGCGATCGACTGGGGCTCGCGCCCGCCGGACCAGCCCTTCGATGGCAAGCCGGTCGCCATCATGGGCGCGAGCATGGGCGTGCTCGGCACGGCGCGCGCGCAATATCACCTGCGACAGACTTGCGTGTTTTTGAACATGCTGCCGGTCAACAAGCCCGAGGTGATGATCCCCCAGGCGCAGAACCGGTTCGACGCCCAGGGCAACCTCACCGACGAGACCGCGAAAGGCCTGATCAAGCAGCTGCTGGAATCGCTGCAGGCCTGGACGCTCCGCTTGAAGAAGGCTTGAGGCTCTAAGGCACCAGTACCGCCGCACCTTCGATCTGTCCCTGGCGGAGGCGCATGAGTGCCTCGTTTGCCTGCTCCAGCGGAAACACAACCGTGTGAGTCTTGAGCGGGATTTCCGCGGCGAGGGCCAGGAGCTCGTCGCCGTCTCGTCGGGTGAGGTTCGCGACCGAGCGCACGACGCGCTCCTCCCAGAGCAGGCCATAGGGGAAGGCCGGAATCTCGCTCATGTGGATGCCGCCGCAGACGACGGTGCCGCCCTTGGCGGTCACGGCGAGCGCCGCCGGCACCAGCGGTCCCACCGGCGCGAAGATGAGCGCCGCATCGAGCGGCACCGGCGGCGGCTCGTCCGAGCCACCCGCCCATTCGGCACCCAGGCGACGGGCAAACTCCTGAGCCTCGCGGTCGCCGGGCCGCGTGAATGCGAAGAGGCGCCGCGACTGGTGCACGATCACCTGCGCCACGATGTGAGCGGCGGCACCGAACCCGTAGATACCGACGCGCTCGGCCTCGCCCGCGAGCCTGAGCGTGCGGTAGCCTATCAGCCCCGCGCAGAGCAGAGGCGCCGCCGCTACGTCGTCGAAGCCCGACGGGATCGGAAAGCAGTAGCGCGCATCGGCGACCGCGTACTCGGCATAGCCGCCGTCGATCTGGTAGCCCGTGAAGCGCGGGTTGTCGCAGAGGTTCTCGCGGTCCGAGGTACAGAAGGTGCAGGTGCCGCAGGTCCAGCCAAGCCACGGCACGCCCACGCGGTGGCCGATATCGATGGCCTTCACGCCAGCACCAACGCCAGCGACCGTGCCGACGATCTCGTGGCCGAGGATCAGCGGCAGCCGCGGACGCGCGAGCTCGCCGTCGACGATGTGCAGGTCCGTGCGGCAGACACCACACGCCCGGACGCGGATCAATACCTCACCGACGCCGGGCCTGGGGGGCGATCGGTCGCGGAGGCGCAGGGGCTCGCCAGGTGCCTCCAACAGCATCGCTCGCATTTTGAGCCTCCTCTTCTTAACGCCACCGCGTGGCGAGTGCGCGGGCCGCCAGGAGAATGATTCGCGCGAGGCGAATTGCCTTCCATCAAGCCGCGAAATCGCGTCCCGGCGCCGGGCACCTTCATCTTGGTGCTACAGGCACATAGCCGGCGAATACTCTCAGCGCGCGTATCCCCTTTAGGGTGAACCCGATCCCAAATATTTCAGCCCTCGGCGCGTCGACGGGCGCACGCTCTGCTAGAGTGTAACAGTTATCACGACCTCGTGATCGTCCCTTGGAGCCCTTTTGATGCCGCTCCGGGATGTCGTTTTCCCCGTCGCGGTCTCGAAACGGTGCGTAAATCAGGTGGTCCCATGATCGTCCCACGCAAGGATCACGACGCTCATCCCATTGATATCTACGTCGGTGGCCGCATGCGGCTCCGGCGCATCCAGCTGGGCCTCAGCCAGGGCGCGCTCGCCAGCAAAATCGGCGTCTCCTTCCAGGCCGTGCAGAAGTACGAGTCGGGCGACATCCGGATCTCCGCGAGCCGGCTCTACGACGTGGCCCACGTGCTGGAGGTCTCGCCAGCCTTCTTCTTCGAGGGCTACCCCGACGGCATCGTCGCCAAGAACATCGCTGAGGAGATATCACCCGCCAGCGAGACCTTCGACCGGCGCGAAGTGATGTCGCTGATCCGCGGGTACTACGGGATCCGTGACCGGCAGCTCCAGGCGGACATCCTTCGCCTCATCTCGAAGCTCGGCACTCGCTCGCGGGACGAGACCGCCGCCTAGGGCCAATGCTATTGTCGGCGCCGCGATGCCCGCGAAGAAGAACCCGCTGAACCTGAACGCGCTGCAGCTAAAGACCCTGACGCTCCTGCAGGAGCTCGCGCGCTCGGCGGCGCATGCGGAGAAGCTGCCCGACGGCGCCGTGCGCGTGAGCCAGCTGCCCTATCCCCACGGCGATCATTTTCACGTCGGAGCCGCCATCGTGATGGCGCGCGACGCCAACGGGCTCGCCAATCCCGCGGCCTGGGTGGCACTCGAGCGCAAGGGCCTCATCAAGTCCGAATTCCCGGACGCTGCCGTGCTCACGCCCACTGGCCTCGCCTACGACACCGGCCTCGCCGACACCATCCTCCACCGCGGCGGCCACTGAGGCCAGCGCACCCAGCTACCAGATGAGGTGTGCCATCGCATAGGTGGGATGGTGGCGGCTCTCCGCGACCGCGGCCGCGAGCCGGTCGGGGTCCGGCAGCGTGCCGGGCGCCACGCCGAGTTCCTCCCCGTGGATGCCGCCAATGATCAGCAGGCTCGCGATGCCCACGCCATTGGCGCCGGCGATGTCCGTGCGCAGGCTGTCGCCGACCGCGAGGATGCGGCGCCGATCGTCGATGCCGAGCAGGCCAAAGCACGTCTCGTAGACCGAGGGGAAGGGCTTGCCGTGCCAGCGCACTCGTCCGCCGATCGCCTCGTAGCGCTGAGCGAGTGCTCCCGCGCAAATCACACGGCTGCCGCGATGCATCACCACCAGGTCAGGGTTAGCGCAGACCATGGGCAAATCGCGCACCCGACCGCCCTGCAGCACGGCCTCGTATTTCTCGACCGACTCGTCCCAGCCCCAGGGCCCCGTGTTGAGAATGAACTCGGCCTCCCTCACGTCCTCAACGCGCCGCAAGCCGAGATCAGCCAGCATGTTGTCGTCGCGGGGCGGGCCGATGTGGTAGCAGACCCGGCCGAGCGCCACGTAGAAGGCATCATCGCGGTGCTTTAGATGCTGCCAGACCTCTTCGCCCGAGGAGAGCAGGTGATCGTAGAGCGTGCGGGGGATGCCGATGTCCGCGACACGCTCCTCGACGAGATGCGCGCGGCGCGGCGCGTTCGACAGAATGACCTGTCGCTTGCCGTGAGCCTTGAGGTGCGTCAAGCAATCGATCACACCGGGGAATGGCGCCTGCCCGTCGTGCAGCACGCCCCAGAGGTCGAGGATGTAGCCGTCGTATCGTTCGGCGATCTCGCGCAGGCCGGAAAGAATCGGAATCTCGGGCAAGGGCGACCCTCAACTGGGCAGCGGGGCATCGGCGCCGACCGCCTCGGCGATACTGGCAAATCCGTCACGGGCGAGAAAGCCGGCGAGGTCGCGCTTGATGCGCGAAACCAAGCCGGACCCCTCGTAAACGAGAGCGGTATAGAGCTGCACCAAGCTGGCGCCGGCCCGGATCTTCGCATAAGCGTCGGCGCCGCTCGCGATGCCGCCGACGCCGATCAGCGGTATCCGGCCGCGCGTGAGCCGCCGCATCACGCCGACGAGCGCCGTCGACGCCGCGAACAGCGGCTTGCCGCTGAGACCGCCCGCCTCGCGGGCATATCGGCTCCGCAACTCCGCGGGCCGCCCCACGGTCGTGTTGGAGATGACGAGTCCGTCGACGCCGGCCTCGAGTGCCGCCTCCGCGATCTCCGCGCGCTCGTCCTCGGAGAGATCGGGCGCGATCTTGAGGAGGATCGGCGGAGGATCGACGGGCACGGCCCCGGCACGTACGGACTTAAGTGCCGCGATCAGCGACAGCAGGCTCGCCTTCCGCTGTAGGTCGCGCAGCCCCGGCGTGTTAGGCGAGGACACGTTGACGACCAGATAGCCCGCGAATGCTGCGAGCGTGCGCACGCCTGCGACGTAATCGGCAATCGCGTCGGTGCTGTCCTTGTTCTTCCCGAGATTCGCTCCGACCATCCCCGCGCGCCCACGCCGCGCCGCGAGCCGCACCCGCACTGCGTCGAGGCCTTGGTTGTTGAAGCCGAGCCGGTTGATGAGCGCGCCGTCTTCAGCGAGGCGGAACAGCCGCGGCTTGGGATTCCCGGGCTGCGGCTGCGGTGTCACGGTTCCGGTCTCGACGAAGCCGAAGCCGAACCGCAGCATCGCGTCGGGCACTTCGGCATTCTTGTCGAAGCCCGCGGCGAGCCCGATCGGATTCGGAAACCGTCGGTTCCAGAGCGTGATGCCGAGCGACGGCGGATCGGCCGCTATGCGGAGCGGGGCTACGCCAGCCCGCAGCGCTAGAATCGTTGCGCGATGCGCTGCCTCCGGCGGCAAAGCGCGCAACAGAGGGAGCGCGGCATCGAACAAAGCGCGGGGCCGGCGCGGCTCGCGAAGTCTCGGAAAGACGTGCTCACCCTCCATTCCGAGCGGCAGGCGCTCTACCCCCAGCACGGTGTTCAGAGGTAGTGCGCCGTAAAGATGCGGAAATACGGCACCCTCGCGGGACGGCTCCCATCTGAGCGCGGCGCCGAGCCGCTCGGCATCGACCGTCACCAGTACAAGATCCTCCTGTCCCCATCGATGCTTGCGCGCGCTCGCGCGGATTTGCGCCGCCGTCGAGAAATGAATGAACCCTTCGGTATCCTGCGAGGAGCCGCGATAAACCCCGGACCTCTCCGCCGCCGCCCATTCATCCCGGCGGCACATGTGATAGATCAGCCGTCGCTCCATCGCGCGGCACGCTATCGCACCCCTGCGGGGATCGCCAGCCTGCTGCGCGCTTCCGTCCTTTGCCCGCGTGAAGTCGCCGGTCTATGCTCTCGGCCGGGAACCAGCGCCGGCGAAGGGAAGGTCATGAAGGCATTTACCTACATTGACGGCATCTGGCACGAGGGCAACCCGCCGCTGCTCGGGCCGATGAGCCATGCGACTTGGCTCTCATCGATCATCTTCGATGGCGCGCGCGCCTTCGAGGGCGTGGCGCCCGATCTCGACCGGCACTGCGAGCGCGCGATCAACTCGGCGCGCACCATGGGGCTTCGCCCCATGCTGAGCGCGGGCGAAGTCGAGGAGCTCGCACGCGAGGGCATCCGCAAGCACGACAAGAACGCCGAGCTCTACATTCGCCCGATGTTCTTCGCGGAGTCCGGCTGGATCTATCCCGATCCCGACAGCACGCGTTTCTCGCTGTCGGTCTATGAATCGCCGATGCCGAAACCCACGGCCGGTTGCTCGGTCGGCCTGTCGCCCTTCCGCCGTCCCGCGCCCGACCAAGCGCCCACGGACGCAAAAGCCTCGTGCCTCTATCCGAACTCCGGCCGCGCGCTCCGCGAGGCGGAGAAGCGCGGCTTCGACAACTGTGTGGTGCTGGACCCGCTCGGACACGTCGCGGAGCTCGCCACGGCCAACATCATGATGGCGAAGGACGGCGTCGTGCATACGCCCGCAGCCAACGGCACTTTCCTCGCCGGCATCACGCGCCGCCGGGTGATCCAGCTCCTGCGCAACGCCGGCAAGGACGTGTGCGAGCGAAGCATCACCTACGCGGAGCTGCTGGAGGCCGACGAGCTATTCTCGGTCGGCAACTACGGCAAGGTGCTGCCGATCACGCGGATCGAGCAGCGGCATCTGCAGCCAGGCCCGGCCTACGCCCGTGCGCGCGAGCTCTACTGGGACTTTGCCCACAGCACCTGACCGCGGCCCCGCTCGAAATCCGGTACAGCGGCCGGCGGCGCCTGCGCTCGCCGTCGGATATGCGCGCGCGGCCTGGCTCTCGCCCGAGGGCGAGATCGAGCGCCTCGACCCGGTCGAGGCCGCGCGGCGCGCCCGCAGGACGCCGCCCGTCCTCTGCCATGGCCGTGCGGTTGCGCGTCGGCTCGGCATCGATGCGTTCGCCGCGCTCGATCTCCTGGAGCTCTACGCCTTCGTGCGGCCGGCCCGCAGCCTGGTGCCGACGGCGCGGGGCCTCGCGAGTGCCCTGAGCCTGCCCGCGCCCCGCTCGCTCGATGACGACGCGCTCACGCTTGTCCGCGCCACCGAAGCACTGCTCGCGGAGCTGGCGGCGATCGGCGACAGCGAAGCGAAGGTGGTGGCGCAGCAGATGGCTGCAGCCGGCTGGCTCTGGGGTGCCGCGACGCTCGCGGCGCTCGCGCCAGTGCAGATCGAGGAGCCGGCGGGCCTCGCGGCGTGGCGGCGCCTCGGCGAATGGTCCGAGTACGCGGCGGAGCCGCCACCGGGGCACGAACCCGTCGAGGAGACGGAGACGCGTCGGCGTCTCGCCGAGCTGCTGGGCGCCGATTCCGAGCCGCGTCCGCAGCAGGCGGACTACGCGGCGGCCGCGAGCGCCGCCTTCCGTCCGCGCGAGAGACAGGACGAGCCGATGGCGGTGCTGGCGGAAGCCGGCACCGGCGTCGGCAAGACCCTCGGCTACATCGCGCCCGCGAGCCTCTGGGCCGAGAAGAACGAAGGCGCGGTCTGGATCTCGACCTTCACCCGCAACCTGCAGCACCAGATCGACACCGAGCTCGACCGTCTCTACCCCGAGCCCACGGAGAAGGCGCGCCGGGTCGTGCTCCGCAAGGGCCGCGAGAATTATCTCTGCCTCTTGAATTACGAGGAGGCCGTTGGCGCGCTGCCGGCGCGACCCGCGACGGCGGTGGGAGTCGGCTTGATGGCGCGCTGGATCCAGGCGACGCGCGACGGCAGCCTGGTGGGCGGCGATTTTCCAGGCTGGCTGCCGGACCTCATGGGCCGAGGCCGCACCCTCGGTCTCGCCGACCGGCGCGGCGAGTGCATCCACTCCGCCTGCCCGCATTTCCGCAAATGCTTTATCGAAAAGAATGTGCGGGCAGCGCGGCAGGCGCGGCTCGTCGTCGCCAACC
>DATFRA010000425.1:0-6724 GCA_035263705.1 Allostellaceae bacterium
TCGGTGATCGCGGCCGTCTATCTCGCGGAGGTGTTCCGCGCCGGGCTCTATTCCGTGCCGCGCGGGCAGTCCGAGGCGAGCGCCGCCACGGGCATGTCGAGCTTCGCGACCTTTCTCTACGTGGTCTTGCCGCAGGCGGTGCGGAACATGGTGCCAGCGCTGATCGCGCAGCTGGTCGGGCTCTTCAAGACGACCTCGCTGGTCTATGCAATCGGTGTCATGGAGTTCTTCCGCTCGATCACGGTCACCAACAACGCGGTGTTCGCGCCTTACGAGCTCTATCTCGTGCTGGGGCTCGGGTACTTCCTGAGCTGTTTCGCCATCACGCGGGTCGTGCGATGGTTCGATCCCAAGTATCAGCTGCTGGAATAGCTGGAATGATCGCCTTCAAGAACGTTCATAAATTCTTCGGTCCGCTCCACGTCCTCAACGACGTGAGCTTCCGCGTCGAGGCCGGCGAGGTCGTGGTGATCTGCGGCCCTAGCGGCTCCGGCAAGAGCACGCTTCTGCGCTGCATCAACCGGCTCGAGCGGATCGACGGCGGCGAGATCACCGTCGGCGGCACCCGCGTCGACGACGCGACGCCCGACATCGCCAGGGTCCGCGCCGAGATCGGCATGGTGTTCCAGCAGTTCAACCTCTACCCGCACTTGCGCGTGCTGGACAACCTGACCCTAGCGCCCGTGAGGGTGCGCGGCCTGTCGCGGGACCAGGCCTCCGGGATCGCCCGCGAGCTGCTGGCGAAGGTCGGCATTTCCGAGAAGGAGACGGCTTACCCGGCGCAGCTCTCCGGCGGTCAGCAGCAACGCGTGGCGATCGCCCGCGCGCTCGCGATGCAGCCCAAGATCATGCTGTTCGACGAGCCCACCTCGGCGCTCGACCCCGAGATGATCCGCGAGGTGCTCGAGGTGATGGTGGCGCTCGCGAAGGAGGGGATGACCATGGTCGTGGTCACCCACGAGATGGGCTTCGCCCGGCGCGTCGCGCATCGCGTGGTGTTCATGGACCAAGGCCGCATCGTCGAGGACGCGACGCCCGAGGCGTTCTTCACCCAGGCCCGGGATCCGAGAGCCCAGGTCTTCCTCAGCAAGATCCTGACCCACATTTGATTGAACCGTGCTCACAAGCGCCCGCGATCAACCGAGAACACGCGCTTAGCCCAACTGCCGCGGGTGCAGTCTTCGAAGACTGCATTGCCGTGCGCCAATCCGGCTTTCCGTACGATATGGCCCTAAGCAATCGAGCGGCGCGGATTCAGGAATCTGAGGCATTCCAGTCGGCTTTGTAATTCCGAAACCGTCGTCCATGCTGAGCGGCCGAGAGGGTAGCAGCGGACACTGCGCTCCGGGGAAATCCCGCACGTGGCGCTGGGCGTACCCTTCAGGTAGGGCGCAACCAGATTTCGGGAGATCCTATGGGATGGCTGCTCAACAACGCCCGTGCGCTCGCGCTGGGCTGTCTCGCGACGCTGGTCGCGGCCTGCACAACAACAACCATCACACCACAATACGCAAATCCACCGGAGAGGAAGTACGACATGGCGGCGGTCGGCGAAGTGACTGCGACGGACAAGCTGTGGGATGGATTGATCCCTTATTTTCGGCGCGGTTTTCGCGATCAGCTGAGCAAGGACAACTCGGTCGCCTCCGTCTCGGAGGATCCGCCAGCAGCTCCCGTGGGGGCGTCAATGCTGGTCGTTGTCGGCACGATCACCGAGATAGATCGAGGCAATGCGGCAGCACGGTTCATCATTGGTTTAGGCGCAGGCCGGGCGATAGCAAGAGGCATGTTTGAGATCCGTGATGGGGATGGCACGGTGCTTGCGAAATTCGAAAGCCGAAAAGCCTACTCGGGTGGCGCGGGGATAGGCGGGGCGGACATGGTGTCGATGGAGGAGCTCGTGCAGCAGCTTGGCGCGGAGACCGCCAATGTCGTGGCACGCTGGATGAAGGGCCAACGGCTCGATGCAACGTCGTCGCCGCAGTAGCCGGGGGTCCCCGCCTGTGCGGCGCCTATTGAGAGCGACATAGGCGGAACGGGGGCGAGCAAGATGCGCTTCTCGCACAACCCCGACACGATGAAGCGCCAGCGCCCCGCGGCAGCGCTCAGATCGGATCGATCAGGCCGCCCCCGCGCGCCACGATCGCGAGGTGATGGTCGGCGTCGCCGAACATCGTGTCGATCATGCTCGCGCGCTTGAAGTAGTGGCCGGCCTTGTACTCCGCGGTCATGCCGATGCCGCCGTGGAGCTGGATCGCCTGCTGGCCGACGAGGCGCGCCGACCGGCCGATCTGCACCTTGGCGGCGGAGATCATGCGGCGCCGCTCGGCCGTGTCCTCGGAGTCCGCCATCATCGTCGCGAGATAGGTCATGCTCCGCGCCTGCTCGAGCGAGACCAGCATGTCGACTGCGCGATGCTGCAGCACCTGGAACGAGCCGATGAGCACGCCGAATTGCTTCCGCGTCTTCAGGTATTCGACGGTGAGCTCGTGCAGCGCGGCCATGGCGCCGACCGCTTCGGCGCAGACCGCGGCCGTTGCGGCGTCGATCACACGCAAGATGATCGGAAGGGCTTGATCCTTCGGGCCGATGAGCGCATCCGGGCCGAGCCTCACATCGCTGAAGCCGATTTCGGCAGCGCGTAATCCATCGACGGTGGGATAGCCCTGGATGGAAACGCCATTGGCGCGCGGGTCCACCAGGAATAGGCTGACGCCCTCACGATCGTGCGGACCGCCCGCGGTGCGCGCCGACACGATGAGCCGGTCGGCGCTGTCGCCATGGAGCACGACGCCTTTCTGGCCGTTGAGGACGTGACCCCCGCCCGAGGCCCTGGCCGTCGTTGCGACATCCGCGAGATCATAGCGCGACTGGCGTTCCGTATAGGCGAAGGCGAGGCGCAGCCTGCCCTCGGCGATCGCGGGGATCAGTTCCTGCCGCTGCGCGGCGCTGCCGGCAAGACGGAGGAAGCCGCCGCCGAGGATCACCGTCGCGAGATAGGGCTCGAGCACGAGGCCGCGGCCGAACGCCTCCATCACGATCATGGTCTCGACCGGCGTGCCGTCGCTGCCGCCGAGGCGCTCGGGGAACGGCAGGCCGAGCAATCCCAGCTCCGCGTAATGCGCCCAGCGTGCCTCGCTGTAGCCGGCGGGCTCCTTCGCGTAGGCCTTGCGTTTCTCGAAGTCGTATTCGTCGGCGACCAGCTTGCCGACCGACTCCTGGAGGAGGCGCTGCTCCTCGGTTAGGTCGAAGTCCATGCCCTCAGAGCCCCAGGATGGCCTTCGAGATGATGTTGCGCTGGATCTCGTTGGAGCCGCCGTAGATCGAGATCTTGCGCCAGTTGAAGTAGGTGGGGGCGAGGGGGCCCGCGTAGTCCGGTCCGATCGGCGGCTGGTTGCTGCCGTCGAGATCGGGCTGGTAGGGCATCGCATACGGCCCGACCACGTCCATGAGGAGCTCGGAGATCGTCTGCTGGATCTCCGAGCCCTTGATCTTGAGGATCGAGGACGCCGGGTCCGGCTTTTTCGAGCGGCCGCGCCGCTCGGCCGCGACCACGCGGAGTTGCGTCATCTCCAGCGCCTTGAGCTCGATCTCCACCGCCGCGATCTTCTCGCGGAAGTGCCCATCGTCGATCATCCTCGCGCCGCCGCCCGCGGGCTCCAGCGCCGCCAGCTCCTTGAGCCGCCGTAGGCGCTCCTTGGAGACACCGACCCGCGCGATCCCGGTGCGCTCGTGGCCGAGCAGATACTTGGCATAGTCCCACCCCTTGTTCTCCTCGCCGACGAGGTTCGCGACCGGCACTTTCACTTCGTCGAAGAAGACCTCGTTGACCTCCGCGCTGCCGTCCATGGTGACGATGGGCCGCACGGTGATCCCCGGGCTCTTCATATCGATCAGCAGGAAGGAGATGCCCTCCTGCTTCTTGGCGGCAGGGTCGGATCGGACGAGGCAGAAGATCATGTCGGCGTGCTGCGCGAGCGTGGTCCAAGTCTTCTGGCCGTTGACGATGTAGTGGTCGCCCATGCGCTTGGCGCTGGTCTTGAGGGAGGCGAGGTCGGAGCCCGAGCCCGGCTCGGAGAACCCCTGGCACCACCAGTCCTCGATGTTGCGTATGCGCGGCAGATAGCGATTCTTCTGCGCGTCGTTGCCGAAGGCGATGATGACGGGGCCCACCATACTGGTGCCGAAGGCGAGCGGCTGCGGCGCCGGGGCCTGCTGCATCTCCTCCTGGAAGATATACTGCTGGGTCGGGGTCCAGCCGGTGCCGCCCCACTCGACGGGCCAATGCGGTACCGCCCAGCCCTTCTCGTTGAGGATGCGCTGCCAGCGCACGATGTCGTCCTTGCCGAGGCGCCGACCCTCGACCATCTTGCGCCGAATCTCCGGCGGCAACGCCGTCCGGAAGAACGCGCGGACCTCGTTGCGAAACGCCGTCTCTTCGGCCGTGAAGCGCAGGTCCATCGGCGTGGTCTCCCTTATCGACCCGTGAAGGTCTTGCCGCTCTCCGAGAGCCTTGCCAGCAGCGGCGAGGGCGCCCAGAGCTTGCCGTGCTGGCGATGGAATTCGCGCACGGCGTCATGGACTTTGCCGACGCCAACGGCGTCCGCGTAATACATCGGCCCGCCGCGCCAGCGCGGGAAGCCGAACCCGTAGAGCCACATGATGTCGATGTCGCTGGCGCGGAGCGCGATGCCCTCGTCCAGGATCTTGGCGCATTCGTTGATGCTGGCGTACATGCAGCGCGCGAGGATTTCGTCGTCGCTGATCGGCCGGCGCGTGATGCCCTGGTCCTTGGACGACCGCAGGATGATCGCCTCGACCTCTGGATCGGGGAGCGGCGCCCGGCTGCCGGGCTCGTAGCGGTACCAGCCCTTGCCGGTCTTCTGGCCGAGCCGGCCTGCGTCGTGGACCCGGTCCGCGGTCGGCGAGTACCGGATGTCCTTGGGTCGCGTCGCGTCCTGCGAGCGGCGCACGCGCCAGCCCACGTCGATGCCCGCGAGGTCACCCACCGCAAAGGGTCCCATGGGCATACCGAAGTCGTAGAGCACCTTGTCGACTTGCTGCGGCAGCGCGCCCTCGTCGATCAGGAAGTTGGCCTCCCGCTGCAAGGGCCCGCGGCTGCGGTTCGCGACGAAGCCATGGCAAACGCCGCAGACCACGCCGACCTTGGCGATGCGCTTGGCGAGCGCCTGCGATGTCGTCACCACGTCTTTCGCCGTCTTAGCGCCGCGCACGATCTCCAGGAGCCGCATGACGTTCGCGGGGCTGAAGAAGTGCAACCCGATCACGCTCTCCGGCCGCTGGGTGGCACTCGCGATCTCGTTCACGTCGAGGGTCGAGGTGTTGGTGGCGAGCACCGCGCCGGCCTTCATCGCCCGATCGAGCCTCGCGAACACCTCCTTCTTGACGCCCATCTCCTCGAAGGCCGCCTCGATCACGATATCGGCGCCGCCGATGGCGTCGTAGCTCGCCACCTTCGTGATGAGGCGGAGCCGTTTCGCCTTGTCCTCGGGCCGGATACGGCCCTTCTGCACCATCTCGGCATAGAGCCCGTCGATGCGCACGAGGCCCTTGTCGAGCGCCTCGGCGGAGCTCTCGAGAATCTGCACGGGAATGCCGGCGTCGGCGAAGCACATGGCGATGCCGGCGCCCATGGTGCCGGCGCCGATCACGGCGGCAGTGTTGAGCGGCTTCGCCTGCACGGACGCATCGACGTCCGGCAGCCGCGCGGCCTCGCGCTCGCTGAAGAAGGCGTAGCGCAGCGCCTTGGCCTGCTCCGAAGGGATGAGCTCGCCGATGATGCGCACGGTTTCGGCGAAGGCCTTGTCGAAGGGCAGGGTGAGGGCGTTCTCGATGCAGTCGATGGCGCGCTGCGGCGAGATCTGCCCGCGGTTCGTCTTCGCCGCGGTCGCGCGCGCGTTGGCCAGCATCGCTTTCCAATCGGCGCCGCCGGTCTCGATCGGGACCTCGCGCAAGCGGCGGAGCGGCTTCTTCTCCGCCACCGCGCGCTCCGCGAACTTGACGGCCTCGCCGAGGAGATCACCCTCGACCACCGCGTCGACGATGCCGAGTTTCAGCGCCTGCGGCGCGCGCACGGGATCGCCGGAAACGATCATCTTGAGCGCGGCCTCCAGGCCCGCGGCGCGCGGCAGGCGCTCGACGCCACCGGCACCCGGCACGATGCCGATCTTGACCTCGGGCAGGCCCACTTGCGCTCGCGGCGTCGCGACACGGAAGTGGCAGCCGAGCGCCACCTCGAGGCCGCCGCCCAGCGCCACGCCGTCGATGGCGGCGACCACGGGCTTTGGGCTCGCCTCGAGCGCCGCGATGGCGGCGCTGAGACGGGGCGGCTGCGGCGGCTTGCCGAACTCACGGATGTCGGCGCCGGCGATAAAGGTCTTGCCCTTGCCGATGACGACCACGGCGCCGACCGCGGGATCCTTGAGGGCGCGCTCGATGCCGTCCATCAAACCCTGCCGCACCGCTTGGCTCAGCGCATTCACCGGCGGGTTGTCGATCGTGAGAATGGCGACGGAGCCTTGCTGCGAATAGGCAACGCTCATGGGGCGGCCTCCCTGGGGCGACCATCATCACGGGACCATAGGGCGCGCGTCCTGTCGCCGAGGTTGCGCGCGCGAAGCTCAAGGGATCGGTCATACCGCGAATGCGGCGCTCGACCAAGCGCCAAGCGATGCCGCATGCGCGCTCGGCGCGGGTTGACCGT
>DATFRA010000426.1:0-9180 GCA_035263705.1 Allostellaceae bacterium
CTCGGCCGGCACCTTGAGCGGGATGGTCTTGCAGTCCACGAGCTCGACCTTCTTGCCGCGCAGCAGCCCCGCGAACTGGTACTCCGAGAGCGTGTCCGGCACCGGCGTCACCGCCGCGAGGATGGTGCCGGGGTCGGCGCCGATCACGGCGGCGGCCGGCAGCGGCTCGCGCTTCGTCTCGCTCCAGCGCTGGTGGTGCTGCGCGCCGCCGCGGTGCTTGAGCCAGCGCATGAGCGTGCTGTCGCGGCCCGTCACCTGCATGCGGTAGATGCCGAGGTTGTAGTCGTCGGTGCGCGGCGTGCCGGGTCCCCTGGTCACCACCAGCGGCCAGGTGATGAGCGGCGCGGGCTCGCCCGGCCAGCAGGTCTGGATCGGAAAGCGCGCGAGGTCGATCTCTTGGCCGCGCAGCACGATCTCCTGGCAGGGTGCCGACCCCACCGTGCGCGGCTTCATCGCCAGCACCGTGCGGAGCAGCGGCAACATGTCGAGCGCCTCGCGCCAGCCGCCCGGCGGCTCCGGCTGCTTGAGGAAGGCGAGCGTCTCGCCGATCTCGCGGAGCTGGTGCGGCTCGCGGTCCATGCCCCAGGCGACGCGCTCGACCGTGCCGAACAGGTTCACGAGCGCCGGCATGCCGTAGGTGCCGCCCGAGGCCTTCGCCACTTGCTCGAAGAGCGCCGCCGGCCCCCCCTCAGCGAGGAGCCGGGTCTGGATCTCCGTCATCTCGAGGATGGGAGAGACCGGCGCCTTGACGCGCGCCAGGCGCCCCGCGGCTTCGAGCCGGGTCATGAAATCGCGCAACGAGGCGTAGGGCATGGCGTCAGCGCATCCGGAAGGCCGACGGGACTATAAGCCGCGGCTCCCTCGGGTGGCCACGGGCTTGCCGGCGCTCCGCCCTCGGCGCTTGGCCATGCTAGTCTTGCTGGAGAAACGCATCGCCGAGGATCGACGTCCGCCATGTCCGAATTGGACACCGCCAATCTGGTTTACCTGTTTCCGAGCCCGTTCCTGCATCACGTCTGGGCCGATAGCGAGCAACTCAACAACGAGCTTCGCGACCGCATCCTGGCGCGCGAAAAGGCCCATCCGGGCATGGCGAAGACCAATGTCGGCGGCTGGCATTCCGAGGCGGGAAAGCTCGAATGGTGCGGCAAGGCCGGCGAGGCGCTGATCCAGCGAATGTTCGAGGCCGCCAACTACGCGACCTACCGCATGATGACGGACCTCGGCCGAAAGATGCCGGACTTCAAGTGGACACTGCAGGCCTGGGCCAACGTGAGCCGCGCCGGCGCCTTCAACAAGCCGCACACGCACGGCGGTGCCACCTGGTCTGGCACCTACTACGTCGACGCCGGCGACCCGCCGCCGGAGGCCGAGGACGGCACGCCGCTCCTCCTCATGGATTCCGACCAGGGCCGCGCCAACACCTTCTTCCCCGGCGTCGTCCCGATGACGGCCTTCGTGAAGCCCGAGCCCGGTCTCATGGTGCTGTTCCCGAGCTACCTCCCGCACATGGTCTTCGTGCATCAGGGCAAGCGGCCCCGCATCTCCATCGCGTTCAATCTGCGGAAGGAGCCGTACCCGTGAGGCGCCACACCACGCCTTCGCGGCTCGTCCGGTCCTCGAGCTCGATCGGCGTCGGCACCTGATAGCGCGCCAGTTCCTCCAAGCCGTCGCCCGGAAGATAGGCCCGGCCGGGATCGCCTAACAGAACGAGAGCGCCGCGCGCCGCCAGGGCGCGCAGCCATGGGGTGAGCCGCTCGGCGAGCGGCCGCTCGTAGCACATGTCGCCCGCGAGCACGATGTCCCAGGGCGCGGGCGCGCGGCCGATCACCTCGGCGCGCTCGATCGCGACCCTGACGCCGTTCAGTGCGGCGTTGAGTGCGATCGCCGCCGCCGCAAACGGATCGATCTCGGCGGCGGTGACCTCGGCGCCCGACTTGGCCGCGGCGATCGCGACCAGGCCGGAGCCCGCGCCGAAATCCAGGACGCCGCGTTCCCGCACGAGCTCGGGATGGTCGAGGATATGGCGCGCGAGCGCTTGGCCACCCGCCCAGGCGAAGGCCCAATAGGGCGGCGGCAGCTGGTTCTGGGCGAGCGTTTGCTCGGTCGCGTGCCAGAGCGGCGTGATCTCGCTCGCGAGGCGAAGCCGGATCTCCGGTACCAGGGGCGGCGCCGCGACGACCGTGTTCGCACGCACGAACTCGGCGGGATCGGGCGGCTCAGCCACCTGCGAGACCGCGCGCTCCGATCGCGCCCAGCAGCAGCGCCCAGCCGACCACCCGGTTCGAGCGGAATTTCGCCAGGCAGTCCTCGGGATTCTCGATGTCGACCCGTGCCGCCTGCCAAGCCATCTGCAGGGCCGCGACGATCACGCCGACGAAATACGGCCACGCTAGGCCACCGCTGATGCCGGCCGCGGCCCAGAGCGCTGCCGCCCCGGCGTAGAACGCGAAGAGCCACGGCCGCGTTTGCGGCCCAAGCGCAAGCGCCGAGGATTTGACGCCGATCCGGACGTCGTCCTCCTTGTCTTGGTGCGCATAGATGGTGTCGTAGCCGAGCGTCCAGGCGATGCCGCCGAGATAGAGCAGCACCGGCGCCCAATCGAGCGTGCCCCTGACCGCGGCCCAGCCGAGCAGCGCACCCCAATTGAAATTGAGGCCGAGGAAGAACTGTGGCCAGTACGTAACCCGCTTCATGAAGGGGTAGGTCGCGATCAGCGCCAGCACCGCGAGACCGACGACGATGGCGAACCGGTTGAACGACAGCAGCACCGCGGCGCCGACGGCGAGCTGCGCCGCCATGAAGGCGACGGCTTGGGCCGGCGTCACGGCGCCGCTTGGCAAGGGCCGCGTGCGCGTGCGCGCCACTTGCGCGTCGACATCGCGGTCGGCGAGATCATTGAGCGTGCAGCCGGCGCCGCGCATGGCGACGGCGCCGATCCCGAACAGCGCCAACAACCTCCAATCGGGCCAGCGCTCCGCCGCCATGGCGATCGACCACCAGCCCGGAAACAGCAGCAGCCAGGTCCCGATGGGCCGATCGAGGCGCGCGAGCCGGATATAGGGCCGGAACGCCGGCGGAGCGTACCGATCCGCCCAATCGCCCGTGCGGATGTCGCTCATTGGGACGCGCGCCTCGCGTGTGAGCTAAGCTTGCGCATGCGGAGAGTGTGCTCCTCGGACTGCAAAACGCCAACGCGTCCTTCGACGTGCTCGCAAGGCTCGCCTGCTCAGGATGAGGGCGTTCTTGGTCTTGCACCCACAATATCCCTGATCCTGAGCAAGCGGAGCGCGTCGAAGGACGCGCGGCCCTCCGTCCGAGATCGCCACGATGCCGTTTGAGCCGCGCAGGCGTCTCTATGTCACGGCCGACCTTGCGGCGGGTGCGAGCGTGGCTCTCGATGCGGCGCAGGCGCATTACCTCAAGAACGTGCTCCGCCTCGAGCCCGGAGCGCCGGTCTTGCTGTTCAATGGCCGGGAGGGCGAGTGGCGCGGCGCGATCCAAGGCTTCGGCAGGGAGAGCGTCACGGTGGTGCTGGATCACCGCACGCGCGCGCAGGTTCCGGAGCCCGATCTCTGGCTCGCCTTCGCCCCGGTGAAGCGGGTGCGCATCGATTTCCTGGTGGAGAAGGCGACGGAGCTCGGCGTCAGCGCGCTGCAGCCGGTGCTGACCGAGCGAACGCAGGTCGAGCGCGTCAATCTCGATCGGCTCCGCGCCAATGTGCGCGAGGCGGCGGAGCAGACCGAGCGGCTCACGCTCCCGGAAGTCAGGCCGCCGCTGTCGCTTGCGCGCGCGCTCGAGCGCTGGCCCGCGGGACGCCGGCTGCTGCTTTGTGACGAATCCGGGGAGTCGCCCGACATCGCCTCTGCACTCCGCGCAGAGCAGCCCGGCGTTTGGGGCGTGCTCACCGGACCCGAGGGCGGATTCACCCAAAGGGAGCTTGACGGGCTTCGGAAACTTCCCTTTGTTTGCGCGGTCGGTTTGGGCCCGCGAGTCCTGCGCGCCGATACGGCGGCACTCGCGGCTTTGGCCGTGTTCCAGGCGCTTCTGGGGGATTGGCGGAGCGACGGAGCGCGGAGACGGCGCGGGTAGCGGGGGACCGGCGTCGGCGGCACCTTGAAAATCTGTGATGCGGAGAGTCGTTTCAGCCCATGTCCGGTCCCACGCAAGCCACGGGCGAGCCGATCACCGAGCGGCGCCAGCTCATCGAGTATCTCCAAGCGGGCTGCAAGCCGCTGGAGCGCTGGCGCATCGGCACCGAGCACGAGAAGTTCGTGTTCCGGCGCTCGGACTTGAAGCGCGTGCCCTATGACGCGCCCGATGGCATCCGCGCCCTCTTGATGGGCCTCACGCGCTTCGGCTGGAACCCGGTGCGCGAGGGCGAGAACGTCATTGCGCTCTCTCAGGGCGATTGCGCGATCACGCTGGAGCCCGGCGGTCAGTTCGAGCTCTCGGGCGCGCCGCTCGACACGCTGCACCAGACCTGCGGCGAGGTGCACGAGCACCTGCGCCAGGTGAAGCAGGTCGCCGACGAGCTCAAGATCGGTCTGATCGGTCTCGGCTTCGATCCGAAATCGCGGCGCGAGGACGTGTCGTGGATGCCCAAGGGCCGCTACGCCATCATGGGCCGCTACATGCCGACCCGCGGCAGCCTCGGCCTCGACATGATGCTGCGGACCTGTACCGTGCAGGTGAACCTCGACTTTCAGTCCGAGGCCGACATGGTGCGCAAGTTTCGTGTCGGCCTGGCGCTGCAGCCGGTCGCCGTGGCGCTCTTCGCCAACTCGCCCTTCGTCGAGGGCAAGCCCTCGGGCTACCTCAGCTACCGAAGCCACGTCTGGACCGACACCGATCCCGATCGCGCGGGCATGCTGCCCTTCGTGTTCGAGCGCGGCTTCGGCTTCGAGCGCTACGTCGACTACATGCTCGACGTGCCCATGTATTTCGTCTACCGCGAGGGCAAGTACATCGACGTCGCCGGCCAATCCTTCCGCGATTTCATGGTACGCGAGTTGCCGGGCTACCCCCGCGAGTTCCCGCGCCTCAATGATTGGAGCGACCATCTCACCACCGCCTTCCCCGAGGTGAGGCTCAAGCGCATCATCGAGATGCGCGGCGCCGACGGCGGGCCCTGGGCGCGGCTCTGCGCGTTGCCGGCGCTCTGGGTCGGCTTGCTCTACGATGATGGCGCGCTCGACGCCTGTTGTGAGCTGATCAAGGACTGGACGCAGGAGGAGCGGGAGTATCTGCGCGCCGAGGTGCCGAAGCGCGGCCTCGCGACGCCGTTCCGCGGCCGACCGCTCCTGGCCTTGGCTGAGGAGGTGCTGGAGATCGCCAGCAGCGGTCTACGCGCCCGCGCCAAGAAAGATTCGAGCGGCGAGGACGAGACCGTCTATCTGGACGCGCTGCGCGAGATCGTGGCCGAGGGACGCACGCCGGCGGAAGCGCTGCTCGATGCCTTCGCCACGCGCTGGAACGGCAGCGTCGATCCCGTCTATCGCGAGCAGGCCTACTAAACCGCCGAAACGACCTCGGTCTGCGCGCCGGCCCTCGTAACTGGGCGCGGAGCGCTCGGTGTGCGACCCGAGCCGAGCCGCGGCAGTCCGGGCGTCACTCTTTGTTTACCATTAGGCGTCAGCATGAACCGGCCTGGCAGGCGTTCGGCCGTCCGCCAGTCCTGGAGACGCGTCGATGGATATGAAGGTTCCGTTCTATCGCCATGACCTCGATGAGAGTTATGCCGATAGGGTGGGCGAGGTTCTGGCGTCGCCATTCCTGACCTCCGGTGGCGTCGCGAAAGCCGTCGAAGCCCAGCTCTGCACATTCTTCGACGTCCCGCATGCCGTGCTGGTCAACAGCTGGACCAACGGCACCGTCGCGGTTCTGCTGGCACTCGGCGTGGGCCCGGGCGACGAGGTCATCGTCCCCGCCATGACCTTCATTGCGAGCGCCAATGTGGCGGAGCTGGTCGGCGCCAAGCCGGTCTTCGTCGACGTCGAGCCCGATACGCTCATGCCGACGCCAGAAACGGTCCGCGCCGCGGTCACCGCGAATACGCGCGCGGTCATCCCCGTGCATCTCTATGGCCAGATGTGCGACGTTGCGGCCCTGCGCGCGGCGCTGGCCGACCGGCCGGACATCGCGATCGTCGAGGATTGCGCGCACGCCTTCGAGGCGAGCCTCGATGGCGATCTGCCTGGCGCCCACTCCGACGCAGCGGTCTTCTCGTTCTACGCTACCAAGAACGTCACCTGCGGCGAGGGTGGCGCCATTATCACCCGCGACCCGCAACTGTACCAAGCGGTCCTGCAGACGCGGTTGCACGGCATGTCCGCCGGCGCGATCGACCGGTTCGCGCGGAGCAAATACCGGCACTGGGACATGACGCGGCTCGGGACCAAGGCCAACCTGCCGGATCTGCTGGCGAACCTGCTGCCACCGCAGATCGCCACCATCCGGGACCGCCTGCCGCTGCGGGAAGAGCGCGCAAGGCGCTACGAGAAGGCGTTCTCAGGCAACGCCATTCGGCTGGCCTCGACGGTTCCCGGCGCAGTCCACGCCCGGCATCTGTTTCCGATCCATGTGCCCGCGTCGGTGCGCGACGACGCGCTCGGCGCGCTTAACGAGCGCGGCATCGGAACCACCGTGAATTTCCGCTCGGTGCCGACGCTGACCTACTACTGCGAGAAGTACGGCTACGGCGCCGATGATTTTCCGGTGAGCCATGAGTGGGGCGCGGGCACGATCAGCCTGCCGCTCTATCCCTCGATGACCGCGGACGAGCAGGACTACGTCATCGACGCCGTCCACGAGTGCGTCGTGCCGATGATCTGAGCGATGACCCGGCGATGAGAGATCACGCGAACGGCCACGAGAGAAAGACGGTGCTGGTCACCGGCGCCGGTGGCTATATCGGCAGCGTGCTGTGCAAGGACCTGGTCGACAATGGCTATCGAGTGGTCGCCTTCGACCGGTACTTCTTCGGCGTCGAGACGCTGCGCGACATCGATTGCGCGAGCCTGACCATCGTCAAGAAAGACATCCGCGACATCGAGGAGAACGATCTCGAAGGCGTCTATGCGGTCGCCGACCTCGCGGCACTCTCGAACGATCCCAGCGGCGAGCTCGATCCCGACATCACCGACGGCATCAACTATGCTGGCCGGCTCCGGGTCGCCGACAAGGCGAGGCGCGCCGGCGTCGAGCGCTACGTGCTCTCGAGCTCCTGCTCGGTCTACGGCCACGGCAACGGCGTGCAGGTCGATGAGGCCGTGAAGCCTGCGCCGCTCACCACCTACGCCCGCGCCAACCTGCGCGCAGAGACCGAGACGCTGCCGCTCGCGGACGGGCGCTTCTGCACGACGGCGTTACGTAACGCGACGGTGTTCGGCCTCTCGCCGCGCATGCGCTTCGACCTCGTGGTCAATCTCATGACGCTTCACGCAGTCGAGAAGGGTCGGATCACCATCATGGGCGGCGGCCGGCAATGGCGGCCGCTGGTGCACATCGCCGATGTCGCCCGCGCGTTCCGCACCGTCATCGAGGCGCCCAAGGAGGCGGTCACCGGCCAGGTCTTCAACATAGGCAAGCAGAACGCGCAGGTACTGAGCATCGCCTACATCGTGCGCGAGACGCTGCCCTTCCCGCTGCAGATCGAGGTCGCGCCCGACGACGCCGACCGGCGCGACTACAACGTGTCCTTTGCCAAGGCGAAGCGGCACCTCGGTTTCGAGGCCGAGCGCACGATCGCCGACGGCGCGCGGGAGATCTACCAGGCGCTCAAGATGGGTGTGGTCGAGAACGGACCCAAGACCTCGACCGTCCGCTGGTACCGCAACGTGATCGAGGCACAGAAGTTGGTCGAGAGCGTCGCGCTCAACGGCCGTCTGCTCTAGGGAACGGGAGGCGCCATGCCGAGACTCAGCGTCGTCGCCCCGGTGTTCCGCGAAGCGGCGGTCTTGCCGGAGCTCTGCGCCCGCATCCGCGCCGCGGTCTCGGGCATAACCGACGATTTCGAGATCGTGCTGGTGTCCGACGGCGGCAACGACGGCTCCTGGCAGGTGATCGCCGATCTCGCAGCCGAGGACCGGCGCATCAAGGGCATCAAGTTCACCCGAAATTTCGGCCAGCACCTCGCGATCTCGGCCGGGCTCGACGCCTGCGGCGGCGACTGGGTCGTCGTGATGGACAGCGACCTCCAGGACCGGCCGGAGGTGATCCCCGACCTCTATGCCAAGGCCCAGCAGGGCTACGAGGTCGTCTTCGTGTCGCGCATCAACCGCCCGGAGTCTCGGATCTACCAGCTCGCGGCGCGGTTCTTCCACCGGATCTTCCGCATCCTTGCGGATACGAATTACGATCCCGCGCACGGCAACTTCTCGATCATCTCGCGGCGCGTGGTGGAGCGCTACCGCGCCATGGGCGAGACCCTGCGCTTCTACGGCGGCATCCTCGATTGGCTCGGCTTCGAGCGCGCCTCGATCGAGGCGACTCACGGCGAGCGCTTCGCGGGCCAGTCCGGCTACAACCTCCGCAAGCGGATCGCTCTCGCCGCGCAGATCATCCTGGCGCATTCCGACCGGCCGCTGCATCTCTCGGTGCTGTTCGGCTTGATCATCTCGCTGTGGTCGGGGGGCACCGGCGTCTACATGATCCTCCGCTATCTCCTCTTCAAGCACTACTCGGTCGAAGGCTGGACCAGCCTCATGGTCTCGGTCTTCTTCATGGGCGGCATCATCCTGCTGGTGCTCGGCATCGTCGGCATCTACATCGGCAAGATCTTCAACGAGATCAAAGGACGGCCGCTCTACGTGGTCGGCGACAGCGTGGGATTCGATCAGGCCGCCAGCGAGCCGCCGACCAATCTGGTCCCGTTGAGACAGCGCGCTCGCCGCTGACCGTCGAGGCGATCCCGTGCCCGCGCGCTTCAGCATCGCCATCTCCGCGGCCGATACCGATCGCTTCGGTCTCGTCTATGTGCGCGCCAACCACGTGGCGAAATCCGATATCGCCGGGCTGCTCGCCTACTGCCGTGAGCATCGCGCGGGCGTCTGCGTGGCACGGTGTGATGCCGGCGATTTCGCAGCGATGGCAGCGCTCGAAGACGAAGGCTTCCGGCTGAAGGACACGCTGGTCTATTACGAGGCGGCGCTCGACCCGAGCGCGATCCCGGCGCCGCGT
>DATFRA010000427.1:0-2512 GCA_035263705.1 Allostellaceae bacterium
ACTTGCGGTACACGCCGCGCGAGCGCCCGGTGATGGCGCAGCGCTTGCGCTGGCGGGAAGCGCTTGCATCGCGGGGTTGCGACTGCAAGGCCGCCTGGGCCGCCGCGCGCTCCTCGGGCGAGCTCTTGGGGCTGCGGATCAGCTCCTTGAGCTTCGCGCGCCTGGCTGCGTACTTCTTCACGACACGTGCGCGACGCTTCTCGCGCTCGACCATGCTCGTCTTTGCCATAGACTTGGTAAGGTTCCTGTGGACCGGTTACTTCCGGAACGGGAAGTTGAATGCCTCGAGCAACGCTCGGCCGTGACGGTCGTCCTTCGCCGTCGTAGTGATCGTGATATCCATGCCCCGGACCTGGTCGATCTGGTCGTACTGGATCTCGGGGAAGATGATCTGCTCCTTGACGCCGAGCGAGTAATTGCCCTGGCCGTCGAAGGAACGCGGCGACACGCCGCGGAAGTCGCGGATGCGCGGCATCGCGATGCTGATGAGCCGGTCGAGGAACTCGTACATGCGCATTCCCCGCAGCGTCACCTTGGCGCCGACCGCCAGCCCCGCGCGGATCTTGAACGAGGCGATCGCCTTGCGCGACTTGGTGACGAGCGGCTTCTGGCCGGTGATCTTGGTGAGATCGGCTACCGCGGCATCCATGATCTTCTTGTCCGCGACCGCCTCGCCGACGCCCATGTTGACCGTGATCTTGGAGATGCGCGGCACCTGCATCACGTTGTCGATCTTGAGCTCCGAGCGCAGCTTCGGAATCACCTGCTCGCGGTAGAACTGCTGCAGCCTCGGGGGGGCGGTGCGCTGATCGGCCGCACGGTGGCCGTGGGCCTCGGCCTGCTTGGCCTCGGCCTGCTTGGCTTCCTGCTTGCCGGGCTTGGCTTCCGCCTGCTTGCCGGCCTGCTTGTCCGCCTTCTGTTTGCCGGCGGGCTTGCCGGCGTCTTTGCCCGGAGCCGCTTCAGACATCGAGCATCTCTCCATTGGACTTGAAGAACCGCACGCGCTTGCCGTCGGCGAGCGTCTTGATGCCGACGCGGTCGCCCTTCTTGGCGCTCGGGTTCCAGATCGCCACCTTCGACAGCGCCAGCGGCATCTCCTTCTCGATGATGCCGCCCTGCTTGTTGGCCTGGGGGTTGGGCTTCTGGTGCTTCTTCACGCGGTTGATGCTCTCGACCACCACGCGGCCGTCGGCCAGCACCTGCAGCACCGCGCCCTTGCGGCCCTTGTCGCGCCCGGAAAGCACCACCACCTGATCGCCCTTGCGGATCTTGTTCATGGCTTCACAGGACCTCGGGGGCGAGCGAGATGATCTTCATGAACTGCACGTTGCGCAGCTCACGCGTCACGGGCCCGAAGATGCGGGTGCCGATGGGCTCGAGCTTGTTGGTGAGCAGCACCGCCGCATTGCCATCGAAGCGGATGAGGGAGCCGTCGGGACGGCGCACGCCACGCGTGGTGCGCACCACGACCGCGTCGTAGACCTCGCCCTTCTTCACCTTGCCGCGCGGGATCGCGTCCTTGACGCTCACCTTGATGACATCGCCCACGGTCGCGTAGCGGCGCCGCGTTCCGCCCAGCACCTTGATGCACATCAGGGTGCGCGCGCCGCTGTTGTCGGCGGCATTCAGCATGGTGCGCAACTGGATCATGACCTTGCCGCCTTCTCGACGATCTCGAGCAGCCGCCAGGACTTGTGCCGCGACATCGGCCGGCACGGGGTGATGACGACCAGGTCGCCTTCCTGCGAGCTGCCGTCCTCGTCGTGCGCCAGGAGCTTGGTGGTGCGGCGGATGAACTTGCCGTAGGTCGGGTGCCGTACCAGCCGCTCGATCTCGACGGCGATGGTCTTCTGCATCTTGTTGCTCACCACGCGCCCGGTGAGCGTGCGCCTGCCGCGCGTATCCGCGGCCGGCGCCGCCTCGGTGCCGCCGGCAGCCGCGACCGGCGCGGCGGCTGCGGACTCGGCCGCGCCCGGGGCTTCAGCCGCGGTGGGCTTCGCCTTGGCGTGGTGGGCCTTGGCCTTGACGCTCTTGGCCTTCGCGGCGGGCCTGGCCGCCTTGCTGGTCTTCGGCTTCGTCGGGCTCATTTCCCTTTACCTCCGCCGCCGGCGAGCTGCTTCTGTCGCAGCGCCGTCTTGACGCGCGCGATGTTGCGGCGCGCAGCACTGAACTGATCGGGCTTGGGCTGCTGGCCGGTGGCGCGCTGCATGCGCAGCGCGAACTGCTCCTTGCGCAGCGCGACGAGCTCGTCGGCCAGCTCGGCCTCCGAGTGCGTGCGCAGCTTCTCGCGGAACTGCCGTACCTGAGCGAGTTTCATTTAGCGAACCTGCCGTTTCACGAACATGGTGGACACCGAGAGCTTCGACCCCGCGAGGCGGAACGCCTCGCGCGCGGTGGGCTCGTCCACCCCTTCCATCTCGAACAGCACCTTGCCGGGCTGCACGCGCGCCACGTAGTACTCGACGTTGCCTTTTCCCGAGCCCATGCGGACCTCGAGCGGCTTCTTCGAGAT
>DATFRA010000428.1:0-2946 GCA_035263705.1 Allostellaceae bacterium
GGGCAGGTCGTCGTACTCGCCGGCGACGATGCCCTTGAAGCCCTTGATGGTGTCGGCGAGGTCGACGAAGACGCCGGGCGTGCCCGTGAACACTTCCGCGACGTGGAAGGGTTGCGACAGGAAGCGCTGGATCTTGCGCGCGCGGGCGACGGTGAGCTTGTCCTCCTCGGAGAGCTCATCCATGCCCAGGATCGCGATGATGTCCTGCAGCGACTTGTAGGTCTGCAGGACGCGCTGCACGTCGCGTGCGACCTTGTAATGCTCGTCGCCGACCACGCGCGGATCGAGCATACGCGAGGTCGAGTCGAGCGGATCGACCGCGGGATAGATGCCGAGCTCCGCGATCTGGCGCGAGAGCACCGTCGTGGCGTCGAGATGCGCGAAGGAGGTCGCGGGTGCGGGATCGGTCAAGTCGTCGGCCGGCACGTAGATCGCCTGCACCGAGGTGATGGAGCCCTTGCGCGTGGTGGTGATGCGCTCCTGAAGCGCGCCCATATCTGTCGCGAGCGTCGGCTGGTATCCGACCGCCGAGGGAATGCGGCCCAGGAGCGCCGACACCTCGGACCCCGCCTGGGTGAAGCGGAAGATATTGTCGACGAAGAACAGCACGTCCTGGCCTTCCTCGTCGCGGAAGTACTCGGCGAGCGTAAGGCCGGTGAGGCCGACGCGCGCGCGGGCACCCGGCGGCTCGTTCATCTGGCCATAGACCAGCGCCGCCTTGGAGCCTGGGCCGTCCACCTTGATGACGCCCGACTCGATCATCTCGTGATAGAGGTCGTTGCCCTCGCGGGTGCGCTCGCCGACGCCGGCGAACACGGAGTAGCCGCCGTGCGCCTTCGCGATGTTGTTGATGAGCTCCATGATGATCACGGTCTTGCCGACGCCGGCGCCGCCGAAGAGGCCGATCTTGCCGCCCTTGGCGTAGGGCGCCAGCAGGTCCACGACCTTGATGCCCGTCACCAGGATCTCGGCCTCGGTCGACTGGTCCACGAACTCGGGCGCGGGCTTATGGATGGGCGAGCTGCGCGTCGCCTTGACGGGACCGCGCTCGTCGACGGGCTCGCCCACGACGTTGATGATCCGGCCCAGCGTCTCGGGCCCCACGGGGACGGCAATGGGCTCGCCGGTGTCGACCACCTCGGCGCCGCGCACGAGGCCGTCGGTCGTGTCCATGGCGACCGTGCGCACGGTATTCTCGCCCAAGTGCTGCGCCACCTCGAGCACCAGGGTCTTGCCCTGGTTCTGCGCGTGGAGCGCGGTCAGGATCGCGGGCAGCTCGCCCTCGAACTTCACGTCGACGACGGCGCCGATGACCTGCGCGATGGTGCCGATGGTGTTCTTCGCCATGGATCGTGGTCCTCTTTAGAGCGCCTCGGCGCCCGAGATGATCTCGATGAGCTCTTTGGTGATCGCGGCCTGACGCGAGCGGTTATACGTGATGGTGAGACGGTCGATCATCTCGCCGGCGTTTCGGGTCGCATTGTCCATCGCGGTCATGCGCGCACCCTGCTCGCTGGCATTATTCTCCAGCAGCGCCGTATAGAGCTGTACCGCGAGGTTGCGCGGCAGGAGCGCCGCCAGGATCTCCGCCTCCTCGGGCTCGAATTCGTAGACGCCCTGGACCGCGGGGTCCGGGCGCTCGACGGTCTCGGGGACGGAGAAGGGTACCAGCTGCTGCTTGGTCACGATCTGCGTCATTGCCGACTTGAAGCGGTTGTAGACGATGGTGGCGACGTCGAACTCGCCGGCGTCTAACAGCTGCAGCACGCGCGCCGCGATCGTCTGCGCATTCGAGAATTGCAGCCGCGGCCGGCCCACCTCGGTGAGGCTGTCGATGATGAGACGGCCGTAGTCCCGGCGGAGCGCGTCGCGTCCCTTGCGGCCGATAGTAATCACCTTCACCGTCTTGCCGCCCGATTGCAGCTCTCGGATGGTGCGGCGCGCCTCGCGGAGGATGCTGGCGTTGAAGCCGCCTGCGAGGCCGCGGTCGGACGTCGCGACGATCAGCAGGTGCACATCGGCCTTGCCGGTGCCCGCGAGCAGCGGCGGCGCGGTACCCGAGCCCAAGATACCCGCGGCGAGCGAACCCAGCATGCGCTCCATGCGCCGGGCGTAGGGGCGTGCCGCTTCCGCCTGCTCCTGCGCGCGGCGCAGGCGCGAGGCCGCCACCATCTTCATGGCTGAGGTGATCTTCTGCGTCGACTTGACGCTGCGGATGCGGATCCGCAGATCCTTGAGCGTAGCCATGGCGTCCTAGCGCGACCGCCTCAGACGAAGGTCTTGGCGAAATCGTCGAGGAAAGCCTTGAGTTGCTCCTCGGTCGCGCTTGCGACCTCGCGTTGCTCGCGGATCGCCTTCAGGATCTCGGGCTTTCGGGCCTTGATCTCCGACAGCATCGACTGCTCGAAGCGGCCGATGTTGGCGACCTCGATCTTGTCGAGGTAGCCGCGGGTCCCCGCGAAGATCGAGACCACCTGCTCCTCGACCGCCATCGGGGCGAACTGCGGCTGCTTCAAGAGCTCGGTCAGGCGCGCGCCGCGCGCCAAGAGGCGTTGGGTCGCGGGGTCAAGGTCGCTCGCAAACTGCGAGAAGGCCGCCATCTCGCGGTATTGCGCGAGCTCGAGCTTGATGCGGCCCGCAACCTGTTTCATCGCCTTGATCTGGGCGGCGGAGCCGACTCGGCTCACGGAGAGGCCGACGTTGATGGCAGGACGGATGCCCCGATAGAACAGATCCGTCTCCAGGAAGATCTGCCCATCCGTGATCGAGATCACGTTGGTAGGGATGTAGGCGGAGACGTCGCCCGCCTGGGTCTCGATCACCGGCAGTGCCGTGAGCGAGCCCGAGCCGTGCTTGTCGTTGAGCTTGGCCGCGCGCTCCAGGAGCCGCGAGTGCAGGTAGAAGACGTCGCCCGGATAGGCCTCGCGGCCCGGCGGCCGGCGCAGC
>DATFRA010000429.1:0-12531 GCA_035263705.1 Allostellaceae bacterium
TGTAGAGCTCGAGCGGTTCGCCGACCTGTTGCACGATGCCGCCGCGCATGACGACGACGCGGTCGCCAAGCGTCATCGCCTCGACCTGATCGTGGGTGACGTAGACTGCCGTGGTGTTGAGCCGGTTGTGCAGCTTCTTCAACTCGACGCGCATCTGCACGCGCAGCTTGGCGTCGAGGTTGGACAGCGGCTCGTCGAACAGAAACACCTGCGGATGGCGGACGATTGCGCGGCCGAGCGCGACGCGCTGGCGCTGCCCGCCGGAGAGTTGGCGCGGCTTGCGGGCCAGTAAATCCTGGATGCCCAAAATGTCGGCGGCTTCCTGGACGCGCTTGCGGATCTCGGTGCGGTCGGCTTTGCGCATCTTCAGGCCGAACGCCATGTTGTCGTACACGCTCATGTGCGGATAGAGCGCGTAGTTCTGGAACACCATGGCGATGTCGCGGTCCATCGGCGCCAGATCGTTGACCACCGTGTCACCGATCAGCACCTGGCCCGATGAGATCGATTCGAGCCCGGCCACCATGCGCAAGGTCGTGGTCTTGCCGCAGCCCGACGGGCCGACCAGCACGACGAATTCCTTGTCGCGGATTTCCAGATTGACGTTCTTCACCGCGTGAACGTCGTGGTCGTAGAATTTGTTGAGGTTGCGCAGCAGCACGCGGGCCATGGCTTCACATCATCCTTTGACGGAGCCGGTGAGGCCGGCGACGTAGTGCTCGACGAAGAACGAGTAGATGAAGGCGACCGGGATCGAGCCGAGCAGCGCGCCCGCCATCAGTTGCCCCCAGTAGAACACGTCGCCGCGCACCAGCTCCGATGTGACGCCGACCGCGACCGTCTTCTGCTCGGCCGACGACAGGAAGACCAGCGCGTAGATGAACTCGTTCCAGGACAGGGTGAAGGCGAAGATCCCCGCCGAGAGGATGCCTGGCACCGCGATCGGGAAGATGATGTAGACCATGGCCTTCCAGCGCGGCGCACCGTCGATCCGCGCGCACTCCTCGAGTTCCTTTGGGATCGCCTTGAAGTATCCCATCAGCAGCCAGGTGCAGAATGGAATGAGGAAGGTCGGATACGTGAAAATGAGCGCCCAGGGCGTGTCGCCGAGCCGGAAGTCCCGGATGATGTCGGCGAGCGGGATGAAGAGCAGCGTCTGCGGCACGAGGTAGGTCACGAATATGCCGGTGCCGAGGCTGCCGGCGAACGGGAATTTCAACCGCGAGAGCGCATAACCCGCCAGCAGGCCGCAGAACAGGGAGATCAGTGTCGCGGCGATCGAGATCATCAGCGTGTTCAGCATCCACCGGCTGAACAAGGTCTCGCCGAGGAGATAGCTGATGTGCTCGAGCGTCGGTCGGAGCGTCCAGAACGGCGTGTAATTGGGCGCCATCCAGGGACGATAGAGCTCGGCGTCCGGACGGAAGGTGGTCACCACCATCCAGTAGAACGGGAACAGCAGGCCGAGGACGAAGAACCCCAGGGGGACATAGAAGAAGACCCACCGCCGCCACCGCGCTCCTTCGATCATGGCTTTGCTGATTCCGTCATGGCGTCAGTGGGTCTCCACGCGACGGATGTAGAGGAGCTGCACGATCACCACGATCAAGAGCACCGGGAACATCGCGAGCGACACCGCGGCGCCTTCGCTCAAGAGACCGGTGCCCACGCCGATTTGATAGGCGTAAGTCGCGAACAGATGCGTGGCGTTGGCGGGGCCCCCGCCGGTGAGCACGTAGACCAGCTGGAAATCGGCGAAGGTCTGGATCACCGAGAACAGCACAACCACCATGGTGACCGGCAGCAGCAGCGGCCAGGTCACGTGCCAGAACCGCTGCCAGGGTCGCGCCCCGTCGATGGCTGCCGCCTCTTGGAGCTCGGGATTGATGGTCTGAAGCCCGGCAAGCAGGCTAATCGCGTAGAACGGCACACCCCGCCAGATGTTGACGATGATCACGGAGATCATCGCGAGGTCGGGATCACCGAGCCAGTTGATCCGGCTCGTGATCAAGCCGAGCCGGTAAAGCGTCCAGTTGATCACGCTGAAGGTCGGATCGAACATCCACTTCCACGCGAAAGTTGAGAGCACCGTCGGGATGATGAAGGGCAGCAGCACGAAAGCCCGCGTCAACGCCTTGCCCTTGAAATGCCGGTTCAGCAGCAGCGCGAGCCAGAGGCCGAGCGCGAGTTTGAACACCGTGGTGACGCCCGTGTAGACGAATGTGTTCCAGACCGCGGCGCGAAAAATGCTGTCGTTGGCGAGCACGGAGAAATTGTGCAGTCCGACGAAACTGCCGGGCACCCCGACCTTGGCATCGGTCACCGAAAGCTCGACACCCTTCACGAAGGGATAAGCGATGAAGAGTGCAAGCAACACCAGCGTCGGCAGCATGAGGACGAGCGCAAGCCAGCGCTCGTCCTCCAGGAGCCTAGTGACCGGGCCGCGCCGAGGCGCGCCGACGTAAGGTCGCGGTTCGGTCAGGGCATACGGGACCGCCATTCGAGCTCCCTTGCCGCCTGATGCCGGTTGCGACGGCCTGCGGAGCGGGTCTCCGCGCGCGCGCAGCGAGCGGGGGCGCCGCTCACGAGGCGTGGATCTTCACGAACTCCTCATGCGCCCATTTGACCGCGTCTTCGGCGGACATGCCCTGCACCGCCTTGGCATACATGTCGGTGATCAGGTATTTGCTCACGCCCTCCGCGGCCTTGCGGTCCGCGGGTCCCGCGTAGCCAGGGAACCGGCCTGCGCGGGCCGCCGAGCGGAACGACAGCATCACGGGGTCCTTCTCCCAGACCGGTTCCTCTTCCCAGGTCGCGGTCGCGCCGACCGTATAGCCCTGCTGGGTATTGAACCACTTCTGATAGACGTCTTTCGACATCATCCAGCGGAGAAAATCCTTTGCCGCCTTCTGGTTCTTCGAATAGCCCATCAGCATGTTGCTCATGGGCACGTGATAGGCGAACTGGCCCCCCGGCCCCTTGGGCAGCGGCGCATGCCCCATGTCCTGGAACATGGGTTTCCCCTTTTCGTCGAGATAGGTGTCGGGCTTGCGCTTGGCCTCGAGATAGATCGAGGCGCCGTTCAAGGTCGCGCTGATGGTGCCCGAGAGCAAGGCGCGATTGTTGTTGGTGTCGTCCCAAGCGAGCCCGCCTTCGTCATGGGCTTCCTTCCAGAACGCGGTCATGAATTTCGCGGACTCGACCGCCTCCTTGGTATTGAGGACCACGGTCTTGCCATCGGTCTCGACTTCCTTGCCGCCCCAGGACCAGAGATAGGGATAGGTGAAGGTGGGCGCATCGCCGAAGGTGTGGCCGAGGGTCTGCCCGATCGGATGCCCGGCGGCCTTCAGCTTCTTGCCCAGCGCGCGATATTCCTCCCAGGTCTTCGGGAACTCGTTCGCCCCTTGCTCCGCGAGCCAGGACTTGCGATAGACGATTTGGGCGCCGATCACGCACCACGGCACGCCCAGCCACTTCTTGCCGTCGTTGGCGACGGCCTTGGATACGTCGTAATAGCCGCCCTGCGCCTTGCCGATCTCCTCGGCGACGTCGTCGACATTGGCGACGCTCTCTGCATAGAGCTGCGGCCAGTTGTTGAGCGCACAGATCACGTCCGGTCCGGTGCCCGATTGGATCGCCGCGGTCGTGCGCGCCTGCAGGTCGTTCCCGTTGATGGTCTCGATGTTGAGCTTGAAGCCGAGCGCCTTCTCCGCCGCCGGCGCGATCTCCTTCTTGAGGAGCTCGTCCGAGGCCGGCACGAAGTCGTTCCAGCGCAGCCAGTGAAGGCTTGTGGTTTGAGCGTAGACGGGCGCCCGCCCCGCCGCCAGGATCGCGGCGATGCCGCCGGTTCTCGCGGCGAGCGCGCCGGCGCCCGTCAGTTTG
The DNA here is from genome assembly GCA_035263705.1 of Allostellaceae bacterium. Taxonomy (GTDB): domain Bacteria; phylum Pseudomonadota; class Alphaproteobacteria; order ATCC43930; family CGMCC-115725; genus DASZHJ01. The sequence goes on from DATFRA010000429.1 coordinate 3,883, forward strand.
AGCAGCTTTCGCCGAGCAATGCGTGGCATGTCGTTTCCTCCCTGTCCTGCCAGGCGGGGCGCCGTTCCGATGATCGGCGGTGCTTCTGGCGCGCGTTCCGAAGGTTGATTCCTTGCGGTCGCCTTGTCGCGAATCATAGCAATCCGCGGGTCCCGGCGATAGGCCCTGCGCGACGCTGCGGCCCTGGCGATCAGTGCGATTCCCGCGCGACCAAGGCGCCGCTCTTCCCGACCAGGAAATCGAGATCGGCGCCCTGGTGCGCCTGCAGCACGTGGTCGATGTAGAGCCGTGCATAGCCGCGGTCGTAGCTGGGCTGCGGCGGCTTCCAGGTGGCGCGCCGGCGCTGCAGCTCGGCCTCGGGCACGTCGAGGTGCAGGCTTCGCTTCTCCACGTCGAGCTCGATCGGGTCGCCGTTCTGCACCATGGCCAGCATGCCGCCGGCGGCGGCCTCGGGCGAGATGTGCAGCACCACGGTGCCATAGGCGGTGCCGCTCATGCGCGCGTCGGAGATGCGCACCATGTCGGTGATGCCCTTCTTCAGCACCTTGGCGGGAAGCGGCATATTGCCGACCTCGGGGAAGCCCGGGTAACCCTTGGGTCCAGCCCCTTTCATGACCATCACCATGGTCGCGTCGGCGTCGACGGTGTCGATGCGCGCGTGGAAGTCCTCGATGTTCTCGAAGACGAGCGCCTTGCCGCGATGCTTCATCAGCGCGGGCGTCGCCGCCGAGGGCTTGATCACCGCGCCGTCGGGGCAGAGGTTGCCGCGCAGCACTGCGATTCCCGCCCGCTCCTGGATCGGCTGCTTGAAGGCCGCCACCACCTCCCGGTCGTAGCAGGGCGCGTCCTTCGTATTCTCGCCCATAGTCTTGCCGTTGACCGTGAGCGCGTCCTGGTGGATCAGCGTGCCGAGCTCGCGGATCACCGCCGGCAAGCCACCGGCGTAGTAGAGGTCCTCCATCAGGAAGCGGCCCGACGGCATCAGGTTTACCAGCAGCGGAATGTCGTGGCCGAGCCGGTCCCAGTCCGCGAGCGCGAGCTTCGTCCCCACGCGTCCCGCTAGTGCGAGCAAATGCACCACCGCGTTGGTCGAGCCGCCGATCGCGGCATTGACGCGGATCGCATTCTCGAAGGCCTTGCGGACCAGGATCTTCGACATGCGGAGATCCTCGCGCACCATCTCGACGACGCGGCGGCCCGCCATGTGCGCGAGCACGTAGCGGCGGGAGTCGACGGCGGGGATCGCGGCGTTGCCGGGCAGGCCCATGCCGAGTGCCTCCACCATGCTTGCCATGGTGGAGGCGGTGCCCATGGTCATGCAGTGGCCGGCGGAGCGCGACATGCAGGCCTCGGCGTCCATGAAATCCGCCAGCGACATCTTTCCGGCACGCACGTCCTCGCTGAACGACCAGACATTGGTGCCGGAGCCGATGTCCTGGCCGCGGAACTTGCCGTTGAGCATCGGACCGCCGGAGACGCCGATGGTCGGCAGGTCGCAACTCGCGGCGCCCATCAGCAAGGCGGGCGTGGTCTTGTCGCAACCCATCAGCAGCACGACGCCGTCGATCGGATTGGCGCGGATCGATTCCTCGACATCCATGCTGACGAGGTTGCGGAACAGCATGGTGGTGGGGCGCATCAGTGTCTCGCCCAGGCTCATCACCGGGAATTCCAACGGGAAGCCCCCGGCCTCGTAGACGCCGCGCTTCACGTGATCGGCGATCCGGCGGAAGTGCGCGTTGCAGGGCGTGAGCTCCGACCATGTATTGCAGATGCCGATCACCGGCCGACCGTCGAAGAGATGATGCGGCAGACCCTGGTTCTTCATCCAGGAGCGGTGAGCGAAACCATCGCGGTCGGGCTTGCCGAACCATTCGGTGCTGCGGAGCTTCGTGCGGGTGCGGACGTCGTCAGACAATTGCGTCTCCTCGTTTGTGGCGGGCGCGCTTCATTGACTTGGTGCCCGGCCTTTGCTTCCAATGCCGGCATCTTAGCGACCGGGAACAAGCGCAGAAAGCACCATGAACCAGATCGACCTCCAGGGGCGGGTCGCCGCCATTACCGGCGGCGCGCGCGGCATCGGCTACGCCATCGCGCAGCGCTTCATTCAGTCGGGCGCGAAGGTCGCGCTCTGGGACCTCACGAGCGCCGAAGCCTCTGCAATCAGGCTCCAAGGTGCGATTGGCGTCGCGATGGACGTGACGCAGGAAAAATCCGTGACGGCTGCGGTTTCCGAGACAGAGCGCCGCCTCGGACCGATCGACATCCTGGTGGCGAGCGCGGGCATTACTGGGCCGACCGCAAGCGTCGTCGACTATTCTCTTGCCGATTGGCAGAAAGTGATCGACATCGATCTCAGCGGCGTCTTTCTTTGCAATCGCGCCGTCGTGCCCGGCATGACCAGGCGCAATTACGGCCGCATCGTCAACATAGCGTCGATCGCGGGCAAGGAAGGCAATCCGAAGGCCGCCGCCTACGCCGCCGCCAAGGCTGGGGTGATCGGCTTCACCAAGGCGCTCGGCAAGGAGCTCGCGACCACCGGCATCCGCGTCAATTGCGTGGCACCCGCGGTGATCAAGACCGAGCTTCTCTCGCAGGTCAGCGAGGAATTCACCCAGTTCATGCTGTCGAAAATCCCCATGGGCCGCTTCGGCACCGTCGAGGAAGCGGCGGCGTTGGTCGCCTGGCTCGCCTCGGAGGATTGCTCCTTCAGCACCGGCGCGGTCTACGACCTCAGCGGCGGCCGCGCGACCTATTGAGCACGGTCGTGGCGACCGAGGCACTCCGACGATACTTCGCCTACGGCGCCAATATGATCGCAGCCGACATGGCGCGGCGATGCCCGGCCGCGCGTGAGATCGGTACGACCGCGCTGTCGGGCTGGCGCTTCGTGGTGGCTCGGGGTGGCTATTCGACGATCGTGCCGGATCCCGCGTCACGCGTGGTCGGCGTGCTCTGGTCGCTGACGCCTGGTTGCGAGCGCACCCTCGACGAATTCGAGGAGATCGGAGGCGGTCTGTTCCGCCGAGATACCGTCGTCGTCGCCGGCGAGCCCACCCTCGTCTACGTCGCCAGCGACACCGCCCGTGGACGTGCACGCGCGGGCTACCTGGAGGCGATCATCGCCGCCGCAGAGGCGCGCGGCTTCCCAGTGGACTACGTCGAGGAGCTCCGCCGCTGGCTCAGCCGCGCGTGAGGCTCGCCGCCTTCTTCGCCAGGGTCGTGATCCGGCTCCAGTCGCGCTCGGCGATGGCGGCGGCCGGCACCATCCATGCGCCCCCCACCATCGGCACGTTCGGAAGCCGCAGATAGGTTGGCGCGGTCTCCTCGGTGATGCCGCCGGTCGGGCAGAACGCGATGCCGCGGAACACCGGCGCGAAGGCCGCGAGCGTCGCCGGCCCCCCAATCGCCGCCGCCGGAAAGAATTTGAGCAGCGAGCAGCCGAGGCCGCGCGCCGCCATCACTTCCGAGGCCGTGGCGACGCCGGGGAGATAGGGCACATCGGTCGCGGCGAGCCCAACCGCCACCAGCTCCGGCGACAGGCCGGGGCTTACCAGGAACTTGGCGCCGGCCTCCAGTGCCTGCGTGATATCGTTGGGCCGCAGGAGGGTGCCGGCGCCGACGACGGCGTCGGGCAGCTCGCGGGCCATCGCGGCGATGGCGGGCGCCGCGGCTTCCGTGCGGAAGGTGACCTCGAGCACGGCGAGCCCGCCGCGCAGCAGCGCGTTCGCCAGCGGCAGCGCGTCCTCGAGGCGCTCGATGGTGAGGACGGGGATCACCGTGGTGCGCTCGAAGATCTCGTGCATCGCTGCTCCCTGTGTCTCGGCTTGACGGCGACCGCTCGGCGGAAAGACTAATGCATCGGCGGGGCCCGACAAGAGGCGAAACATGATCCGCGTCGCCGCGATCGGCGAATGCATGCTGGAGCTCACGCACCGCGACGAGCGGTCGCTGGCGCTGGGCTACGGCGGCGACACCTTGAATACCGCGCTCTACCTCGCGCGCACCGCCGGCAAGCGCGGGATCGCCGTCGACTACGTGACGGCGCTGGGCGACGATCCCATGAGCGAGACCATGATCTCCGCTTGGCAAGCGGAGGGCATCGGCACCGGCCGCGTCGCCCGCCTGCCCGGCCGATTACCCGGTCTCTACCTCATCCGCACGGGCGACTCCGGCGAGCGCCGCTTTTTCTATTGGCGCAGCGAGGCCGCGGTGCGCTCGCTGTTCATCACCGCCGAGACCGCGCCATTGCTCGCGGCGCTCACGGCGGACTACGACGCGGTCTATTTCTCCGGTGTCACGCTCGCCGTGCTGGCATCAGAGGCGCGGGAGCGGTTCCGCGCGGCTCTGGCGAACGCGCGCTCGCGCGGCCGGTTGGTTGTTTTCGACACGAACTACCGCCCTGCCCTTTGGCCGGAGCCGGCGGCGGCGCGACGTGTCTTCGCGGAATTCCTGCCGGTGATCTCGCTGGCGCTACCGACCTTCGAGGACGAGCGGGCCGTGTGCGGCGACAGCGATCCTGCGACGACCGCACGCCGGTACGCCGCATCGGGAGTGCCGGAGATCGCCGTGAAGCGCGGCGCCCACGGCTGCGTTATCCTCGCGGGCGGCGCGCTTACCAATGTGCCCGTGCCCAAGCCCGTGACGGCGGTGGACACCACCGCGGCCGGCGACGGCTTCAACGCCGGCTATCTCGCCGCTCGTCTGGCCGGCGCCTCACCCTCGCAGGCCGCCCGCGCGGGCCACGGTCTCGCCGGTGCCGTCGTGCAATATCCCGGCGCGATCATCCCGCGCGCAGCCACGCCGACTCTGGAGCAGCTGATATGAGCCAGAGAGCGGAGAGGGAATTCATTCTCCCCTAGCAGAGCCGCAAGTGAATCCCTCTCCCCTCGCCCCCAGCTTTGGGGGAGAGAGGAGAGGCAAGGTGAGGAATGAGGGAGCTAGAGCTAGAGCTAGAGCTAGAGCTAGAGCTAGAACCGAGGGCTACACCACGCGCGTGAGCAGCGGCTTTCCCGCGAAATGCGCGACGAGATTGTCGATGACGAGCTGACCCATGGCGGCGCGGGTGTCGTGGGTGGCGCTGCCCTGATGCGGCTGCAGAACGACGTTGTCCATCGCGAGCAACTCCTCCGGCACCTTGGGCTCGGCCTCGAACACGTCGAGCGCGGCGGCGCCGAGCGCGCCGGACGTGAGCGCCTGCACGAGCGCCTTCTCGTCGACGATGGAGCCACGCGCGATGTTGATCAGCGTGCCATCGGGCCCCAGCGCCCTCAGCACATCGGTGTTGACGAGGTGCTTCGTCTCCGCGCCGCCCGGCAGGGTCAACATCAGATAGTCGACGTCGGCCGCCATTTTCTTGATGTCGTCGTAATAACGATAAGACACGGCGGCATTCTTGTGCCGGCTGTGATAGACGACCTTGATCCCGAATGCCTCCGCGCGCTTGGCGACGGCCTGACCGATGCGGCCGAGGCCGACAATGCCGAGGGTCTTGCCGCCGACGTGCTGGCAGAGGTGGTGGTTCGCCTTGAGCCATTTGCCGTCGCGGACATAGCGGTCGGCCTGCGGAATCTGGCGCGCCGCCGCCAGCAGCAGCGTCATGCCGAGATCGGCGACACATTCCGTCAGCACGTCGGGCGTGTTGGTGACGGCGATCTTGCGCTCCTTCGCGGCCTTGAGGTCAATCGCGTCGACCCCCACGCCGAAGCAGGCGATGATCTCGGTCCTCGGCAGCGCGTCCATGAGCTCGGCCTTGCAGCCGACGGCGCCCATGGTGGAGATCGCGCGCACGCGGTCGCGTACGTCCTTGAGCAGCCCCGCCTGATCCTTCGCCGTCCAGAGCCGATGGACGGTGTAGAGCTCGTCCAGCCGCTGCTCCGTGCCGTCGTAGAGCGGACAGACAAGCAGGAGTTCCGATTTCATGGCGACCTCCGATTTTTCGCGCGGGAGAATGCCGGCCGTCACGCCGTCCGTCAAACCAGAGCCCTCGCCTGCTCGCGCAGTGCGAATTTCTGGATTTTCCCGGTCGATGTCTTCGGCAATGGACCGAACACGACCGTTCGCGGCACCTTGAAATGCGCGAGGTGGCCTCGGCACCACGCGATGATCCCGGCGGCATCCACGTCGGCGCCGGGCTTCAGCGTGACGAAGGCGCACGGGCTCTCGCCCCAGGTCGGATCGGCCCGCGCCACCACGGCGGCTTCGAGCACCTGCGGGTGCCGGTAAAGCGCCTCCTCCACCTCGAGGGAGGAAATGTTCTCGCCACCGGAGATGATGATGTCCTTGGCCCGGTCCTTGATCTCGACATAACCGTCGGGATGCATGACCGCGAGGTCGCCGGTGTGGAACCAGCCGCCGGCAAAGGCCTCATCGGTCGCCGTGGGATTCCAGAGATAACCCTTCATGACTGTGTTGCTGCGCAGGACGAGCTCGCCGATGGTGGTGCCGTCCGCCGGCACGTCGGCGCTCGTGGCGCGGTCCACCACGCGTGTGCCGTCGAGCGTGAGGGAGCGCACGCCTTGGCGCGCCATCATGTGGGCCCTCTCGTCGAGGCCGAGCCCGCCCCACGGCTCTTGCCAGGCGCAGAGCGTCGCGGGCCCGTAGGTCTCCGTCAGGCCGTAGAGATGCGTCACGCGGAAGCCCATGCGCTCCATCGCCGCGATGATCGGCGACGGCGGTGCCGCGCCGCCGGTCGCGACCTCGACGGTGCGATCGAACCGCCGCCGCACGCTCTCGGGGGTGTTGACGAGCATATTGAGCACGATCGGCGCGCCGCAGAGATGCGTCACGCCATGCTCGGCGATCGCCGGAAAGATCAGCGCGGGATCGACCCGGCGGAGGCACACATGCGTCGCCGCCGCGGCCGTCACGGCCCAGGTGTAGGTCCAGCCGGCGCAGTGAAACATCGGCAGCGTCCAGAGATAGACCGAGGCCGGAGTCAATCTGAACGCGATGCCGTTACCCACCGCGCTCAGGAACGCGCCGCGATGATGGTAGACGACGCCCTTGGGGTTGCCCGTGGTCCCCGAGGTATAGCTGAGGGCGATGGCCTGCCACTCATCCGCCGGCGGCTGCCAGGGCGCCGCGGGATCGCCGGTCGCGAGGAACGCCTCGTAATCCATCTCGCCCAGGAGCTCGCCGCCCTCCGCCAGGGGATCGTCGATGTCGATCACGATTGGCCGCCGCGCGACCTGGCCGAGCGCCGCACGGATCGTCGACGCGTATTCGCGGTCCGTGATGAGCAGCTTCGCGCCGCCGTGATCGAGGATGAAGGCGATCGAGCGCGCGTCGAGGCGGTAGTTGAGCGCGTTCAGGACGCCGCCGGCCATGGCGACGCCGTAGTGCGCCTCGAGGAGCGCCGGCACGTTGGGCGCCATCAACGACACGGTATCGCCGAAGCCGATCCCGCGTCGCCGCAGCGCATCCGCCAGGCGGCCGCAGCGCCGGTAGAATTCCGCGTAGGTGAAGCGCAGCTCGCCGTGGATCAGCGCGATCTTGTCCGGATAAACCGCCGCCGCGCGCGCAAGAAACGAGAGCGGCGTCAAAGCCGCATGGTTCGCGGTCCTGCGCGCCAGAAAGGGTGCGTCGAAGATGTGCGCGGCAGACATTGCAGCCATCCTCGCGAGGGCGTACGGGACCGTCAAGCGAGCGCTACCCGCCTATGCTAGAGTCCGTCACGCCGCGATCACGGGAGCCACTCAATGCGCATCGACGTCGTCTCGGATGTGATCTGCCCCTGGTGTTACATCGGCAAGCGCCGGCTTGCCTCGGCCCTGCAGCAGCGCCCGGAGGCGGCGGTGGAGATCCTGTGGCACCCGTTCCAGCTCAATCCGGACATGCCGCCGGAAGGCATGGCGCGCGAGCGCTACATCGCCGCAAAGTTCGGCGGCGGGCAGCACGCGAGCCGGATTTATCAGAACGTCACCGACGTCGGCGCCACCGTCGGTATTCCCTTCCACTTCGAGCGCATCCGGGTGACGCCGAACACCCGTGACGCGCACCGATTGATCCGCCACGCAAGCGATGCGGGCGACGCCGATCCCGTTGTGGAGGCGCTCTTCAACGCCTACTTCATCGAGGGCCGCGACATCGGCGATCGCTCGACCCTCGCGGAGATCGCCGAGGAGGCCGGCTTCGACGGCGAGGCAAGCGCGCGTTTCCTCGCGAGCCCCGAGGGCGCCGAGGAGGTGCTCGCCGCGGACATGAGCGCGCGCCGGATCGGCATCAGCGCCGTGCCCTGCTTCATCTTCGAGCGTAAATACGTGGTCTCCGGCGCGCAGGAGCCGGAATTCTTTCTGCCGCTGTTCGACCTCTTGAAGACTGAGAAGGCCGCAGCGCCCGCTGACTGATTCCCTCACCCTCCCGTTGCTTCGCAACGGGTCCCTCCCTCTCCCACTTCGTGGGCGAGGGGCAAAAGAAACGACGCGTTTTGGGCCCCTCTCCCGCGTGTGACTGGAGAGGGAGGGACCCATCGCCGTACGGCGATGGAGGGTGAGGGTCAACGCGCGGCGCGAGTCAGTGCCGGCGCCTTGACCTCAGGCGGCGAGGCTTCCGCGATCTTGGCGAGCTGCTCCAGGAGACGGCGCACACCAGTGAGGCGTTCCTTGTCGGTCTCCCAGGAGCGCATCACCACGAGCTTTTGGTCCGTGC
>DATFRA010000430.1:0-2723 GCA_035263705.1 Allostellaceae bacterium
GCGACAATCCCGAGGCTGGCGCATAACCTCTGGGACACGCGGCACAAAGCCGGCGTCCGCGCGTTGCACGCCTAAAGCCTTATATCAACGCGAGCCAGTCTCATGCGGAAATTCTTCACGGCCATGATCGTCATTCCGCTGGCTCTGATCTTCGTCGTGTTCGCGGTGGCGAACCGGCATTCCGTCACGGTGTCCTTCGATCCTTTCAATTCGGTGGATCCCGCCATCTCCGTCTCGCTGCCGCTGTTCGTGCTGATCATCGCAATTGCGATCCTCGGCGTTGTTGCGGGCGGCCTCACCACCTGGTTCGGCCAGCGCCGCTGGCGGCGGGCGGCACGCCAACATGAGACTGACGCGAGGGCTGCTCGCGCCCAGCTTGCGGAACTGCGCAGCCAGGCCGTGACCTCCCGCGGCGAGCCGCACCGCCGGGCGCTGCCGGGGGCGTTTTACGGGGCCTCCGGGCGAGACAAGCAGGGCGCGACGTTGTAGAAGCGGCCCGCAAGACCCTGAAATTTTCCGCCCGACGAAAGCCCATGCCTCTGGCTGTCAAAATCTGTGGCCTGTCCACGCGCGAGACGCTCGATGTGGCGCTCGACGCGGGCGCCGACATGGTGGGCTTCGTGTTCTTTCCGCCGTCGCCGCGTCATCTCGCGCTCGATGTGGCGCGCGAGCTCGGACAGCGGGTCAAGCGCCGCGCGATCAAGGTCGCTCTCACTGTCAACGCCGATGACGCGACGCTGGCCGGGATCGTCGAGGTGCTGCAGCCGGACATCCTGCAGCTCCATGGACACGAAACTGTCGCGCGCGTCTCCGAGATCAAGCGCAAGTATGGCCGTGAGGTGATGAAGGCGCTCCCGGTCGAGAGCAAGACAGACCTTGTCTCGCTGCCTGCCTACGCCGCCGTTTGCGACCGAGTCCTGTTCGACGCCCGTCCGCCCAGGGGCGCTACGCGGCCCGGCGGCCTTGGCGCCGCGTTCGACTGGCATGTGCTGGAGAATCTCGACCTCAGTCTGCCGTTCATGGTGTCCGGCGGGCTCAACGCCGGCAATGTCGCCGACGCTGTGCGCACCACCCGCGCCGCCGGCGTCGATGTGTCCTCCGGAGTCGAGCGTGCGCCCGGTGTCAAGGACGTCGACATGATCCGTGACTTCATCCGCGCCGCGCGTGCGACCGACCTTTCTTCACCTCTCCCCGTTTACGGGGAGAGGTCGGATCGCGTCAGCGATCCGGGTGAGGGGGAGTCTCCGCGCACGCCTCTCTCATCGACTTTGCAGAAAGAGCCCCTCACCCCAACCCTCTCCCCGCAAGAGCGGGGAGAGGGGGCGGAGAGACTTCGCCAGAGCGGCAAGAAGAGTTGAGTGTGCGATGAACCAGGCGCGTCCCAATTCCTTCCGCAGTGGTCCCGACGAGCACGGGCATTTCGGTATTTTCGGCGGCCGCTTTGTCGCGGAAACGCTGATGCCGCTGATTCTCGATCTGGAAAAGGCCTATAACGAGGCCAAGGTCGATCCGGCGTTCCAGGCCGAGATGAACGGCCATCTCCGCGACTATGTCGGCCGTCCCTCGCCGCTTTATTTCGCCGAACGGCTCACCGAGCATCTCGGCGGCGCAAAAATCTACTTCAAGCGCGAGGAGCTGAACCACACCGGCTCGCACAAGGTCAACAACGTGCTTGGCCAGATCATGCTGGCGCGGCGAATGGGCAAGAAGCGCATCATCGCCGAGACCGGCGCCGGCCAGCACGGTGTGGCCACCGCCACGCTCTGCGCGCGCTTTGGCCTTGAGTGCGTGGTCTATATGGGCGCCGTCGACGTGGCGCGGCAGCAGCCCAACGTGATCCGCATGGAGATGCTGGGCGCGAAAGTGTTTCCGGTGCAGTCGGGCACAAGAACGCTGAAGGATGCGATGAACGAGGCCCTGCGCGACTGGGTCACCAACGTGCACAACACCTTTTATTGTATCGGCACGGTGGCGGGCCCGCATCCCTATCCGACCTTGGTGCGCGACTTCCAGTCGATCATCGGCAACGAGACCAGGAAGCAGATGCAGGAGGCCGAAGGCCGCCTGCCGGATTCGCTGGTCGCCTGCATCGGCGGCGGCTCCAACGCGATGGGCCTGTTCCATCCCTTCCTCGATGATCCCGCGGTCGCGATTTTCGGCGTCGAGGCGGCCGGTCACGGGCTGACGCAATTGCATGCAGCCTCGATCGCGGGCGGCCGCCCCGGCGTGCTGCATGGCAATCGCACTTACTTGCTGATGAACGAGGATGGCCAGATCCAGGACGCGCATTCGATCTCGGCCGGACTGGATTATCCCGGCATCGGGCCGGAGCATTCCTGGCTGCACGAAGTTGGCCGCGTGAAGTATCTCTCCGCGACCGACGACGAGGCGCTCGCCGCGTTCCAGTTGCTGTCGCGGCTGGAGGGCATCATCCCCGCGCTCGAACCCGCACACGCCATCGCCAAGGTGATGGAGCTCGCGCCAGTGCGCCCGAAAGATCATCTCATGGTGGTCAATCTCTCCGGCCGTGGCGACAAGGACGTGCCTCAGGTCGGCGACATCCTGCGGGGGAAGAAGTGACCACCCGCATCGATGCGCGCTTTGCGCAACTGAAGAGGGAGGGCCGCTCGGCCTTCGTCGCCTTCCTGATGGCGGGCGATCCGGACCCTGCGACCTCGCTTGCGATCATCAAGGCGATGCCGAAGGCCGGCAGCGACATCATC
>DATFRA010000431.1:0-3621 GCA_035263705.1 Allostellaceae bacterium
CCTCGCGGCGGCGCAGACCACCTTCTGGATCTACGCGGGGTCGGTCGGCTTGTCGCTTGCGGGCATCTTCCTGGTCTACACCGGGATGAGCATTGCCTCGACCTTCTTCATCACCGCCGCGATGTTCCTGGGTACGAGCCTCTACGGCTACACCACGGGCCGCGATCTCTCGGGTGTCGGATCCTTCATGTTCATGGGCCTGATCGGCATCATCATCGCGGGCCTGGTGAACATCTTCCTCGCTTCGCCCGCGCTCCAGTTCGCGATCTCCGTGATCGGTGTCGTCGTGTTCACGGGGCTCACGGCCTGGGACACGCAGCGCATCAAGGAGATGTACACCGAGCAGGACGACGGCACGATCGCGGGCAAGAAGGCGATCATGGGTGCGCTCGCGCTCTACCTCGACTTCCTGAACTTGTTCCTGTTCATGCTGCAGTTTATGGGACAGCGCCGCGACTGACGAGGCACCACCACGGGGCCATCAACCGCCCGCGAGGCAGCCCCTCGCGGGCGGTTTCGTTTCAAGGATGAGCGCTCGCCTCAGTTCGCGACGTCGGCGAGGTCCGCCTGCAGCTGCGCCAGGTTGAAGCCGGGCGCGAAGTTGGCGTTGGCGGCCTCGGGCGGCAGCAGTGCGTAGGCCTCGTCGACGCATTCGTCCCACCAGGCCCAAGTGCCCTGCTGGGTGTTGCCCCAGGTCAACACCGTGACGGCGTTCGGGTCGTAGCCGACCGCGAACACCGCGTGGCCGTCCTGGGTCAGCGGGCCCGGCGTCCACGGCTGGCGGGCGTCGAACTCCTGGATGCAGTTCTGCTGCACCTGGAAGCCCAGATAGACGCCGCCGAACAGCTGGATCGCCTGCTCGATGTGCGTATGGTTCTTCGGGTCGATGCTGACATAGGCGAGGATCTTGTCCTTGGCGACGGCGTTCTGGTGCCAGTAGTTCAGCACATCGAGCTCATTGAGCCCGCTGTCGACGCCGCCGGTCAGGTGCATGTAGAGCTTGATCACCGCCTGCCGCGTCATGATGTCCTTCTGGCCGATCAGGCCGCGATAGGTCGTGACGGCGTGCGCGAGCGCCGCGATGGTGCAGTCGCCGAGCGTGTCGTTGCCGTCCATCGGGAACAGCACGCTGGGGTCGCTGACGTGCAGCTTGTCGTAGACGCGGGTGAGCACACTGAGCTGGGCCGGCGGCGGCGCCAACGCCGCCGTGGCATAGGTCTTGAACCGCAGCGTGCGGTAGTCGTGCTTGGGCGGATGCTTTCCGAAACGGCGTTGTGGCATGGCGCTGCCCTCCTCGGTTTTGGGTTGATCCGAAAAAAAGTTCGGAGCCCAACCGCCAGAGCGCTGGCGAAGCCAGGTGCGTGCGATCCCGAAACTGTAGAACGGAATGCGCAGCGCCGCGACGGACGATGACTAAAATCCGCGCGATCGAGAAGTCGACCACGACTCGGAGCCTACTTCCCCTCCCGCCGCACCGCCCATTTCACCGTCGCCCCCTGCGTCCCCACGTGGCCCTGGAGCACGACCTGCTGGGTCTTTCGGATCTCACCGGTGCCGAGGTAGATGCTCTCGGCGAGGCTCAGCACCGCGCCTTGGGCGCGCAGCCGCCAGCCGACTCCGCTCGCCAATCGTAACAGCGCGGCGGTGCCGTCTTGCGTCAATGATGCCTGCACCGTCGGGTGCAGGTGAAACCGGATGGCAAAGCTCTGGCCGGGCCTGCCGCTGAGCCGGTCCTCGCCACGGAGGTCCTCGCCGTCCTCGGCGAGGAAGAGCTGGCGGTAGTGGGTCAGGCCGAACTCGGCCTTGTAGCCGTCGTGGGAGGTGGAGATCCACTGGCTGCCGTCCTGCTCGGCGCGCTCGCGGGTGATGGCTCGGGGGTGCTTCAGGATATGACCCTCGGCGTCGAACTCGCAGCTCGGCTTGTCCGCCACGATCAGCGTGGAATGCGCGGCAGTGGTGCGGAGCGCCGCGTGCCAAGCGGCCTTGGACCCGCGATAGGCGCCGCAATTCACGATCATCCGCTCGCGCCCATGGCTCATCTCGAAGGAGAGCGTGCCGGCATGCGGGTGGGCGCCCCAGCGCTCCGCCGCGGGCGGGCCACAATCGGCGATCACGATGGACTTGCCGGCGGCTAGCCGCTCGAAGCCGGACATGGGCGCGGAGGCGGGCGCCCGGCCCTTCGCCTCCGAGCGCGCGAGCATCAAGTCGATTGCCGCGGGCTCGCTCTCCTGGCTGTCGTTGAAGAGCGCCAACCGCCCATCGCCGTGGCGGAAGAAGCGCAGCATGGGTGCCGCGCGATCGATCGCGCCGTGGATCGGCTGCGGCACCTCGATGCGGGCGGCGTAGAGCGTCGCGCGCGCATCGATCAGGTGCCGGAGCGCCGCGAGCTGCGCTGCGGGGCTCCGCGCGCGGTGGCCGCCGTCGGGTAGGATCTGCTCCTTTGCCGCGGCCTCGAGCCTCTTCAGCACTGCATCGAGCTCACGGTCCTTCGCGGCAAGCGCGATCTCGGCGGCAAGCAGGCCCTTGAGCGCCGCGAGCCGGCCGAGGCCGATCGCCTCCCAGCCGGCGCTGCGGCGCAGGTGCCTTGTCTGCCGACCGAGGCTCCGCAGAAACGCACGGCGGAACGCGGCGTCGCCCGCCTCCGGCGCCAGGAACTCCGCGTTGGCGATCCAGGCATAGAGCCGCTCGCCCATGACGTCGGCGCGCCAGATGAGCGGATGCCAGCGGTCGTGCCGCTCGAGCCAGTTCTTGAGCAGCACGCGGGCTTTCCCCGCCGCCGCTTCGCTCGCCACCGCCGCCATGTCGGCGAGCCAGGCGAAGCCATGCAGCTCGGCCTGCCAGTCGGCGCTACCGAGGCCGGGGTCCCAGGGCGGATCGGCGCTGGCGACGGTCTCGCCCGCGAAGCGGTAGCTGCCCTCGATGATGGCCTCGCCGCGGCGGGGATCGCCGGGCCAGCGCTCGTCGACCGATAGCGCGAGCGCCTTGGGCGCGCGGCCCCAGAGCCGCACGTGGTGCGCCGGCGTGCGGCAATAGGCTGCCCAGAGTCGATACCGCAGCCGGCGATCCCCCGTTGCGACGGCCATTCCCTCAGTCGAATCCTAGATCAGGTACCGGCGGGATGCACTCAGTGCGTTCTTCGACGCGCTCCCTCCGGTCGCTTGCTCAGGATGAGGGCTCCTTCTTTCCGCCATCATCCAACCCCCTCATCCTGAGCAAGTGAGCGAAGCGAACGCGTCGAAGGACGCAAGCTATTCATGCAACAGAAATCATTTCCCCGCGCGGAGCCGGCGCATGTTGTCGGCGTAGCGGGGCGGGCCGCCGGAGAAGGTGGCGGTGCCCGCCACCAGCACGTCGGCGCCGGCGGCAATGGCGGCGCGCGCGGTCTCGGGATTGAGGCCGCCGTCGACCTCGAGGTCGATCGCGCGGCCCGTGTAGTCGATGCGCTTGCGGAGCGCGCGGATCTTATCGAGCTGGCTGGAGAGGAAGCTCTGCCCGCCGAAACCGGGGTTCACCGTCATCACGAGGATCAGGTCCAGCTGGTCGAGCACGAAATCGACGGCCTCTGGCGGCGTGCTGGGATTGAGTGCCACGCCCGCGCGTTTGCCCGCGTGCTTGATCGCC
>DATFRA010000432.1:0-4881 GCA_035263705.1 Allostellaceae bacterium
TTGATCAAGCGAACAACCCAGGAGGAAGGCCATGCGACCCTTTAGATGTTTGTCAGGCGTAACCGCGGCGATCATCGCGGCGCTCGGCTGCGCGGCGCTTGCCGCGGCGGCCAGCAACCTGAAGCTCGATTTCGCCAAGGACACGGTCGGCGCCGAGCCGACCGCGCTGGTCAGCGTCGTCGGCATCTGGCGAATCGAGAGTGAGAAGGGCAAGAACGTTCTCGCCGTCGACGGTCGCCAGTGGAAGGAGGGCCAGTCCTCCGTCGGCATCGCCGACAAGGCACGCGCGCTCTATGGCGAGCGCTACGCCGAATTCCTCGATCGCGTGCAGGCCTACGCCTATTATCCCTACGTCGTCGCCAAGGACGTGCCGGATTTCGCCAACGGCGAGATGACAGTGCGGTTCGAGGGCATCTCCGGCCGCATCGATCAGGGCGCCGGCATCCTGTTCAATCTCAAGCCGAATGGCGACTACCTCACCATCCGCGCCAATTGCCTGGAAAATAATCTCGTGCTGTGGAAGTTCGAGAAGGGCAAGCGCTCGTCGGTGAAATGGGTTCGCGACACGCCCACCCCGAGCCGCCAGTGGCACGACCTGAAGGTCCGCATCGCCGGGGCCAAGGTCGAAGGTTGGCTCGATGGCAAGCTCTATCTCGAGCACACACTGCCGGAGCCGGTGTCCGGGCGCGTCGGCCTGTGGTCGAAGGCTGACAGCCACGTCTACTTCGACGACTTCACCGTCACGCCGGCGGACTGATGCGCGCCGCCGTGCTTGCGTTCGGCAGGGCGCTCGCCCTCTGCGGGCTGGGCGGCTCGGCTTTGGCCGAGCCCGCCTGGTGCCCGGACCTCGAGCGCGTGATCGATCTCACGGTGACGAAGGACAAGTTCGCGTACATCGCTGGCGCGCCGCGCGACGGCGATTTCCGCGACACGATCATGCCGCTCGCCGACTGGCGCGACTGCTTGCTCTACGGAACGCGCACCTACATCTGCGAGTCGGAAGGCTTCAAGACCGCCGAGGACGCCGGGAAGGCGCTGGCCACGCTCGTCGCAGAGGTCGGGGAGTGCCTCGGCGGGAGCTGGACCAAGGACGAGAGTCGATCGTCGCCCGTCTATGCGGTCTTGCACAGTGCGCAGGACCCTGCCGCCATGACGCTCGGCACGGATACCACGGATGCCGGAGAGCACATCGTGCGCCTGACGGTCTTCTTTCGCGGCCGTTGAGGGGAATCGTGTGCTTTGCAAGGAGCCACGACGTGCAGGCGCTCGCTCAACCAGCCGAAAGGTGCATATGGCTTTTCTCCGTGGAGGATCGATCATGACGCCAGCTTTGAGGCCGCGCCGATTGCGCGGAAGAGCGGAATGAGATAGCAATTACCGCGGGGCTTTCGACGGTCGCCCCGTTCTTCCAGGCTCGCGGGCCCAAGCACCGCCTCCTCGCAAGGAGGGGACACATGCGTGCTGGGCCCTGACTTTTTGAATCATCGAAATACACTGCAAACCAGGGGACATCGCGGCCTCCCCTCCAGATGGAATCGCCATCCAAGCGCTGCTCGCCATCAATGATGGGAGCGAGCCATGGATAGCGTTGAGCCGTGTCCATGAACACCGTCGAGGTCGTTTCCGACGCAATGACCACACGTGAGCAGTCCGGAGCCCTTTTCATGTCTGAACGCACAGCTCGCCTTGGCCGCATCGCTATCCTATGGCGGGGCGATGCGGCGGCACGCCGCTGCGTCTCGCCAGACACCAGCCGCTTCAAGGCCATTTTCGCGGCGCTCGCCGATATCGGCGTCGATGCAGAACCGGTGGTCTACGAGGACGATGTCGCGGACGCCGTGCGCGCACAGCTCGCCACACTCGATGGAGTGCTCGTCTGGGTCAATCCGATTCACGAGGGGCGCAATCGCGCCAATCTCGACGCGCTGCTGCGCGACGTCGCGGCGAGTGGCGTCTGGGTGAGCGCCCATCCCGACGTGATCCTCAAAATGGGCACCAAGGAGGTGCTTCATCGTACCCGCACAATGAGTTGGGGCTGCGAGACAGCCCTCTATCGAACAGCCGAGGCGATGCGCGCCGAATTGCCGGCACGGCTCGCGATTGGCCCGCGCGTGATCAAGCGCAACCGTGGCAACGGGGGCCAGGGCGTCTGGAAGGTCGAGGCGCTGGCGAATCCAGGCCGCCGACCGACAGTGCGCGTTCTGGATGCCACCAAAGATGCTTCCGAGGAGCTGGAGCTGGACGAGTTTCTCGACCGGTGCGTCGAGTATTTCGAAGAAGACTGCGTGATTGATCAGCCGTTCCAAGCGCGCCTGAGCGAAGGTGTGGTGCGCTGCTACATGGCAGGTGATCGCTGCGCCGGCTTTGGCCAACAAAAGGTTAGAGCCCTGGTCGATGCACCAGCCGTGCGGGCCGAAGCTGGACCGCGGCTCTATACCTCCAACGCCGACGCGCGCTTCCAACGTCTGCGTCGGCTGATGGAAGACGAATGGACGCCGCAGCTGATCTCCTTGTTGGACATCCCGCGGCGCGATCTGCCGATGATCTGGGACGCGGACTTCATGCTTGGCCCGCGCAACGGCGACGGCAATGACACTTACGTGCTTGGCGAGATCAACGTCAGTTCAGTGTTCCCGATCCCCGAAGAGGCGTCTGCAGAGATCGCCCACCGCGTTGCCGATCGGCTGCGGTCGAAAGCCTGAATGTAAGCGTAGGGCCTCACCCACGGTGGTGATCGCCGCCCGGTCGACCGGCTTGACGGCCCGGACAGTTTGGAATCGCGATCCATCAACGGACCTTGTCGAGCTTCGGTAGCAGGTGCGGCCAATGGGAGGCGACGAGGTCGCGCGGTTCGTCAGTCACGGCTTCGATCGATCTCGAAGGACTCGATCTTGGCGCTGATGCGCTCGAGTTCATCTCGGAAAGCTTGCGGCCGTAAGGGTCGATTTTGCATCCTGTGAAAATATAGTTCTTGGACTGTTCCGAAAGTCATACTTTGGGAACGATAGTCGAACCAATGTTGCGCACCATCACGAACGCAGCGGGCGCTATTGAATTCTCGCCGGCATCGCCTTGAGGCGGCGCAGATCGTCCGCCGCCTCGGCGAGCAGCCAGTCACGCGCCTTCCTGACCTTCGGCAGCATCGCGGTCGCCTTCGGGCTGACGATCCAATAATTCTTCGACAGCCGCAGCGTCTCCGCGAACGGGCGCACCAGCCGCCCGTTGAGGAGATCCCACGCCGCCAGCGTGGTGCGGGCGAGCGCGATCCCCTGCCCGTCGACCGCGGCGTCGATCAGCATGCTGGCGCGATTGAGCACGAGGCCGCGCGCGCGATCGGGATCGGCGACGCCCGCGGCCTCGAGCCATTGCGACCAGCTGTTGCTCGTCTCCAGATGCAGCAGCGGAAATTTCAGCACGTCAGCCGGCTTGCTCAGCCGCTGGCGGCCGTCGGCGAGCTTGGGGCTGCACACCGGGAAGAGCTGCTCGGCGGACAGGCGCTCGACATGCAGGCCCGCCCAGCTGCCGTCACCGTGGCGAACCGCGAGATCGACCTCCTCGCGGGCGAAATCGACATGATGCATGGTGGCGGACACGCGCAGATCGATGTCGGGATGCGCCTCGGCGAACCGGCCGAGGCGATGCACCAGCCATTTGGCGGCGAAATCCGGCGAGGTGCTGATCGTCAGCGCCCCGGAGCTCTGGCGCTGCATGAGGCGCTCGGTGCCGAGCGCGATGCGGTCGAGCGCATCGCGCACGACCGCGAGATATTCGCGTCCGGAGTCGGTGATCACCAGCCGCTGGCGTTCGCGGTTGAACAGCTTGATGCCGAGCTCCTGCTCGAGCGCCTTGACCTGGTGGCTCACCGCGCCCTGGGTGACACACAACTCCTCGGCCGCGCGCGTGAAACTCTCGTGGCGGGCGGCCGCTTCGAAGGAGCGCAGCGCATTGAGCGCGGGCAGGCGCCGGGGCATGGGGCAGCTTCATGAGAAAAGCTCGGGCAGGATAGAGAAACCATGCCTTGAGGACAAGCCGGCGCGGACCTATGGCCGGGCCAGCCGACCGACTGCACTGTGCGTCGGACGGCGAAATGGAGCACCAACATGCCCAGCCCGACCGTCCGCCCGCATCACCGCGGGCCCCTCCGGCTCGACCTGTCGTCCCGCCATGAACGCGGCCCAGCCCTTCTTCACGCGATTTTCGCCGTCATCCGCCAATGGATTGCGCGCAGCGGCGAACGCCAGGCGCTACGCGACCTGGCGGAGCGCGACGACCCGCACCTGCTCCGCGACGTCGGCCTGACGCGCGAGCAGGCGCTGCGGGACGGCGCCAAATGGTTCTGGCAGCGCTGAGGCGGCCAGGCGCCGCGCCGGCGGTCCATGAGAAAATCTAATGAGTGCCTGAGAAATGATGCGTTGCGGGCGCCACTGAATTCGGGTTCTCTCCCGCCCGGTCGGGCTTCACTGCAGCCGCCCGGCTTCTGAAAAAGACGCTTCGTCCAAGCGCTGCTCCGGTCCCGTCGGGGGACAAGGAGCGCCCTGTGAGCGAGCGAAGCGCCTCGATCTCCACGCCATCACTCGGATCCGCGATCGCACCCGCAGCTGCGCGGGCCAAGTCCGTGCCGCCGTCCACCGCGGCGCGCACCAGAATGCTGCTCGAAGGGCCGATCCTGCCCACGCTGATGCGGCTGGCCGCGCCGAACGTCCTCAACCTGCTCGCCTTCGCGGGCGTGATCACCTTCGACGGATTCTTTCTCGGCCGCATCGGCACCAATGCGCTCGCCGGCGCCTCGCTGGCGTTTCCCTGGGTGATGCTGATCCTGCAGACGACCAACAGCGGCATGGGCAGCGGCGTGTCGTCGGCGGTCGCGCGCGCACTCGGCGC
>DATFRA010000433.1:0-10036 GCA_035263705.1 Allostellaceae bacterium
TCGGGCGCGTGCTGGAGGTGATCGCGGGCAAGCCGCTGGGCGAGATCCTCGCCGAGCGCGTCATCCACCCCCTCGGCATGGTGGACACGGGCTTCCATGTGTCCGCGTCCGAACTGCAACGGGTGGCCGAGGCCTTCGACAAGGACCCCGACACTGGCGAGGCCGTGAGCCTGCTCGATCCTCACGAGCCACCGATGTTCCAATCGGGCGGGGGCGGATTGTTCTCGACGGCGCAGGACGTTGCCCGGTTCGCGCTGATGCTCCAGAGCGGCGGCGCCTTGGGCGGCGTGCGGCTCTTGGGACGCAAGACCGTGGCGTTCATGACCAGCGATCACCTGGGCGCGATCCCCGGCGTCGAGGTCATGACGGGACCGGGCTTCGGTTTCGGGCTCGGTTTCGCCGTGCGGCTCGCGGACGGCCTCGCGATGTCGGCGGGCTCGGTCGGCCAGTATTACTGGGGCGGGATCGCCGGCACCGTCTTCTGGGTCGATCCGCGCGAGGAGCTGGTTGCGGTACTGCTGACCCAGGCGCCCGGGCAACGCGAGTACTATAGAGCGCTCTTCCGCAATCTCGTCTACGCTGCATTGGCCGATTGAGCTTCGGAAACAGGGACCCGCGAGCGCCGCGACGATGCTGATCCCCGGGCTTCCCGAGCTTGCCGTCGCGCTTACGCTTGCCTCGGTACAGGCACCCGCGCCCTATCACAATGCCCGCTACGGCTTCGCCCTCACGGCGCCGCGCGGCTATGCGCTCTGCATCGATCGACCGTCACCATTCAGCCGCGGCGCGTTCCTGCTATTGTCGACGCCGGGCGCCTGCCCGGGCGTGGTCCCGTTCGATGCGCTCTACATCTCGGTCTCCGGGTCGTACAATGCGCTGGAGTACAAGACCCTCAAGGAGACGGCGGACAAGCGGTGCCCCAGGGGCGCCGCAGTCGCCTACGACTCGAAGGACGTGCGATTCGCCGGCACGCCGAGCGCGCTCTGCCGCTACATCGACCGTCAAGGCCACGCCCGCGTCGATGTCTTCGCGATCCGCAAGGAGCGCCAGGACAAGCGCCTCGGCCACGCGCCCGACGACTGGATTCTGTTCGAGGCGTCGCTGGTGACGGCGCCGCAGCGCCTGCCGCAGGATCTCGCGACATTCAAGGCGACGCTGGCGAGCATCAAATTCACGCCGGCGCCCTGAGGCTCAGCGCCAGTCGTCGATGATGTAGACGTCCTGTCGGAGCGTGCCGGCGATATCGGGCCGGTGCATCGCGACGCCCACGAGCCCCGCTCTAAAGCCGCGTGCCATCACTCGCCCATAGGCGTCTCTCCGTCCGGAATTGACACCCCCGGTGATCCGCTGCACGCGTCGCTCGGCGGCCAAAGCTTCGATGGCGTCGAGCAGGCGCTCGAACTCGGGCGCGGCGCGAGGCCGCACCGTCGCGAATTTCACGAAGAGCGCGCCCTCGCCCGCCTCGGTGCCCGCGCCGATGTGGCAGAGCGCGATACCGGCAAGCCCGCCAGCATCCTCGAGCAGGATCGTCTCGCCGAGGCGCAGCGCCTCGATGGCGCGGATTTCCCGCCTTAGATCGAGACCGGTAAAACTCGCTTCAGTGAGGCCACGGCTCTGGTCGAGAGCGGCAGCTTGCCCGGTCGCTGAGAGCGCCGAGAAAAGCCGCGGGCCGGACGACGGCGCAGCGCCTCTCGTTGGCTTGCTCAGAACCGGCGTCAGGAACATAGGGGTGAATCCGAAGCTCTCGTATAGCCGCAGATGCGTCGTGCTCGCGGGATGCGTGAAGAGCGAGACCAGCGCGGGCCGGCGCTGGGCTGCGACATCGAGGATCGCAGGCATCAGGAGCCGCGCCACGCCTTGGCCCGAGTGGGCGGGATCGACGGTGAGCGGCCCGACGATGAACTGGCTCCCCCAATCCATGCCGATGACGCTGCCCAGCAGCCGCCCCGCTCGCTCCGCGACGAAGGCGGTGCCGGGATCGGTCGCAAACCGCGTCTCCAACGTCCGCATGTCGAGGCGGAACCGGCTCGGGTCCGGTGCTCCGAGAAACGTGCCGAACGCCAACCGATAGATGCGCGTCGCTTCCGGCAGATCGCCCGCCGTCATCGAGCGGACGACGACGTCTTGCGTCATCAATAGCGATAGCGGCTCACCGCCGCGCCACCATGAGCTTCTTGATCTCGGCGATGGCCTTGGCGGGATTGAGTCCCTTGGGGCAGGTCTTGGTGCAGTTCATGATGGTGTGGCAGCGGTAGAGCCGGAACGGGTCCTCGAGCGCGTCCAGGCGCTCGCCGGTCATCTCGTCGCGGCTGTCGGCGATCCAGCGATAGGCCTGCAGGAGGATCGCCGGACCCAGGTAGCGGTCGCTGTTCCACCAGTAGCTCGGGCACGAGGTCGTGCAGCAGAAACAGAGGATGCACTCCCAGAGCCCGTCGAGCTTCTCGCGCTCGGCGACGGACTGCACGCGCTCCCGGTCCGGCGCCGGCGACTCCGCCTGCAGCCACGGCTTGATCGAATGGTACTGGGCCGCCGCATGGGTGAGGTCCGGCACCAGGTCCTTCACCACCGCCATGTGTGGCAGCGGATAGATGCGGACGTCGCCTTTGACCTCGTCGATGAACTTGAGGCAGGCGAGCGTGTTGGTGCCGTCGATGTTCATGGCGCAGGAGCCGCAGACGCCCTCCCGGCAGGAGCGGCGGAACGTCAGCGTGCTGTCCAGCTCGTTCTTGATCTTGATGAGCGCGTCCAGGACCATCGGCCCGCAGGCGTCAAGGTCGACCTCGAAGGTGTCGAGCTGCGGGTTCTGTCCGTCGTCGGGGTTCCAGCGATAGACCTTGAACCCCTTGACGCGCTTCGCACCCGCGGGCGCTCGCACGGTCTTGCCGACACCGACCTTGGATTTCGCCGGCAAGGTGAAGTCAGCCATCGCGGATTCCTTAGTAGACCCGCGCCTTGGGCGGGAAGGTCTGCACCTCGTTCGAGAGCGTGTTGAGGTGCACCGGCCGATAGCCGAGCCGCACCTTCGCGCCGTCGAGCCAGGAGACCGTGTGCTTGAGCCAATTCTTGTCGTCGCGCTCGGTGAAGTCCTCGCGCGCGTGGGCGCCGCGGGTCTCCGTGCGGTTTTGCGCGGAGTGCATGGTGACCACGGCTTGCTCGAGCAGGTTCTCGAGCTCGAGCGCCTCCACCAGGTCGGTGTTCCAGATCATGGATCGGTCGGCGATCGCGAGGTCTCTCATGGAGGCCGCGACGTCGTCGATCCGATGCACGCCCTGCGCGAGGGTGGGCCCGCGGAAGATGCCGCAGTCGCTCTGCATGGTCCGCTGCATGCCGAGCCGCATCTCGCTGGTCCTGATCCGGCCCTTGGCGCCGCGCACGCGGTCGAAGCGTGCGACCGCGGCGTCGCCGGCGCCGTTGGGGAGCGGCTTGTGCGGCGCGCCGGGCCGCAGGAGCTCGGCCGCTCGGTGCGCCGCGGCGCGGCCGAAGACCACGAGATCAAGCAGCGAGTTGGTGCCGAGCCGGTTCGCGCCATGCACCGACACGCACGCGGCCTCGCCGATCGCCATCAGGCCCGGCACGATCCGCTCGGGGTCGTCGGGCGTCGGGTTGAGCGCCTCGCCGTGATAGTTGGTGGGGATGCCGCCCATGGCGTAATGCGCGGTCGGCAGCACCGGGATCGGCTCGCGCGTGACGTCGACGCCGGAGAACACCCGCGCCGTCTCGGAGATGCCCGGCAGCCGCTCGTGCAGCACCTTGGGATCGAGGTGCTCGAGGTGCAGGAGGATGTGGTCCTTGTGCTCGCCGCAGCCGCGGCCTTCGCGGATTTCGATGGTCATGGCGCGGCTCACCACGTCGCGCGAGGCGAGATCTTTCGCGTGGGGTGCGTAGCGCTCCATGAAGCGCTCGCCCTCGGCGTTGGTGAGATAGCCGCCCTCGCCGCGCGCACCCTCGGTGATGAGGCAGCCCGCGCCGTAGATGCCGGTCGGATGGAACTGGAAGAACTCCATGTCCTGGAGCGCGAGCCCCGCGCGCAGCACCATCGCGTTGCCGTCGCCGGTGCAGGTGTGCGCCTGTGTCGTCGAGAAGAACGCCCGGCCATAGCCGCCGGTCGCGAGCACCACGATGTGGGCGCGGAAGCGGTGCAGCCGCCCGGTCTCGAGCTCCCAGGCCATGACGCCCCGGCAGGCGCCCTCGTCGTCCGTGATCAGGTCGAGCGCGAAATACTCGACGAAGAACTCCGCGTTGTGCTTGAGGCTCTGCTGATAGAGCGTGTGCAACATCGCGTGGCCGGTGCGGTCGGCGGCGGCGCAGGCGCGCTTCGCCATGCCGCCCTCGCCATATTCCATGGTGTGGCCGCCGAAGGGGCGCTGGTAGATCTTGCCGTCCTCCGTGCGCGAGAACGGCACCCCCATGTGCTCGAGCTCGATCACCGCGGGAATGGCGTTGCGGCACATGTACTCGATCGCGTCCTGGTCGCCGAGCCAGTCGGAGCCCTTGACCGTGTCGTACATGTGCCAGCGCCAATCGTCGGCGCCCATGTTGCCGAGCGCGGCGCTGATGCCGCCCTGCGCCGCCACGGTGTGGCTGCGGGTCGGAAACACCTTGGAGACGCAGGCGGTCTTGAGGCCGGCTTGGACCATGCCGAGCGTGGCGCGGAGCCCCGAGCCACCGGCGCCGACGACCACGACGTCGTACTCGTGATCGGTGATCGGATAGGCTTCGACCATCGCTTAGCTCCCGAACGCGACGCGCAGGACCGCGAAGAGCGCGGCCGCGCCCAGCGCCCAGCAGGCGAGCCGGACCAGCATCAGGCTCGCGATCTTCGTGGCCTCGTGATGCACGTAGTCCTCGATTACCACCTGCAGGCCCAGCGCCATGTGCACGAAGGTCGCGACCACCAAAAGAATCATCGCGACGGCAGTGAACGGCGAGCGCAGCCAAGCGACCGCGACGGCATGATCGGCGCCCAGATGCGCGATCAACGCCGCTACGAACCAGAGGGTCAGCGGAACCAGCGCCACCGCAGTGACGCGCTGCAGCCACCAGTGCTCGACGCCTTCCTTGGCGGAGCCGAGGCCAAGCGCGCGGCCGAGCGGGGAGCGAAGACGATCGGCGCTCATTGCGTCAGCCCGCCATCGCCGCGAGACCCGCGACCCACGCGATCACCGTGAGCGCGGCGCTCGCCAGCACCACCGCCCAACCCGTGGCGGTCGTGGTCTTGTTCTCGAATCCGTAGCCCGCATCCCAGAAGAGATGCCGGATTCCATTCGCGAGATGGAAGAACAGCGAGAAGGTCCAACCCAACAGCAGCAGCTTGCCGAGCCACGAGCCGAGGAACCCCTGCGCCACCGCGAAAGCCTGCGGTCCCGTCGCCAATGCCACCAGCCACCACGCCAACAGCAGCGTGCCCACGCTCAGCGCCAGGCCGGTCGCGCGATGGCTGATCGAGAGCACCATCGTGATCTGCCATCGATAGACCTGCAGATGGGGCGAGAGCGGCCGCGAAGCGGGCGTCATGTCGAGGCCTCGAGGGGAATTGACGTGCGGAAAATGTATAAGCCGTGGCGCTGGTGTAGCGCCTCACGTGCTTTCAAGTCAACGACATGCGCCGCGCTTTGCGCCATCGGAATTCGGCATCG
This sequence comes from Allostellaceae bacterium, assembly GCA_035263705.1. GTDB lineage: Bacteria > Pseudomonadota > Alphaproteobacteria > ATCC43930 > CGMCC-115725 > DASZHJ01. Next base: position 5,637 of record DATFRA010000433.1, read on the forward strand.
CCGACATCACTATTGCCGCTGTGGAGAAAGCTGGGGATGAGCTGTGCAGCTTTCGCTTCCTTATGCACAGAATTCTTGCATGACAGGCGTGCGCGCGGTTGTGACGCGGGCGTTGCAACCGGAGAATGCACCCGTGGCTCGTGAGAGCGCTGCTTCGCGGCAGCAGGTGCGGCGGCCTCGGCTGGACGGCAGGGGCTCGGCACAGGCGGCAGAGAGGGAGCGTGGTGGTCGCCGGTAACGCGGCGGCCGGATCGGCAGATGCGGCGGCCCGGCCTCAAAACCGGATCGCCGGGCCGGGCGAGCGGTTTGGCGGAGACCCGCGCCAGCGGTGAAGGTTCTCTCGGGAACTTTCGCTCGCTCCGGCGGCGGATGACCCGAGCGCCGGCCGCGCGTGCGGATGGCTCAGACCCGGAGCCTGCATGCCGATTGCGCGGATGCGTCCTTCCCGGACCCTCCGCCCCTGGGGAGCGATCCTCCTTACGAGCCCGCGGAGCCGCCTGTCGGCTCCAGAGGCGCCAGGGAGGCGGTTTCGGCCGCCGAAGCGGGATCCCCTCGGGGATCTGGCCCCTGGCGCCTCATTCATTGCGCGCGCTCTGGCGCTGTGCGCGGTCACACGTTGTACTGGAAGCCGTCGACGACGAAGTCCTGGCCGGTGATGAAGCACGGCTCGGAGATCGCGAGGAACGCGACCAGCTGCGCCACGTCGTCGGGCTTGCCCATGCGCCGGAGCGCGATGCCGGTGCGCGCGATCTCGGCGCCGCGGCTCTTGGTGAGTGGGTTGCCGAGCTCGGTCTCGATCACGCCGGGCACCACGGCGTTGATGAGGATCGTCGGGCCCAGCTCCTTCGCGAGCGCGCGGGTCATGCCGAGGATGCCGGCCTTCGCCGAGGCGTAGGCGAATTTGCTCACCGCCGCGGTGACGCCGCCCGAATAGGCGTTGAGCGAGGAGATCGACGCGATGCGGCCGGCGCCCTGCTCAAGCATGATCGGCGCCACCGCCCGGATGTAGTTGAAGCAGCTCTTGAGGTTGACCGCGATCGTGCGGTCGAACTCCTCCTCGGTGATCTCCAGGATGCCCTTGGGCTGCGCCTTCCCCGCATCGTTCAGCAGGAAATCGATGCGCCCGAGACGCCGCTTCACCTCGACGGCGATGTCCCGCGCGCGAGCGTGTTGCGCGACATCGGCCTCGAAGATCAGGGCCTCGCGGCCGAGCGCCCGGATCTCGCCCGCCGTCCGCTCCATTTCGGGCACCAGCAGATCGACCAAGGCGATCGCATGACCGGCCTTCGCCAGCGCGTGCGCGCAGGCGCGGCCGATGCCGCGCGCACCGCCCGTTACGATCGCGACTTTATCGGCCATGGCATTTCCTCCGCGCGCGTTTCGCAGAAAGCGAGTGTAGGCCGCGGGATTTCGCCGCTTCAACTCTCTGGGATTGAGCCATTAGTGTGGTATCCCGCGCTGCGCCGATTGGGGGGTCTCTTGCCATTCTCGGCCGCCATGCTGGCCGTCGCCGTCGTCGGGCTGCTGATCGGGATTGCGGTCGGCTGCACCGGAATCGGCGGCGTGCTGATGATTCCGATCCTGACGCTGGTGCTCGGCATCGACGTGAAGCACGCGATCGCGGCGGCGCTGCTCAGCTATCTCCCGAGCGGAATCGTCGCGGTGACGCTCTACGCGCTGCGCGGCTCCGTCCCCTCGCGCGAGGCCTGGCTCCTATGCCTCGCGGCGATGCCCGCGGCCTATCTCGGCGCCCGCGCCGCGGGCGTCGCGCCGGCGGCGTTTCTAGAGGCGCTGATCGGCCTCTCGTTGCTCGCCGGCGGTCTCTACGCGCTGCGCGGAACGGGTCGTGGCGCCGCACCGCCGAGTCCCCTGGGAGCGCCGCTGGTGCTCGTGCTCGGCGGCGGAACGGGTTTCGTCTCGGCCTTGACCGGCGCGGGCGGCGCGTTCGTGCTGCTGCCGATCCTGTTGCTGCTGGATGTGCCCGTGCTGTCCGCGATCGGGCTCGGACAGGCGATCGCTATCCCCATCGCCGGTCTCGCGAGCGTCGCTAATGTCGGTGCCGGGCTGGTCGACCCCGTCCTCGCCAGCGTGCTGGCCATCACCTCGATGACGGGGATCGCGATCGGCACGCCGATCGCGCACGCGCTGCCGCAGCAGCGGCTGCGGCGGCTCCTCGGCGTCGCCGTGGTCGTCTCGGCGGTCGCCATGCTCGTCCGGGTCGCCGTGCGGTCCCTCTGAGCGCGCGAAGCCTCGACGCCGCGGTCGCTTGGCGCCATGCTCGCGGAATGGCGATCCTCACGATCCAGTCCGCCGTCGCCTATGGCAGCGTCGGCAATGCCGCGGCGGTGTTTCCGCTGCAGCGGCTGGGCTTCGAGGTCTGGCGCGTCGATACCGTGCTGTTCTCCAACCATACCGGCTACGACGCCTGGCGCGGCACCGTGCTCGACCCCGAACTCGTCGGAGAGATTCTGCGGGGAATCGAAGAGCGCGGCGTGCTGCCGGGATGCGAGGCGGTGCTCTCGGGCTATCTCGGCAGCCTCGAGCTCGGTCGCGTGGTGCTCGACGGCGTCGCGCGGGTCAAGCGCGCCAACTCCGGCGCGCTCTACTGTTGCGATCCCGTGCTGGGTGACGCTGACCGCGGTCTCTTCGTAAAGCCGGAGCTGGCGGAGTTCTTTCGCGCCGAGGCGCTGGGCTTCGCGGACATCCTCACGCCCAACCATTTCGAGCTGGAGAAGTTTGCGGCATCCCGCGTGAGCACGCTCGGCGCCGCCAAGGCTGCCTGCGGCTCGCTTCTGACCCGGGGGCCGCGTGCGATCCTGGTCACCAGCCTCGACGTCACCGAGGTCGCGAAGGGCAGCGCGGCCATGCTTGCGGCGACGCCGGAGGGCGGATGGCTCGTGCGCACGCCGCGCCTGCCGATCGTCGCCAATGGAGCCGGCGACCTGACGGCGGCGCTGTTCCTGGCCCATTACCTCAAGACCAGAGACGCCGCCGCAGCGCTCGGCGAGACCGCGGCCGCCGTCCATGGGGTGATCGCGGAGACGGCGAGATTGGAGGCAGCCGAGCTTCAGATCGTGGCGGCGCAGGAGGCGCTCGCCACGCCGCCACAACGGTTTTCCGTCGAGCGCGTGTTCTGAAAATGAGAAGGGCGGGCCGCTCGTGGCGGACCCGCCCTGTGCGTCGTGCTGCCGGGATGATCAGGCGGGCGGCGCGTCCGGCCCTTGCGAGCGACGGCGGCGCTCGGCCAGGAACTCGTCGAACTCGGCCTTGTCCTTGGCGAAGCGGAGCCTGGTCAGGAATTCCTTGAACTCCTTCTGCTCTTCCTCGAGCCGGCGCAGGGTCTCGGCGCGGTACTCGTCGAAGGCGCGATTGCCGCTCGAGGCGGGCCGGCGATTGCCGAACCAGTGGGAGGCCCAATCGTGCCCATGGCCGTTGCCGTTCGAGTGCCAGCGGCCCGCGTATTCATGCTTCCAACAACCCATGCGTCCACTCCATATAAGAAAGGCCAGGACCGCGAGGCCCAAGGGCCAGTGGATGAAAAAGGCCAGGACCATCAGGGCGATCCAGGCGCCCTTTCCGAGATCGTCCAGTCTCGCAGCGATACCCATGGGATCTCCCCACGTGAATGTTAATTACATTTACATAGTTGGCGAGCGACTGCCGGATGTCAAGGGCGATCGGATGGCGCGTGGCCCCAAGGACCCTCTGCGTCAGTCCGTCGCTCCCCCAGACCGAGGCCCTGCAGATAGGTGAGCACCGCGGCCTCGAGCAACTCCTCCGGTGACATCGGCAGTTTGCGCCGCGCGGCGTCGCCGCGGCCGAAGAGCGAGGCGATGCCGTGGGAGAGCGCCCAGATGTGGAGCGCCATCATGAGCGCGGGCGGGCGGCGATCCTTCGGCAGGCGCGCGCAGACTGCCTCGGAGGCCGTGCGCAGCACCGCGAAGGCACGGTCGCCCGCCTGCTGCAGCTCGGCATTCGAGTCCGGGGGAACGCCGGCCTCGAACATCGCGGCGTAGTAGGCAGGCTCCGCGCGCGCGAAATCGAGGTAGGCCCTGCCGAGATTCTCGAAGGCCGCGAGCGGATTGGGCGCGCCGTCATTCCAGGCCTTCGACAAGGCCGCCTCGAAGCGCTCGAAGCCGCGGATGGCGACGTCCACCATCAGCTCGTCGCGGTCGCGGAAATGCCGGTAGGGCGCCGCCTGGCTCACGCCCGCGGAGCGCGCGGCCTCCGCGAAGGTAAAGCCCAGCGGACCCTTGGCCGCGATCAGCTCCAAGGCGGCGTTGATCAGCGCCTCCTTCAAATTGCCGTGGTGATAGCCCCGGCGCCCATGCCCTCGATCCGACCAAGCCATGTAATAGGCTTTAACATGAGTCGGCGAAAAACACACTTCCTGGAAGAAG
>DATFRA010000434.1:0-24532 GCA_035263705.1 Allostellaceae bacterium
CGTCGAGAAGGACGGCGAGACCATGGGCGAGATCTTCATGCGCGGCAACATTGTCATGAAAGGCTATCTCAAGAATCCGACCGCGACCGAGGAGGCCTTCGCGGGCGGCTGGTTCCACACCGGCGACCTCGGCGTCTGGCACGAGGACGGCTACATCGCGATCAGGGACCGGTCGAAGGACATCATCATATCGGGCGGCGAGAACATCTCGACCATCGAGGTCGAGGGCGTGCTCTATCAGCATCCCGCGGTGATGGATGCGGCGGTGGTGGCGCGGCCCGACGAGAAATGGGGCGAGACGCCCTGCGCGTTCGTCACGCTGAAGCCGGGGCGCGCGGCGAGCGCCGAGGAGATCATCGGCTTCTGCCGCGAGAAGCTCGCGCGCTTCAAGGTGCCGAAGACCGTGGTGTTCGGGCCGCTGCCCAAGACCTCGACGGGAAAAATCCAGAAATTCGTGCTCCGCGAGCAGGCGAAGGCGCTCCCCTCCTGATGGCGCTTGCGGGGGCGCGGCCGCGCGCGGCGCTGATCGCCGCGGTCTACACCGCGACCATCCTCTTGAGCGCGGTGCTGATCTTCTGGATCGAGCCGCTCTTCCCCAAGATGATCCTGCCGGTGGTCGGCGGCACGCCCGCCACCTGGATCACCGCGCTGATGTTCTACCAGTCGGCGCTGCTGCTGGGGTACGGCTACAGCTTCCTCCTCACACGCGCGCTCCCGCTGCCGGCGCAGGTCGCGCTGCATACGATCGTACTCGGCTTGGCCGCCTTCGCCTTGCCGCCGGCGCTCCCGGCCTCGGCGCACCTCTCCGACTATCCGGTCACCCAGGTCCTCTTCATGCTGACCGCCGGCATCGGCGCGCCGCTGCTGACGCTCTCGGCGACCGCCCCCTTGCTGCAGCACTGGTTCACCCGGACGGCGCACCCCCACTCCCACGATCCGTATTTTCTCTATGCCGCCAGCAACGTCGGCAGCCTCGGCGCCCTCCTCGCCTTCCCGCTCCTCGTCGAGCCGACACTCGGTCTTCGTTTCCAGACCCACGCCTGGACGATCGGCTACGGCGCGCTCGGCGCGCTCATCCTCGCTAGCGCCGCCCTGGTCGGTGGAGCGAGCATTGCAGGCCCAGAGATCGCAACCGCCGCACAGAAATCATCAGTCACCGCGCATCGCTGGAAAGAGCGCGCGCTCTGGCTCGCTCTGGCGGCGGTGCCCTCGAGCCTGCTCTCGGGCACCACCACGAAGATCACCACCGAGGCGGCGGCGGGTCCGCTCTTCTGGGTGGTGCCGCTGGCGCTCTATCTCCTCACCTTCGCCCTCGCCTTCGCACGACGGCGGCGGTTGCCGCTGCGCCCCGTGCTGATCGCACAGACGATCGCCGCCGCACTCATCGTGCAGGAGCCCCTGATCGAAGGCGGCCCGTTCGGCGGCGTGCTGATGATCCTGATCCTGACCCCGCTGCTGTTCCTCACCGCCTATGCCTGCAATTGCCGGCTCGCGGACAGCCGGCCGGGGCCGCAGCGCACCGGCGAGTTCTATCTTATGATCGCGCTCGGCGGCTTGATCGGCGGCACCTTCAATGCGCTGATCGCGCCGAGCCTCTTTCCCGATGTCATCGAGTATCCGCTGGTGCTCGTGCTGGCACTGGCGCTGCGGCCTCGTCCGGCGCCGGTGCATCTGCGCGACGTCGTCATACCCCTGGGCATCGGAGTCATCGCGGCGATCGCGATGCTGCTGGGCTTCTTCACGGGCATGGCGCAGGTTCCGGCCCTGCTGAGCCTGGTCTTCGGGATTCTGCTCTTCCCGCTGTCGCGGGTGCCCACACGGCTCGCCGCGGGCTTGGCCATGGCGTTCTTGGTGGCGGCGATCCCGAGCCTGGTCTTCCCGCCGCTCGACCGCGAGCGGAACTTCTTCGGCGTGATCAAGGTGCTTCACGACGAGCCGAACGCGCTCCACCTGTTGGTCAACGGCTCGATCCTGCATGGGCTCGAGAGCACCGAAGCGGGGACGCGTGACGAGCCCACGAGCTATTATCACCGGCGCGGTCCGCTCGGCGACGTCATGGCGCTGGTGGGCGACCGCCTTTCCGACGGCGCCGCCGTGATCGGCCTTGGCGCCGGCACCGTCGCCTGCTACGGCTCGAGCGACGCGCCCTGGACCTTCTACGAAATCAATCCCGCGGTGGTGCGCGTGGCCCGTGAGCCCCGCTACTTCTCATTCCTCAGGGATTGCCAGCCGGACGCGCACCTGCGCCTCGGCGACGGCCGGCTACTGCTCGCGAGCGACACCGGGCGCTTTCCGCTGATCATCCTCGACGCCTTCAGCTCGGACTCGGTGCCGACTCATCTGCTGACGCTGGAGGCGCTCTCGGCTTATCTCGAGAAGCTCGCTCCCGACGGTGTCATCGCCGTCAACATCTCCAACCGCTTCATCGACCTGCTGCCGATCCTGGCGGCGGCGGGCGAGCGCCTGGGCTTGACCGTGGCCGCACGCTTCGACACCACCGACGATCGCCTGGCGCGGCCGAGCAAATGGGTCGCGATGGCCCGCTCTCCCGAGCGCCTCGCGCCCCTCATCGCCCAGCACGGCTGGTCGTCGGCGCGCTCCGGCGGAGTCGGGGCCTGGACCGATGACCGCTCCGATCTTTTCCTGCCGCTGCTCTGGCACTTAGGAGCGGGGCCGTGAGCACGCGGGCCAGTTCGGCGGCACACTTCATCCCCGGCGCGGCGCGGATACGCCGGCCGTCAGGACTTCAGCGAAACGTCTCTAGTGACCGTGCTCGAGCTGTTGGATCTCGTCTTTGATCTTGAGCTTCTGTCGCTTGATATCGTGGATCAGGTCTTCGTTGGGCATCGGCCGGTGGATTTCTTCTTGGAGCGCCAGTTCCAGGCTCTGATGCCGGGCCCGAAGGGATTCGATACGATCCTGCAACGACATGCAGCTCCTCCTTGGAGAGACGAGCGACCCCCGCATGGTCCTCCTGTGGAGGCCGGGGATCAATAGGGATATGCTGTCGTAACCGCCCGAGGTCTAGTCCCTGGGCGACTCGAAGGGTCCGGGGAAGATGCGCGGTAAGACTCGATTAATCATAGGGTTGAGCGGCGCCTCCGGCGTCGTCTACGGTGTGCGCCTTCTCAAGATGTTGCGCCCGCTCGAGGTCGAGACCCACCTGATCATGACCCGCGCCGCCGAGGTCACCCTTGCCCACGAGACTGATCTCAGGGTCCAGGACGTCCGCGAACTCGCCGACGAGGTACACGGGATTGCCGATCTGGCGGCGCCGATTTCATCGGGATCCTTCAAGACGCTCGGCATGATAGTGGCACCCTGCTCGATCAAGAGCGCGGCGGAGATCGCGAGCGGCGCGACCTCGACGCTGTTGAGCCGCGCCGCCGACGTGACGCTGAAGGAGCGCCGGCGGCTGGTGTTGCTGGTGCGGGAGACGCCGCTCCACACCGGCCACTTGCGAATGCTCACGGCGCTCTCCGAGCTCGGCGCCGTGATCGCGCCGCCGGTGCCGGCCTTCTACTCGCGGCCGGACGGCCTCGACGCGATGGTGGATCACACGCTCGGCCGCGTGCTCGATCTCTTCGGCTTGGAGAGCGGCACGGTTGCGCGCTGGCGCGAGTCGAAGGCCCCCGGGGTCGAGCCGCTCCGCCGCCCACGCTCGCGCTGATCCCCGAGCATCTACCGCCGAAGTGGGCACCAGTTCGGCGGAGAATGCGACCACCAGAGACGCTAGTATCCGAGAGTCGGCGAGGGCATCGCGTAGCCGGCCGGGCGCAGCGTGAGCCCGTCGAGCAGAGCCGCCACATCGATGTGCGCGCCCGGGAGCGCGCAGTAGTAGCCATCGACCCGGCCGTGCCGACGCTCGGCATTGTCCTCCCGTGTGTCGCCGGCGAATACGACGCAAGGGCCGCCCGTGGTCACCACCTCCGCCACGCGCATCGGGCCGAGTCGACTCTGGCGCTCGGTCGTCGGCAACAAGACTGGCGCTGCAGCGGCAGTCACCCGCCATTCCCGCGCGATCTCCTCCGGCGCGAGCGGATGCGCGAAATGGAGGTGGTCGCGCAGTCGGATATAACGCACGGTCGCGCGCGGCCGCTCGGCCGCCACCGCCGACCACAGCGAGACTTCCGCGACGTAGCGGCCGTCTGGAGCCGCCGCCCAGTAATGGTGGCCGACCGCACGATCGAGGCCCGGCGCCGCGAAGCCGAGCGCTGTCCTGTCATCGAACACAGCATGCCACTCGAAGTCGGCGGCATTGCGGCTCGCGCCCTCGGCGAAGACCGCGTCGGATGCGGCCTCGATCTGCGCGCGGGCGGAGATCACGAGGCCGAGCGCCGGCGCCGCCGCCTCGCGCGTCATGCCCGTCCTTAGCCGGTGATCATAGAGCGTCGCGAGCACCGCCTGGTCCGCCGCCGTCAGCGTATCAACCCGGCGGAACGGGCTCATGACCGAGGGCATGATCGGCGAGTGATGGGGAAAGCCGAAGGCGTGCATCAGCTCATGGTCGAGACAGGCCTCGAGCGTGCCCAGCGTCTCCGTATTGACGACGACGTGCGCCTGCTGCAAGCCGCCTTCGTTGTAGATGATCCGCGTGTAGCAGCGCGCCAGCTCGTTGTGAACCGGCGACATTGGGCCGCTCTGGAACTCGATGGTGATCTGCGCATCTTTCGCCTGGCCCGGCGCGATCGCGAGGCCGGTCAGGTGCGAGAACCGTCCGAACGCGCCTGCGATCTTCTCGTCGTCCCCCGGCGCACGCGCGCCGCCGACCGCATAGACGAGCTGGGGCTGGGTCCAGCGAAGCAGTGTCGGCGAGATGCCCTCGGGCTCCGCCGGGTTGCCGTAGACGAGCTCGTCGAAGAAGCGCGCGAGCCGATCGGCCGGGACACCCGCGGGCGGCGCGTGCGCACAACCGGCGATGCCGAGCGCCGCCACGAACCAGAGCGCGACTCTAGGAACGCTCAACGGCACACCCCCTCGGTGAGACATTCAGGCATCTCCGAGCGAAATCCCTAGGCCGCGCGCGGTTCGCACCAGTGCGCCCAGCGGGTCGACAGTTTGCGGTGCCATGATCGCGTCCGCGAGGGGCACGTCGACCACGGCACGGTTCTGCCAGGCCACCATGCGATCGAAGCTACCGCGCGCCACCAGGTCCATCGCATGGACGCCGAAGGCCTGCGCGACCAGCCGATCGCTCCAGGTCGGCGCGCCGCCGCGCTGCACGTGTCCGAGCACGGTGACCCGAATCTCGGCACCCGTTAGCGGCCCCAGCACCTCCGCGAGGCGATGGCCAATGCCGCCGTAGGTGCCGGTCTGCCGCTGCCGCACGCGCCGGCCGCCGGGATCGGGCACGGCCTCGGCCACGACGATGAGCGCGAAATTGCGGCCGCGCCGGCGCAGCGTGTCGATGTGGGCCGCGACAATCGCGGGCTTGTAAGGAATCTCCGGTATCAGGATCACGTCGGCGCCGCCCGCGATACCCGCGGCGAGCGCGATGTGGCCGGCATCGCGCCCCATCACCTCGAGTATCATCACACGGTCATGGCTCGCCGCGGTCGGTTGCAGCCGGTCGAGCGCCTCGGTCGCGACGCTCACCGCGGTATGATAGCCGATCGCGCTCTCGGTCGCGCCGACGTCGTTGTCGATCGTCTTGGGAATGCCCACGAGGTTGATGCGGCCCTGCTGAGCGAGGCGGCGCAAGATCGCGAAACTGCCGTCGCCGCCGACGCCGATGAGCGCGTGAGCGCCCGTCGAGCGAAAGCCCCCGATCACCTCCCGGGAGCGGTCGTGCTTTCGTCCGTCAGGACCCGGGAAGGCGAAGGGGTCGCCCTTGTTCGTAGTGCCGAGGATCGTGCCGCCTCGCCGCAGCAGCGCCCCGTCCTCGATCCTGAGACCCAGCTCGACCACGTCGACGGGGCGGCGCAGCAAGCCCATGGTGCCCTGCCGGATCCCGACCACCCTCCAGCCATAGCCCTGGACCGCGCGGTGAACCACCGCGCGGATCACCGCGTTGAGGCCGGCGCAGTCGCCGCCGCTCGTGAGGAGCGCCAGGGTGTGCTGGGACGCGGTTTTCCGCATGTTAATAGCCCTCCTGGATAGGAGACGGGATCAGCGCTGGTCGCCACCCTCGGCGGAATCTGGTACAATATTGCCATTACAGCAAAACCCGCCAACCGCTGCGTTCAATGGACCTTGATCTCGAGGCGATTAAAGCTCGCTTGGACCAGCTGAGATCGGAGCACCGCGATCTCGACGACGCGATCACGCGGATCAGCGAGTCGGCGCCCTTCGACACGCTGCAGGTTCAGCGCCTGAAGAAGCGGAAGCTCGTCCTCAAGGATCTGATCACCAAGCTCGAGAGCCAGCTGGTTCCGGACATCATCGCATGAGTGTCTAACGCGAGGCGGCACCCGCGATCACATCGCGCTGCTCGGCAAAGACCTGTTTTACCCAATCTATCACCGCGCGCACGCAGGCGGCGCGGCGAAAGTCGCGGTGGACGATCATCCAGTACTCGGCGGCGAGCTCGGGGATCGGCGGCAGGAGCCGCTCTAGCAGGGGATGGCCGTCGCCGACATAGCAGGGGAGCACGCCGCGGCCGGTACCAGCGCGGATCGCCTCCAAATGCATCAGCATCGATGAGGCGCGCAGCGCCACGGAGGCTTTCGTCTCTTCCACCTGCCGCTGGACATAGCACGCGGGCTCATAGTGCGCTTGCTCCTCGGTATAGGTGATCCATGCGGCGGCATCGGCGCCGCGCCGCCGGTAGACCGAGACGGCGAAGGTGCCGGCCTTGCAGACGTAAAAATCCCCGCTCTCGGGCGGCCGATGGCGCAAGGCTATGTCGGCTTCGCGCCGCACGAGGTTTGCCTCCTGCCGCGCATCGACCAGCTCGAGTGTGATTCCGGAGGGGAGCGCCGTGGTGGTCGGTCCCGAGAGGCAGCGCGCCAGGAAGCCGGCGGCGCATTCGCCGGTCGACACCCGCACCGTGCCGCTCAACACCGGCGAGGCCGCCGCGCGCCGCCGCTCCAGGGTCAGCATCGCCTCCTCGACGGTCTCGGCGGCCGGCACCAGATTCTCGCCGGCGGCGCTGAGGCGCACGCCCTCGGGCAGGCGATCGAACAAGCTCGGCCCGCCGATCGAGGCTTCGAACGTAGCCAGGCGGCGAGCGATCGTCGGTTGGCTCAAACCGAGCGCCCGTCCGGCGGCGCGCATGGAGCCCTCCCGGGCCACGCCCAGGAACACCCGCACATCGTCCCAGTCCATCGCCCCACGCTTCGATCGCGGCGCAGGCACCGACCCATGGCGCGCCTCGCCCCGAGCTACTACCCGTCCAGCCATGAGCACGCTTCCTTGCCAATAGGACACCGGGTGTCGAGGTGAGACCCTACCTCGAGTCCTGTGCCACGAAAACGTTGCGGTGGTCCCCGCAAATGGAGATCACCGCAAATAAATTGTGGCGCTAAGATTCCCCAGACCGATGGAGACCGCAATGGAAACCAAGCCGGCCACTGTCGACCTCGACGCAGAAGTCGCCAAACTCACGACGCTCATCGGGCAAATCCCGCAGCCGACGTCTGGTGGGCGCAAGAGCCGAGGGGTGCAACTGGGCTCTTACCGCGATGGGATCCTCTTTCTTGGCGCCACCGCGGGAACCGGCCCCGGCCACTGGGAGACCCATCCCGAGGACGAGCTGGTCCACATTCTCGACGGCACCAGGACCTTGCAGATTGTGTGCGACGACGGTCCACCCAGGTCTTACGAGTTGCGCGCCGGGATGATCGCGGTCATCCCGCGGGGTGCGTGGCACCGTTTTCACTCTTGGGATTTTGGGATGCTGATGAGCGCGACGATTCCGGGTCCACATGTCGAGCTCGATGTCGACGATCCGCGACCGCACGCGCACGCATCGTCGGCGGAGAGGCAACCCGCGAGCGGACCACCCAGCATCGTCGATCTCGACGCCGAGCTTGCGAAGCTGACGATGTTCCGGCGGACCCCGCAGTCTACATTGGCGGAGCGAGCGGGAAGCGTCGCGAACTTGACGACCTATCGCGATGGCCTAGTGCTGGCGATCAAGGCGTCGGGCAAAGATCATTGGGAGCGCCACCTCGCCGGCGACGAGCTGGTTCATATCCTCCACGGCAGCGCGACCCTGGAGATCGTGCGCGACGACGGGCCGTCCCAATCCTACGCGCTTCGAGCCGGAACGGTCGCGGTGATCCCGCAGGGCGCCTGGCACCGACTGCTTTCAGCGGAGGGCGCCACGCAGGTGGCCGTGACGCCCTTTCCCAGCGAGACCCTCGAGACCGATGTTGACGACCCCCGGACGAGCGAGCAGAAGCGAGCGTGAGCAAAGAGGAGAAACCAGAAACCACCCATGACTGCGCGAGGCATCGTCATACAGCCCGGGGAGGGCCCGGTCGCGACGTATATGCCAGGACGGTCGATCGTGATCAAACTCACGAGCGGCATGACGGGCGATCGCATCATGCTGTTCGAGGAGACCATACCCGCCGGGACGAAGAGCACCTTCCACCTGCACCACGACAGCGACGAGGTCGCTTATGTCTTGACCGGCGAGCTCACCTTCAAGATCGGCGACGAGGTCACGATGGGCGGTCCCGGCGCTTGCGCCTTCATACCGCGCGGCGTGCCGCACGTCTGGAAATGCACCGGCGCGGAAACCGCGCGCGCCGTGTTTCTCTATTCACCCGCAAAGGCCGGTGGGTTGATCGAAGAGCAGCAGCGGACCGGCCGCGGATTTGCGTCAATGACCGAGGCCGAGCTGACGGAGATCCTGCAGCGCCATGGTTGGGAGCGTCTGGGATCTTCGCCGCTCTAAGCGCGAACCTCTAATCGGGCCAGCGCAGCACAGCGGCGATCCGTGCCCGGCGGCGCTCGTCGTAGCTCCGGCCTGGCGGTCCGTTGCCGGCGTGGGCGCGGGCGAGCTCGGCGGCGAGCCGATCGGCAACGATCTCAGCCTCGCCGTCGTGCAGGTTGCAGGGATCGAGGTAAAAGAAGCCGTGCTCAGCCTCGTGGTCGCGCACGATCACCGGCGGCGCGCCTCGCGCCAGCGCGTCCGCGAGATCCCAAGCGGTGATGCCGGCTTCTCGCGGATCGACCGCGAGCTTCACGCGGTCAATCGGATTGTCGGTGGGATCGGGCACGATCTCCGCGCGGACGCCGGGCAGCCCCTTGAGCCGCGCGATCCATAAATCGAGATGCCGCTGCTCGCGGGCACGTACCACCGCGTGATCGCGCTTCTCCCAGGCGTCGAGGGCCGCGATAGTGCCGGCGACGCTTTCCTTGCCGACCTTCATGCCGCGCCCGATGCCGAGATTCTGCAGGAAAGCCGCGCGGACGAGGTCCTTGCGGCCCGCGACGACCCCGGCGGTGGGCCCGCTCAGGAACTTGTGGGCGCTGTAGATCGCAATGTCGGTACCCGCCGCGAGGAACCCCCTGAGGTCGTACTCGGAGGCGAGATCAGCGATCACCGGCACGCTCCGGGCGTGGCAGATTGCGGCGAATTCCGCGATCGGGATCTGGCCGAACTGCACGGTGTGATGCGAGACCACGTAGAGTGCCGCCGCGGTGCGCTCGTTGAGGGCGGCCTCGAGCTGATAGGCTTGCGCGCGCGTGGCGCCGCCGACGGGGATCGGCTTCGCACCGGCGAGTCTAATCGCCTGTTCCACCGGCGCGCCGTAATAGACCATGTGACCGCGCAGGATCGGCACCTCGTTTCTCATTCCTGTAGCGTCCGGGAGCTGCTCGACGCGGGCGAGGTCGGCGCCCGTCATGGCTCCCGCAATCGAGATGGTCATGCCGGCGGCTGCTGAAGCGGTCACCAACCCGGCCTCAGCGCCTGTCAACCGAGCTATCACCGCGCTCGCCTTGCGCTGGAGATCATCGACCTCCACGAATTCGGGCAATGTTTCCGCCATCGCCTGCGCGACGGACTCGAGCCCAATCGAGGCGCCGAGTGCCGTCATGGTGCCGGAGACGTTGATGATGGGCCGAAGGCCCAGGCGTTCGCGGACGTTGGATCGCTGCATCCTGCTTCCCCTTGTCTAATCCAGGTCGAGTAAAGCTACGAGCTATTCGAATATCGACAATGCCTTCCGAACTGCATTCTCTGGGGCTAGAGTGGCAAAGGGGTCGCATCAAAGGGAGCGAAAAATGACCGACAATACGGAAAGACGGAATCTGTTGAAGCTCGGCGGCGCGGGCTTGGCGATCGCGGCAGCGGGGGCGGCGCTCGATCCCGGGCGCGCAGCAGCACAGGCGGCGCCGACCAGCCTGCTGCGCACGGTGCTCGATCGCGGCAAGCTGATCGTCGGCACCGGCTCGACCAACCCGCCCTGGCATTTCGAGGACGACAAGGGCCAGCTCACGGGCATGGACATCGCCATGGCCAAAATTCTGGCGAAGGGCCTGTTCGATGACGTCACGAAGATCGAATTCGTCCGGCAAGAGGCGAACGCGCGCATCCCGAATATCACCAGCGGCAAGGTCGATGTAGTGATCCAATTCATGACGGTGTCCCCCGCGCGCGCGCAGCTTGTGGCGTTCTCGCGGCCCTATTACGTCGAGGGTGCGGCGCTGCTCACCTCGCCAAAGTCGAAGTACAAGACGTACGCCGATTTGAAAGCCGCCGCAAAGGCGATCAAGGCCTCGGTGCTGCAGAACGTCGACGCCGACACGCTCGTGCACAACGCGCTGCCGGACGCGACGGTGATGCAGCTCGACAGCCAGGCGAACGTGATGCAGGCCGTGACCTCGGGCCGCGCCGACGTGGGCGTGGTGGACGCCTCCACCGTCAAATGGCTCGCCAAGCGCAATCCCGGCGACTACGCCGATCCCGGCTACGCCTATGAAGCGCAGCTCTACAGCGCCGCGGTGCGGCAGGGCGACCCCGACTGGCTGCACTGGATCAACACCTGCTTCGACGTCGCCATGCACGGGCATCAGCCTGAGATCTACACGGGCGCCTTCGAGGAGTTCTTTGGTGAAAAGCCGCCGGTGCAGAAGCCCGGCTTCCCGCCGATCTGATCGGGTTGCGCCAGCATTGTGCGTCCTTCGGCTCGCCCGATCGCGCGGGCGGCTCAGGATGAGGTGAATCGATGAGGCCAGGAAGAACGAGCCTCATCCTGAGCTATGTCCCGACGGGACATGAGTCGAAGGACGCACCAAGTCCATCCAGCGGCCACGCGCTCTAGGTCCGCCGTCCTTGCAATACCACCTCAACTACAACCTGGTCTGGAAATACTTCGACAAGCTCGGCTGGGGCTTGGTGCTGAGCCTCGAGCTGGCGGTGGTCGGCATTGCGATCGGGATCGTGATCGGGCTAGGCCTCGCGGTTCTATCGCACGGCGCGCACCGCGTGGTGCGCATGCTGGTCGCGGGCTATGTCGAGTTCATCCGCAACGTTCCGCTGCTGCTGCTGGTCTACCTGGTGTTCTACGGCATCCCCAGCGTCGGCGGCTTCGCCTACGATGCAACCACCAGCTTCGTGATGACGCTCGCGGTCTATGCCGGCGCCTATCTGGTGGAGGTGTTTCGCGCTGGCCTCGACGCCATTCCGAAAGGGCTCATCGACGCGGGCCGGGCGATCGGGCTCACCCCGGTCCAGCTCGTCTGCTACGTGCGGCTCCCCACCATGTTCCGGATCGTGCTGCCGTCGCTCGGCAACGCGTTCATCTCCTTGTTCAAGGATACGTCGCTCGCGACCGTGCTGGCGGTACCGGAGCTCACTTATGGCGCGAACTGGATCTATACGAACACGTTCCGCATCGTCGAGGTCTACACGGTGGTGGCGCCGATGTATCTCGTGACCGGCTACCTCCTGTTGTTCGGGCTGCGCCTGCTCGAGCGCCGCTTCGCCATCCGCCGCCGATGATCGACGTCATGCTCAAGGGCCTGCCGTTCCTCTGGCAGGGATTGCTGGTCACCCTTGAGGCCGCTGCCGTCGTGGTGGTGGTGGCGCTGGTCGTGGGCGTGGTTCTCGGAATCGGCCTGAGCTATGGACCCCGGTGGATCGCGTGGCCGATCCGGCTCTTGAGCGACTTCGTGCGCGGCCTGCCGCTCCTGGTGCTGATCTTCTCGATCTTCTACATGCTGCCGCTGACGGGTTGGCAGATCAGCAATTTCGCCTCGGCGCTCGCGGCGCTCGCAGTCTTCGAGGCTGCACATGTCTCGGAGGTCGTGCGCGGCGCGATCCAGTCCATCCATCCCGGCCAGAACGAGGCCGGCAAGGCGATCGGTCTTACCTTTTCGCAGCGCATGCTCTACGTGATCCTGCCGCAGGCGCTCCGGCGTTTCCTCCCGCCGTGGATCAATACCGTGGTCGATACGGTGAAGGGAAGCTCGCTACTGGCGCTGGTCGGCATCGTCGACCTCATGCTCTCGATCCAACAAGTGATCGGCCGCACCTTCAAGCCGATGCCGATGTACGTGCTGGGCGCGCTCATGTATTTCGTCATCAACTACACGCTGTCGCAGATCAGCCGGCGGCTGGAGGCGCGGTTCGCCTATGTCCGGGAATAGCACCGTGCCGCTCGTGCGAGTGCGCGGACTCACGAAATCATTCGGCAGCAACCAGGTGCTTAAGGGCGTCGACCTCGACGTCATGAAGGGCCAGGTAGTGTCGGTGATCGGCGCGAGCGGCAGCGGGAAAACCACGCTGCTGCGTTGTGTGAACCTGCTGGAGACCTACGACGGCGGCTCGATTCAGGTTGACGGCGTTGAGGTCGGCTATGCGGATGCTAACGGCCGCCGCCGTCCGCGCCGCGAGCGCGAGCTGGCGCGCATCCGCGCCGACATCGGCATGGTCTTCCAGCTGTTCAACCTGTTCCCGCATTTGACCGCGCGCGACAACGTGGTGCTGGGCCTGCACAAAGTACGCGGCATGAAGCGCACGGAGGCGCGGGAGGTAGCAGAGCAGTGGCTGGTGCGCGTCGGCCTTGCCGACAAACTCGACAGCCTGCCGATCGAGCTCTCGGGTGGGCAGCAGCAGCGGGTGGGAATAGCGCGCGCGGTGGCGATGAGCCCCAAGGTGCTTCTGCTGGACGAGATCACCTCGGCGCTCGATCCGGAGCTAGTGGGCGAGGTGCTGACGGTGGTGCGGGAGCTCGCGAACGACGGCATGACTATGATCCTGGTCACCCACGAGATGTCCTTCGCGCGCGACGTTTCCTCCCGCGTCGTCTTCATGGACGCTGGCCGCATTGCCGTCGAGGGCCCGCCCCATGAGGTGTTCGGAGCGGCGATGCAGACGCACGAACGCCTGCGGAGCTTCCTTGCCAGGATCGAGCTGAAGCGGGCCTGAGGATAAAGACGTCGTGGCCGCGCTCGTGTGGCGCAGAGGGCCTGATCCTTGCCCTGGGAACCCGCATCCCCAATAATGGCCGCTCTCCGTAAGGGTCCACTGAGATTTGGCACGCATGGCGGGAGAACGGCCGACGGTCGGCATCATCATGGGAAGCCAGTCTGACTGGGACACGCTCCGGCATGCGGCCGCGACCCTGGAGCGCCTGCAGATTCCCCACGAGATCCGGATCGTTTCGGCCCATCGCACGCCGGAGCGGCTCTTCTCATATGCTCGCGAGGCCCGCGGTCGCGGCCTCAAAGTGATCATCGCAGGTGCCGGTGGCGCGGCACATTTGCCGGGCATGGCGGCGTCGATGACGCCGCTCCCGGTGCTGGGCGTGCCCATCGAGACCCAGACCTTGAAGGGAATGGACAGCCTGCTCTCCATCGTGCAGATGCCCGGCGGCGTGCCGGTCGGGACACTTGCCATCGGCAAGCCCGGCGCCATCAATGCGGCGCTGCTCGCCGCCGCGATTCTCGCGAACAGCGACTCAAAAATCGCGGCGTCCCTCGACCGGTTCAGGGCCGAACAGACGGCGTCAGTGGCGGAGCGCCCGAGCGACATGGCAGCACCCAAGGGATGATCCCGCCGGGATCCACGATCGGCATCCTCGGCGGAGGCCAGCTCGGACGCATGACAGCGCTCGCCGCTGCAACACTCGGCTACAAGAGCCACGTCTACTGTCCGGACCCCCGCGGTCCGGCCAAGCACGTCACCGCCTTCGCGACCACCGCGCCCTACGAGGACCGGGCGTCGCTCGCCCGCTTCGCCGACGCCGTGGATGTCATCACCTTCGAGTTCGAGAACGTGCCCGCAGACACCGCCGAGTTCCTCGCGGAACGGAAACCGGTGCGGCCCGGCCCCAATGTGCTGCGCATCTCGCAGGATCGGCTTCGCGAGAAGGATTTTTTGCGCTCGATCGACGTGGCCACCACCGACTACCGAGAGGTGACGAGCGCGGCTTCGCTCGCACGCTCTGTGCGCGACCTGGGGTTACCCTCGGTGCTCAAATCAGTGCGCTACGGCTATGACGGGAAGGGCCAAGTCAAGATCGCCGGCGAACGCGACATCGAGGCGTGCTGGCTAGAGATGGGCGCGCCGGTCGGAATCCTCGAGGGGTTCGTCGATTTCACCTGTGAGATCTCCGTCATCGTGGCGCGGAGCGGCCCCGGCGTCCTCGCGACATACGCGCCCGCCGAGAACCAGCACGCAAACCACATCCTCGACACCACTATTGTGCCGGCGCGCGTCACGCCGGAGGTCACCATGCGCGCCGAGGCAATTGCGCGCCACATTGCCGAACGGCTCGACGTGATCGGGTTGATCGCAGTCGAGATGTTCGTGACGCCCAGCGACCAAGTCCTGGTGAACGAGCTGGCGCCGCGGCCGCACAACTCCGGACACTGGACGCTCGATGGCGCCGTCACCAGCCAGTTCGAGCAGCTGGTGCGTGCAATCTGCCACCTGCCGCTGGGGTCGCCCGAGCGGCATTCGGACGCCATTATGAAGAACTTGATCGGCGCGGGCGTCGAGAAGTGGCGCGAGGCTCTCGCCGAGCCCAGCGCCAAGCTGCATCTCTACGGCAAGGAGAAGGCGCTGCCGGGCCGCAAGATGGGCCACGTCACGCGCCTCACCCCCCGCCGCTGAGAAGCTATTTCACCAAGCCCTCGGCCTTGAGCGCGACCTGCACCGCTGGCCGCTGCGCGATCTTGTTGACGTAGGACTTGAGCACCGGCCATTTCGCGAGGTCGATACCGACGTATTGCGGCCAGCCCAGCACGGTGAAGAGATAGCCGTCGATCACACTGAAGCCATCGCCGAAGACGTAGGATTTACCCTCGAGCCGCTTGGTGAGGTAGTCGAACTTCGGCGAGATCCCCTCGCGCAGCACCTCCTTCCAGGGGTCGGTGAGCTTCGGATTGAAGAGGGCGCCGACACCCTTGTGGATCTCGGTCGCGACGTAGTTGAGCCACTCTTGCGCGCGATAGCGGTCGGCGCTTCCGGCAGGCGGCAGCAGCTTCGCCTCCGGCTTCTTGTCGGCAATGTATTGCACGATCACCGCCGCTTCGGTCAGGGTTTCGCCATTGTCGAGCTGCAGCACGGGCACGTAGCCCTTGGGATTGACCTTGAGGAAATCCGCGCCGGACGCGGTCTTCTTGGTCTTGGGATCGATCCGGTCGAGCTCGAAGGAGAGACCGCTCTCGCGCAGCGCGATATGCGGCGAGAGCGAGCAGGCGCCGGGAAAATAGTAGAGCTTCATAGAGGGACTCCGTTGCTAGAGAAAATAGGGGTCGCAGGAGGCGTCGGTTCGGGCAGCAGGGCGCGAGCCTCGGCTTGACTTCTTAAAGTATAGCTACAACCTTTTCAGAATTAAGACAAGCGGCGCCGCTTTCCTTCGCCATCGCGACTCTCCATACTCGTTCCGTGAAATAGGCCGAATCCGCCGTGAAGCAACGCTACTGCCCCCAGCTCTGCCCGCTCTTCCAGGCCGCGATGGACGTGCTCGCGCGGCCCTGGAACGGGCTCGTCATGGCCCTCCTCGAAGAGGCGGGTCCGCTGCGCTTCAGCGAGCTCCGCGAACGGCTCGACGCCATGGGCGACCGCATGCTTTCCGCCCGCCTCAAGGAGCTGGAGGCGCGCGGCCTGGTCGAGCGCACGGTCGCGCCAGGACCGCCGGTCAGGGTCACCTATGCCCTCACCGAGCTCGGCCGGGGCTTCGGCGACGTCCACCGCGCCCTCGGGCGCTGGGGCGAGAAGCTCGCGGCCGCGAGCCGTGCGAAGCCCCGCGCTCGTGCCGTCCGGAGGCGGCTCGAGAGCGCGCGCCCGGGCGCCGCACGCTGACGGAGCTGTCGCCGGCTCAGCGCTTCTTGGCTCGCCGCTTGCTTCGGGCCGGACTCTTCCGCCGTTTCGCGCGCCGCGGCCTTGGGCGCGATGGCTTTGCCGGGCGGGCGGCCGCGGCATCGAGGCCGCGCCGGACCCATTTCCCGAGCGCCGCGTCGGTGCGATAGCCTTCGGGCGCCAGGCGGACGAAGCCGGTCATCACCCTCGCGCCCATTTCCATCGGCTGCACGTGGGGCTCGCGGAGCGTCTCGGCCTGCGTCTCCGGGCGGATGCGGATCAACATCCCGCCTCGGCCGCTCACGGTGCAGCACATGCCGCCCTGCACCATGAAGCAGACCCCGCCCATCATCTTCCTCTCGACGACGTCGCGCCGTCCCGAGAGGACTTTTCGCACGCGCTGAGCCGTCTCTTCGTCATAGGCCATGGATTCATTCCTCCCGGAGGAGCGAGCTCCGCGGACACGCGTCGAAGGCGATAGAGATGCGCCGCTGGGTGGACTCGAAGGGGATGGTGCGGTGATAGAAGTAGGAGGGGAACAGGATCATCAGCCCCTCCTCCGGCCGGATCGGCATCGAGTCGACGGCTGCCGTGAGCGGGAATTGCTCGGGCGGCGGGCCCAGCTCGAAGAAGCCGGCTTGCCCGTGCTCGGCCGTGCCCATGAGGTCTGGTAGCTGCGGGTAGTAGACGCCGCTGAGGTAACCGTCCAGGTGGATATGCGGCGTCAGGTTGCCCTGGAAGTGCAGCACGGCGGCCCAGGACGCGAACTCCCATGTCTTGGGCGGATGCACCAGGAAGGGATGCCGCGAATTCGGCGGGATCGCGGCAATGTAATCCGCGACGGCGCGCCGCACGATCGCCTCGAAGGCGGCGACCGGACCCTCGCTCGGCCCGAAGAAGGTCTTTGTGATGGCGAGCGCGGGATGGTGGTAGTGCGGGTCCGCCGCCTCCGGTACGTGAAGCGTTGGGTGTAAGAGCGTGATATCGACCAGTGCCCGGTTGAACGCCTTGAGGCTGGCAAAGCCGGGCGGTGGCTCGATTTTGAGCCGGCGCACCAACCTGAAATCGAGCAGGTAGGCCGCGGCCTCGCGCTCGCCGGCCTCGTAGAGCGCCAGCGTCTTGATCGAGAGGGCCTCGATATTGCCGGGCGCTAGCGTGAGCCAGCGATCGGCGGCCGCGACCGCCGCCCGCGCGTCGCCCGCGCTCAGGAGCGCATTGGCGAGGTTGCTGTGTGCCAGCAGCCAGTCCGGCCGTTGCGCGATCACCGCGCGATAGGCGTCGATCGCGTCGCCGCGCTTTCCCGCGCGCTCGAGCGCGATCCCGAGGTTGCGCTGCACCTCCGGCGAATCCGGCGCCAGGCGAAGCACGCGGCGATAGGCCTCCGCCGCCTCGTCGTTGCGGCCGAGCGCGTGCAAGGCGTTGCCAAGGTTGTTGTGGGCGGCGACGAGGTCGGGCTTGAGCTCCGCCGCGCGGCGATAGGCCGCCACCGCGGCCTCGCTCCGGCCGAGTTTCATGAGGGCATTGCCGAGGTTGTAGTGCGCCTCGACGAAGTCCGGGCGGCGCCGCACGGCCCGCCCATAGAGCGCCGCCGCCTCCGCGGCATCGCCCATCTCGAGCGCGATCATGCCGGCGAAGCTCAGGACATCCGGACGGTCGGGCAGCTGCTTCAGCATCTCACGGCAGAATTGCAGCGCGTCCTTGAGCCGGCCCCCGCGGTAGGCGGCGACCGCCTGCTGCTGGAGGAATCCCAAACCGGAGGGCGCAGGGGTGGTCACCCTCGGCGTCAGCGCCGCCGCGCCAGGCGGAAGAAGAGGAAGGGATCGGGAAGCCGAGAGGTCCAGGCGCGCACGCGCTCGCCCGCCTTCGGGATCATCATGACATCGCGCAACCGGCGATCCAGGAACGCCAGCGTATCCACGCTCTCCGGCGAGCGGTCGTCGAGCCAGTAGAGGGTGGTGGCGCCGTAGACTCCCGCGAGCAGGGCGCGCTTGGTGTAGAAGTTGAAATCGGTGGAGCTGTCGCCGGCGGCGTACCAGAGCGCATCGACGGCGTCATAGAGCAGCTTGGCACCGAGCGCGAGGTTCTGCGGCGCCGTCAGCAGCGCAAGGGCCCGGCGTACGGCCTCTCGGTGAGGCATCAACACCGCGAGCCGTGCCTCGACTCCCGCGGTGATCCGCTCGCGGACCTTCAACGCGGAGAGATCGCGCGCCTCGAGGGCCCGCAGCGTCTCGCGATCGGCCCAATGGCTGAACCAGGCGACGATATCGCGCGGTCCGGCCGGGCAGAGGCTGCGCAGCTCGCCGCTCTCGAGGCCGACGCGCTCGGCGGCCCGCGCGAGAGCTGCCTTGGTCCAGCCGTCGAACGGCACGTCCGGCAGGATTGCCGCAAGGAGCGCGTCCTTGGCCTGGCGGGGATCCATGACCTTTACTCCGCTGCCTCCGTGACCGCCGCCGCTAGATCGATCGGGTACCGCTGCCATTCCTCGACGAAGGCGAGCAGCCGGTGGTCGGTCATGCGCTGGAGATAGAGCACGCCGTCGAGATGGTCGCATTCATGCTGGACCACGCGGGCGTGGAAGCCCTCGACCTCGCGGTCGATGGCGGCGCCCTCCGGCGTCACCCCGCGATAGCGGATCCGCGCGAAGCGCGGCACCGCGCCACGCAAGCCCGGCACCGAGAGACAGCCTTCCCAGCCGATCTCCCGGTCATTGCCGACGGCCTCGATCACGGGATTGATGATCGTCACCAGCTCCATCGGCGTATCGAGCGGCCGGCCCGTCGTGCGCTCCGCCGGCACCTTGAAGACGACCACCCGCTCGGAGACATGCACCTGCGGCGCCGCGAGCCCGGCACCGCCGATGTCGTCGAGCGTCTCGACCATATCGGCGACCAGCACCTTGATCCGGGGCGCCGTTGGATCGGCGACGGGCGCGGCGACCCGGCGCAGCACCGGGTGGCCCATGCGGGCGATCTTCAGGATGGCCATGGTCGCTACTATGTCGGCAGCCGCGGCGCGGGTAAAGCCGGTGGGGTCGCCGGCTTCTCTTTTTGCGGGGTCTGTGCTATAAGTTTCCCCGGTTTTGGGTGGGCCGCAGCGCATGTGCGGCCCGCTTTGCGTTATAACGGCGGCGGCCACAGATCGAAGGAGAGTGCGGCTCGTGCAAATCCTCGTACGCGACAATAACGTCGACCAGGCGCTCAGAGCGTTGAAGAAAAAGTTGCAGCGCGAAGGCGTCTTCCGCGAGATGAAGATCCGCCGTAACTACGAGAAGCCGTCCGAGCGCCGGGCGCGCGAGAAGGCCGAAGCCGTCCGCCGGCACCGCAAGCTCCTGCGCAAGCGGATGGAGCGCGAGGGCTACTAGCCGCGGCTTGGCCCATCAATCGGGCCAAGTACGATCAAACCATCGAGTAAGCGAAACCTCCCCGAGCGTCAGGCACCCATCGCCTTGACGATCTCCTCGCACATCTTCTTGGCGTCGCCGAACAGCATCATTGTGTTCGGGCGGTAGAACAGCTCGTTCTCGACGCCGGCATAGCCGGACGCCATCGAGCGCTTAACGAACAGCACGGTCTTCGCCTTCTCCACGTCGAGGATCGGCATGCCGTAGATCGGGGATTTCGGGTCGGTCTTGGCGGCGGGATTGGTCACGTCGTTGGCGCCGATCACGAAGGCGACGTCGGTGGTGGCGAAGTCGCGGTTGATCTCCTCGAGCTCGAGCACCTCGTCGTAGGGGACGTTCGCTTCGGCGAGCAGCACGTTCATGTGGCCGGGCATGCGGCCGGCCACCGGATGGATCGCGTAGCGGACGGTGACGCCCTCCTTCTTCAGGAGATCCGCCATCTCGCGGAGGGCATGCTGCGCCTGCGCCACCGCCATGCCGTAGCCGGGCACGATGATCACCGAGCTCGCGTTCTTCAGGATGAAGGCGGCGTCGTCCGCGCTTCCCGCTTTCACGGTCTTGTCGCCCTGGCCCGCGCCCGCCGCCACCGTGCCACCCTCGGTGCCGAAGCCGCCGAGGACCACGTTGAAGATCGATCGGTTCATCCCCTTGCACATGATGTAGCTGAGGATCGCGCCCGAGGAGCCCACCAGCGCGCCGGTTACGATCAGGAGGCTGTTGCCGAGCGTGAACCCGATGCCGCAGGCGGCCCAGCCCGAGTAGGAATTGAGCATCGAGATCACGACCGGCATGTCTGCGCCGCCGATCGGCAGGATCAGCAGGAATCCGAGCGCCAGCGACAACAGCACGATCAGCCAGAACACCAGCGCCGGCTGATCCATTACGAAATAGACGATCAGCACCACAAGCACGAGGCCCAGCACGGCATTGAGCGGATGCTGCCCCGGGAACATCATCGGCGCGCCGGAGATCAGGGCCTGCAGCTTCGCGAAAGCGATCACCGAGCCCGTGAAGGTGATGGCGCCGATCGCCGTGCCGAGGCTCATCTCGACCAGACTCTCCCGATGGATCGCGCCCACCGTGCCGATGCCGTAGGCGTCGGGCGCATAGAAGGCGGCGGCGGCGACGCAGACGGCGGCCAAACCCACCAGGCTGTGGAACGCCGCGACCAGCTGCGGCAGAGCCGTCATGTGGATCCGGAGTGCGATGAAGGTGCCGGCGGCACCGCCGATGATGATCGCGATGGCGATGCCGACGTAGCCGCTCATGATCGGCAGGGCCAAGGTGGTGCCGATCGCGATCACCATGCCGGCGATGCCGTAGATATTGCCGTGCCGCGCCGTCTCGGGCGACGACAGGCCCTTGAGCGCCATGATGAAGCAGACGGAGGCGATGAGATAGAGCAGGGCCGCGAGGTTCTCGGTCATATCGCGGCTCCGCTACTTCATCTTCTTCTTGAACATCTGCAGCATGCGCTGGGTCACGATGAAGCCGCCGAAGATATTGACGGAGGCAAGCGCGACGGCGACTAGCCCGATGCCCTCGGAGAAGCTCCGGCCCGCCGACGCGATCAGCGCGCCCACCACGATCACGCTCGAGATCGCGTTGGTGACGCTCATCAGCGGGGAATGCAGCGCCGGCGTCACACGCCAGACCACGTAGTAGCCCACGAATACCGCGAGCACGAATACCGTCAGGAAGAATACGAAGACGTCGCCGTGCCCGCCGGCTTGCGCGGCCTGGGCGGAGAGCGCGCCCACCTGCTGAGCGAGCCCGTCGAGCTGATTGGCGAGGTCATGCGCCTGGCCCGCGAGATCCTGGGCGTGGCCGGCGACAGGGGAAGTATCCATGGGTCAGGCTCCTGCCGCGGCGGACGCCGAGCCCGCGAGTTCGGGATGCACGACGGCACCGTCCATCGTGAGCAAGGTCGCCTTCACGATCTCGTCGGCGGTGTCGATTTTCAGAGACTTGTCCTTGTCGATCAGGACGGCGAGGAAGCTCAGGAGATTCTTGCCGTAGAGCTGGCTCGCGTCGACCGCCAACCGCGACGGCATGTTGGCGTGGCCCACGATGTGGACGCCGTTCGCGCTCACGACAACTTCGCCGAGGCGGCTGCCCTCGCAATTCCCGCCCTGCTCCACCGCGAGGTCCACGATCACCGAGCCCGGCTTCATCACGCCGACCATCGCCGCCGTGATCAACACCGGCGCCTTGCGGCCCGGCACCAGCGCGGTGCAGATCACGATGTCGGTCTTCTTGAGCGCCTCGGTCACGTGCTCGCGCTGCCGGCGGGCGAAGTCCGCACCCATCTCTTTCGCGTAGCCGCCCGCGGTCTCCATCGCTTTCATCGCCTCGAGGTCAACGGCGAGGAAGCTGGCGCCGAGGCTCTCCACCTGCTCCTTCGCGGCGAATCGCACATCGGTCGCCGACACGATGGCGCCGAGCCGCCGCGCGGTCGCGATCGCCTGCAGGCCCGCGACACCCGCGCCCATCACCAGAACGCGCGCCGGCGGGATGGTGCCCGCCGCTGTCATCATCATGGGGAAGGCGCGGCCGAACTCGGCCGTCGCGTCGAGCACGGCCTTGTAGCCCGCGAGATTCGATTGCGAGGAGAGCACGTCCATGGACTGCGCGCGCGTGATGCGCGGCACCAGCTCCATGGCGAAGGCGACGATGCCGGCTTCGGCATAAGCCTTGGCGTCCTCGGGATGCTGCAGCGGCTGCAAAAGGCCGATCAGCACCGCGCCGCGCCGGATCGCCGCGACTTCGTCGAGCGCGCCCTCGCCTGCGCGCAAGGGCCGCTGGACCTTGAGCACGATGTCGCCGTCACCCAGCGCTGCGGCTGCATCCGGCGCGACGGTGGCCCCGACGGACCGAAAGGCATCGTCTGGAAACGCAGCGCCTTCGCCGGCGCCGGTCTCGACGACCACCTCGAAACCTTGTGCCATGAGCCGCTTCACGACATCGGGCGTCGCCGCGACACGCCGCTCGTACGGTCGGCGCTCCTTTGGGATGCTGATCTTCATTCGGCGTCTCTGCAGTGTCGTCGGAGGCCGCTGAGCCGGAATTGACGGGATGCCAGGGCCCGGGCGGCAAGGACAATGCCGCGCGACGAGCGATTTGTGAAGCCTTCGGGGGCGGCCAGCGACAAAGATCGCGGCTCATTTCGTCAGGTTGCCGACGCATGCGACTGCGCCCTCGCCCAGATTCATACCGGCGACGTGGCTGGTCCAGGGTGGCGTCTCGGGTGAGCGGCGGAAAAGCTTTCGCGCGCGGCAGGGCGACGCGCGCCCACCCGGCGCCTTCGCTCGCCTTTGCAACTGCCCGCGCCGCGCCTACCTCTTTCATCGAGCCCACCCCTTGCATAGAATGCACGCAATCCCGTCGACGCGCGCAGGTCGCGGGATTTTTCCAAGCATCTTCAATGTCTTGGGAGAGTATTTTCCGGATGTCTCAGAGGTCGAGGCCGCTTGCCCCAAGGGAATAAAGCCAATCAGGACCCGTTGTCAGTCCGTCAAGCCGGTTCGAGCGACCCGGCGGCGTCGGGGTTCCGCCCAGTGAGCGCTCGCTTCAGCGACCAGCTCGTGGCGGTCCTGCCCCGACTCCGGCGTTTCGCCCGCGGTCTAACCGGCTCCGCGGTCGAGGCGGACGACCTGGTCCAGGCGGCCTGCGAGCGGGCATTGACCCGCGAGCACCAGTTCCAGGAAGGCACCCGCTTCGACAGCTGGATGTTCCGCATCGTGCAGACGATCTGGATCGACCAGATCCGAGCGCGGGACGTCCGCAAGGAGGAGCCGGAGACCGAGGCGGAGCGCATCGGCAGTGACGAGCCGATGCGCCGGGTCGAAGCGAGGCTGGCGCTTGCCGAGGTGCGGCGGGCGCTCAAGGAGCTGCCATCCGAGCAACGGGCGGCGCTGCTCCTCGTGACGGTGGATGGATTGAGTTACAAGGAAGCGGCTGCAGTCGCGGAAGTGCCTGTGGGCACCATTATGAGCCGCTTGGCACGGGCGCGGGTGGCGCTTCAAGCCAAGCTCGGCGGCGGTCGCGGGAGCAAGAACGATGCAGAAGCCAAGCGATGAGGTCCTGATCGCCTATCTCGATGGCGAGCTCGACGCGGATAAGGCGAACGAAGTAGCCACAGCGATCGCGAGCGATCCCGTGCTGGCCCGCGAGGCGCAGGCCTTGGCGGAGACGGCGGCCGCGTTGCGCGCGGCGTTCGATGACGTGCTTCACGAGCCCGTGCCCGAGCGCCTGCTCGCGGCGGCTCGGGGCGAGCTCGGCGGCGACAAGGTTCTGAGGTTTCCGGAGCCGCGCCGGCGCGCAGTCGCCCAGCCGGTTGCGAGCTGGCGACGCTGGGCGGCGCTCCCGGTCGCCGCGTCGGTCGCATGCCTGATCGTCGGCGGTGGCTTCGGGTACCTCGTGGCGACCCAGCCGCCGATCGGGGGCACGGTTCCGCCTTCGGATCAGGCGGTGGCGGTCAACTCCAACTGGCTCGACAACGTCGCGGGCTATCACAAGATGCTCGTGAATGCGGGCTCGAACGACGTTGCGCTGGTCGACATTCCCGCCGATCCCCAGCACGCCGGCAACGGCAAGCTGGCACTGCCGCAGGATTTCCACCTGCCGGACCTGAAGCCGTGGGGCCTCACCTATCAGGGCGGCCGGGTGCTTTTCATCGAGGGTCGCCCGGCGACGCAACTCTTCTACACGACCGACAACAAGGCGCTTGGCCCGGTGACGGTGGTGGTGGCGAACACGTCGCTGGCCGACAAGGCGCCGACGCCCGAACAGCGCGGCGAGATAAACCTGCTCTGGTGGCGACATCACGGGCATGAGTACGCCGTCGTTGGCACGGCCAATCACGGCTATCTCTGGAACATCCACAACGACCTCGCCTGGCAGCTGGACGCGATCTAGCCGCCCCA
>DATFRA010000435.1:0-4574 GCA_035263705.1 Allostellaceae bacterium
GTTGGCGAAAACGTAGCGGCCGCCCGCGTCCGTGGCGCTCACCCGCATCGGCACCGCGTCGATCACGCGGAGCAGCAATTCATGGCTGTGCCGGAGCTCGTCCTGATGCCGACGCTCTTCCTCGACCATGCGCTCCTCGAGCGACACCGCGCGCAGCTTCAGCAGAAGCTGCTGCCGGCGTAGCGTCAGCAGATTGCGCGAGCGCACGCGGAACTCGTGGTGGTCGACCGGGCTCAGCAGGTAGTCGGTGGCGCCCGCCTCGAGCGCGCGATAGCGCAGGTCCTTGTCCTCGTAGGCCGTGATCACCATCACGGGCACGTCGACACAGGCCTCGATCACGCGGAAGCGGCGGATGAACTCGGCGCCGTCGAGCTCCGGCATCTTGAAATCGGTGATGACGAGGTCCGGCTCGTCCTTGGCGGCGGAGTCGAGGGCCGAGAGCGGATTGTCGAAAGTCCGCACCACGATGTCGTCGGCGAGCGACCGGGCGAGCCGCTCGAGAATCTTCAGATTGGTGATGCGATCATCGACGATCGTGACGATCTGGCGTCTCACGCTGGCCCACCCGCTCCCCGTGGCTCGGAGGTCTCATCGATGCCCGACGCGGACCTCGCGCGCCACCCATGCGCCCTTGTCGTTGGCCCGATTCGGCCGGCGGACGAGCATCATCCGCCAGCATCGCGCCACCGGAGCCCCCGCTGCTCTGCCGCAGCGTGGAGATCGGACCCACGCACGAGGGGGACCCGTTCCCCTGGGACCGCCGCCGGACCTTTTGCCGCAATCCGGCACTTTCTCACTAATAGCGTATAATTAAGAATTGGTTAGCAAACTAGTGGTTTTGCGAGTCCCTTGAACAGATTCGGTAATTTAGGCTCTTAAACCTCTGATAGAATGAGGTTTGCCTCGCCCAACTCCGCGACTCGGGCTACCACGCGGGAACCCTGTCCAGCAAAAACGAGTCCCGTGTGGCTGCCGGTGGTCACGATATCACCGGCCTTGATGCCAAGCGCCAGCCGGCTCGTGTGGTTGGCGAGCCAGATCAGCGTCCGCATCGGATGGCCCGCAGTGTTGCCACCGATCCGCTCGGCGATCCGATTGCCGTCGATCTCGAGCGTCACCGTCGGCCTCGCGAGGTCGCGCGAGCGCCAGTCGGTCGATCCCGGCCCGAAGCAGAAGCCGCCGTTGCTTCCGATATCCGCGAGCTTCGCGAGTCCCGGCGGCCCCTCCCAGGCTTCGAAGCGCGTCTCCACCAGCTCGATCGCAGGATGGATCGAGTGGATGGCGTCGCTCACCTCCTCCTCGCCGTAGGGCTCGTCGCGCGCCGGCATCGGTTTGCCGAAGCGAAATGCCACCTCCGCCTCGATGCCACGCAAACGAAGCCGCGGGCCGCCGAACCGCGCCGGTGAGGGCTGGACGAGGTCGGCGAGCAACGGCGAGGCCGCCGGCTCCGCCGTCGGGCTCGGCGCGCCCACCTTCCAGCCGACGATCGGGCCCAGTCTCGGCATCAGCAGCGCCACAAGCGCGGTCTGGGCGGCATAGGCCTCATCGGCGCTCTTGGGCACCAGCTCGGGTGGCAGTGTGCCGACCGGGCCGCCGCCCGCCCAAGCTGCCGCCAACCGCATGCCGAGCTCGACCATTGCCGCCGCCGTCATGGAGCCTCCCCGGTGTGCCGCGAATTGCGGGCGTTGCTCGCCTCGCGCCGAGCCGCCAGGATACCGCATGATCTCGCCGCCGCATCCAGGCCGTCGTCCGCCGGCGCTCCGGCGTTGCTGGCTGTTCCTGCCGGGCGCCGAGCGGGCGCAACTGATGGCCGCCGCCAAGACCGGGGCCGACGTGCTGATCCAGGAGCTCGAGGATTTCACGCCGCCGGAGCGCCGCCCCGAGGCGCGCGCGATGGCGGGCGAGATCTACACCGCTTGGCGCAAGGCGGGCATACTCGCGGCAGTCCGGATCAATCCGTTGGAGACCGAGGGTCGGGTCGACCTCGCCGCGATAATGCGCGGCCGGCCCGACATCGTGCTGATGTCCAAGGTGGCGGAGCGGCATCAGGTCGTGGCGCTGGCCGAGGCGGTACTGGCAGCCGAATACGCCAATGGCATCCCCTCGGGCACCACCGAGATCGTGCCCAACATCGAATCCGCGCGCGGCCTGATCCAGGCCTTCGCGATCGCAACCGCTAGCCCGCGGGTGACGGCCGTGCTCGGCTCAACCGAGGACATGGCGGCCGACCTCGGCGCGCCGCGCACCCGCGCGGCTCATGAACTCGCTTATGCCCGCCAACGCCTCCACGTGGAATGCGTCGCGGCCGGCGTTCTCTCGGTTGATTGCCCCTATACCTTCGCCGACGCCGCGGGCTGCAGGGCGGACGCCCGTGCGGCGCGCGCCATGGGCTACGTTG
This sequence comes from Allostellaceae bacterium, assembly GCA_035263705.1. Lineage (GTDB taxonomy): Bacteria > Pseudomonadota > Alphaproteobacteria > ATCC43930 > CGMCC-115725 > DASZHJ01. Next base: position 2,399 of record DATFRA010000435.1, read on the forward strand.
CCAAGAGCGCGGTCCATCCCAGCCATGTCGCCGCCATCAACGCCGTCATGACGCCGTCGCGCGCGGAGGTCCGCCGCGCCGCGAGCGTGGTCAAGGCCTTCGAAGCCGCCCGCGCCAAGGGACTCGATCGCGTCAATGTCGACGGTCTTACCGTCGAGATACCGACCTACCTCAGCGCCCGACGGCTGCTCGCGCGCGCGACGGCGCTGAGTGTCGGCGTGCGCTAGAATGCCGCTCGATTTCGGTCCGGCCTTGCGAGAAATTGCGGGCCGCACCTGGGAGACGGAACCATGACGGCATCGGGCATGAATGGCGGCATCACCGAGCTCATCCGGGAGCAGGCGGCGGGACATCCGCTGGCGCAAGTCTTCTACAGCGATCCCGAGATCTTCCAGCGCGATCTCGATCGCGTGGTGCTGCGGCACTGGTTGTGCGCGGGCCATGTCAGCAGCGTGCCCAATGTCGGCGACTTCTTCCTGGTCGAGGTCGCCAACGAGTCCGCGATCGTCGTGCGCGGCGAGGACGGCGAGCTCCGGGCCCTCGTCAATGTGTGCCGGCATCGCGGCTCGCGCGTCTGCCGCGAGCAGTCCGGCAATACGCGCGTCCTGATCTGCCCCTACCATGCCTGGACCTACGGCATCGACGGCAAGCTCCGTGCCGCACGCCACATGGTGGAGCCCTTTGACAAGAGGCAGCACGGCCTCAAGCAGATCCCGCTCAAGGCGATCGAGGGCTTGATCTTCGTGACCTTCGCGGAGAAACCGCTCGGGCTTTCGAAGGTAGGGGACGTGCTGCGGCAGGGCTACGGTCCTTACGGCTGGGCCGATGCCAAGGTGGCGCACCGCGAGACCTATCGGATCGAAGCCAACTGGAAGCTCGCGGTCGAGAACTACGTCGAGTGCTATCACTGCGCGCCTTCGCATCCGGAATACGCCCGTCTCCACGCCAACGAGCAGCCGCGCGCCAAGATCGCCGAGCTCAACGCCGAGATGGACCGGCGCGCCGCCGCGCTCGGCCTCGAGATCCCGAACCGGGACCATTGGGCGCTTGCCGCCGATCAGGGCGAGGAAGCCACCTATTGCGTGCGCTATGCCATGCTGCGCGGCGCCGTCACCGGCAGCGCCGACGGCAAGCCCGTGGCGCCGCTCATGGGCGCCTTCAAGGGCTATGACGGCGGTTCGACCTTCATCCATGTGGGACCCACCAGCTTCTTCCTGGCCTATCCCGATCACGGCATCGTCTATCGGTTCATCCCGCGGACGGTGCAACGCTCGGAGTTGGAGGTGATCTGGCTGGTGCGCGGCGACGCCCGCGAGGGCGTCGATTACGATCGCGACAGGCTCACCTGGCTCTGGAAGGTCACCAGCGACGCCGACAAGCGGATCATCGAGGACAATCAGCGCGGCGTGAACTCGCGCTTCTATGAGCCGGGCCCGCTTTCCAGCATGGAGAGCCAGGAGCGCCGCTTCGTCGAGTGGTACCTGAGCGAGATCGGCTGACGCTCAGCTCTTGGCGTTCCCCGCGAGGTAATCCATCGCGGCCTGGGCGCCGCCTCGGTTGTGCGGCACGCCCGCGACGGCAAAGCCCATTTCCACGCCCGCGAGCGTCCCCATCAGCATAAGGTCGTTGAAATCGCCGAGGTGACCGATGCGGAACACCGTGCCCTTGAGCTTGCTGAGCCCCGCGCCGAGCGACATGTCGAAACGCTCGAGGATCACGCGGCGAAGCTCGTCGGCGTCGTGCCCCTTGGGCATCAGCACCGCCGTCAGCGAGCTCGAATATTCCCGCGGGTTGGCCGCCAGCACCTCGAGGCCCCAGTGCTTGACGGCGCGCCGCGTCGCCTCGGCGTGCCGGTCGTGGCGCGCGAACACTGTCTCGAGCCCTTCCTCCTCCAGCATCCTGATTGCCTCGTGGAGGCCGTAGAGGAGATTGGTCGCGGGCGTATAGGGGAAAGCGCCGGTCTCATTCGCGGCGATCAGCGGGTCCCAGTCCCAGTAGGAGCGCGGTAACGTCGCCACCTTGTGTGCGGCGAGCGCCTTCTTCGAGATCGCGTTGAAGCTCAAACCGGGCGGCAGCATCAGGCCCTTCTGCGAGCCCGCCACCGTCACGTCGACGCCCCAATCGTCGTGCCGATAGTCGATCGAGGCGAGCGAGGAGATCGTGTCGACCAGCAGGA
>DATFRA010000436.1:0-7560 GCA_035263705.1 Allostellaceae bacterium
CTTCTGAATCATGTGCGGCAGCACGGTCTCGGAGGAGCTGGTGCCCAGCACGATCAGCAACTCGTCCTTGATGTAGGCGACAAAGCGCAGGATCGAGAAGCCAGCGAAGCGCGCGATCGCGCCGAGCACCAGAAGAACGAACAGGATCGACGTTCCGTAGAACGTCAGGATCAGCGCGATCAGATTCCAGAGCGTGCCAATGCCGAAGGAGCCGATGGTGAAGGCCATGGCGCCGAAGGCGCCGATCGGCGCGACGCGCACGATCATGGCGATGATGCGGAACAGCATCTTGGCGACGAGGTCGACGCCGGCGGCGATGCGCTCGCCGGCGCTTCCCATGTGGGCGAGCGCGAAACCCGACAGGATCGCGATCAGCAGGACTTGAAGAAGGTCGCCCTTGGCGAAGGCGTCGACGAAGGTGTTGGGGATGATCGCTAGCAGATGCGCGACGACACTCTCCTCCTTGGCCTTGCCGACGAAGCCCGCGACGGCATTGGCGTTCGCTGCGCCGCCGCTGAACCCGGTGCCGGGATGCACGAGTTCTCCGACCAGGAGGCCGATCACCAGCGCCACGGTCGAGACCACCTCGAAGTAGACCAGAGTCTTGAGGCCGACGCGGCCGACCTTCGTCATGTCGCGCATGGAGGCGATGCCGTGCACCACCGTGCAAAAGATGACCGGCGCGATCATCATGCGGATGAGCGCTATGAAGCCGTCGCCGAGCGGCTTCATCTTAGTCGCGAGATCAGGCCAGAAATGGCCAAGCACGATGCCAACGGCGATTGCGATCAGCACCTGAATGTAGAGAACGGCGTACCAGGGCTTACGCCTGGCGACGACGGCGGCTTCGGCCATTTTCCCCTCCCCGCGGGACTCGCGCGCCGAGCCTACCCACTGGGGGTGCCCGGTTCTTTGAGCTCAGCATAAGGGCTCGCCGCCCAGGCTCAAAGCGTGCGGTCCGCGGCGGGAAGTCGCGCGATGGACGAGGCGAGCCGCGCCGGGAACTAGGGAAGCTGGATCAATCCACCGGCTTTCGCTGGATCGCCCGCCATGCAGGCCGCGATATCCGCGCGCACGATCTTGGACCGGCGGTAGTACTGGTGCGTGGCATCGGGCGGGTTCAGCGCATCGAAGTCCTTGACCTCTGTGCAGTCGAGGATGCGGAACATCGCGGTCGGGTAGTGCGCCTGGTCGGTCTTCTCGTCGGGGCCATCGAAGCCCAGGCGGAAAGTGAGGTTGATCGCCTGACTCAAGTACATCGCGACATCGCGGCGGCTATAGTAGATCGAGATGCGGCTCACGAGCTCCGGCAAATCGCTGAGCCTTGCGCCATTCGGCTGCAGGAAGCTGTCGTAGCGCTCGTCGGCGCCGGGCAGGAACACCTCGTCGAACATCAGATCCTGCGAGCCTCGCTGGGCAAACCACGACTGCACGCCCGATTGCAGCGCGTAGTTTCCCATGCTGTGCGCGAGCAGGAAGATGCGGCCGTTAGGGTTCCGCGCCCGGTAGTCGGCCCGCAGCTGGTCGATCACGTTCAGGAAGAACGCGATGTGGAATCCGGACCTGCCCGCCTGCGCCTGGTCGGCGCGATAGGCGTCCGGCGGAAAGTGCGGCGGTGCCGCGATGAGCTTGCCGGCCGAGGGCCAGGTGAACGCGATCACGGTCGTGTCCGCCGCCGCAACGCCCGAGGCCGCGAACCACTCGCGATTGAACGCCGCCCGTCGGATCGCATCCTCGAAACTGTTGTCGAACCCGTGGATGAAGATCAGCAGGTTCTTGCCGGCGCCGAGGACTGCGTTGTTGGCGGCATCCGAGAAAGTTCCCGGCGTCTTGTCGGAAATGTCGGTGATCTGCCCGCTCTTTTCGTCGGCCAGGTTGATCCCCGCGACCTGCGCGACCGCGTAGGTGATGGCGGCGGAATCGTTGGCGACGATATCGGCGCCAAAGCCGCCGGTCTCGTTCGGATCGGATTTGCGATTGGTGGCGAAGTAGACGGTGGTCATCGGAAGCCTCCCTTCTGGTGGCACGCGCCGAAGTCCTCGATACCATGAAGCTTACGCCGGCTTTGTGGCGCCGCTCACAGGCAATCGCTAGAATTCGATGCAATCGAAGTTACATGGCCTCGCGGGTTGCCAGCGCTCCCTTCGAGGCTCATTCTCGCAAGCTTTTTCCGTTGAGCTGAGGGCAAAGCCTCGATGTCCGATCCCATCCGCGTCGGCCTGCTTGTGACGTGCCTGGTGGATCTGTTCCGCCCGAGCATCGGCTTCGCCGCCGTGAAGCTCCTGGAGGCCACGGGCTGCACGGTCGAGGTGCCGCGGCTCCAGACCTGCTGCGGCCAACCCGCCTACAACTCCGGCGACAAAGCCGACGCCCAGGCCCTGGCGCGTCAGGTGATGGATGCCTTCGAGGGCTTCGACTACGTAGTGGCGCCGTCTGGCTCCTGCGCAGGCCAGGTCCGCGCGCACTATCCCGAGATGTTCGCCGACGATCCCGCGCAGTTCCAGCGCGCGCAACATCTCGCGAAGCGCACGTACGAGCTGGTCTCGTTCCTCGTGGACGTCCGCGGCATGGAGCGCGTGGACGCCCGCTATGACAGCCGCTCGACTTATCACGATTCCTGCGCGGGGCTGCGCGAGCTCGGCGTCAAGCAGCAGCCGCGTCGACTGCTCGCGAGCGTCACCGGCCTCGACATCGAGGAGCTGCCGGGCGCCGAGATCTGCTGTGGCTTCGGCGGCACGTTCTGCATCAAGTATCCGGAGATCTCCGACAAGATGTTGGCGGAGAAGACGGCGGACATTGCCGCCACCGGCGTGGACACGCTGCTCGCGGGCGACCTGGGCTGCCTCCTCAACATGGCCGGCAAGCTGCAGCGCCAGGGCAGCGCCGTGCGGGTGCGCCACGTGGCGGAGGTGCTGGCCGATATGGCGGCCGAGCTGCCGCCGATCGGCGCGCCCGCGGAAGCGAAGCGTTGATGCGCGCCACCAGCCACTCCTTCAAGGCGAACGCCCACGAGGCACTGGTCGACGCCACGCTGCAGAAGGCGCTCACCATCATGAAGAGCGGCTTCCAGGTGCGGCGCGCCGAGGCGATCGCCAAACTGCCCGAGTTCGAAGCGCTCCGGGAGGCCGGTAAGGCGATCAAGAACCACACGCTGGAGAACCTCGACTTCTATCTCGAGGCCTTCGAAGCGAAGGTGACCGCCCGGGGCGGACAGGTGCACTGGTGCCGGACGCCCGCGGAGGCGCGCGACACGGTGCTGGGCATCTGCCAGCGCCTCGGCGCCAAGACCGTCACCAAGGGTAAGTCGATGATCGCCGAGGAGATCGCGCTCAACGATTTCCTGGAAGCGAGCGGCATCGTGCCGGTGGAGACCGATCTCGGCGAGTACATCATCCAGCTCCGGCACGAGCCGCCGAGTCACATCATCGCGCCCGCCGTCCATCTGGTGAAGGAGCAGGTCGCCGACACTTTCCGTGCGAGCCACAAGGAGCTCGACCCAGCGCGCCCGCTCCCCGATGCTCGCACGCTCTGCGACGAGGCGCGCGCCGTGCTGCGGCAGAAATTCCTGGCGGCCGACGTCGGCATCACCGGCGCCAATTTCCTGATCGCCGAGACCGGCTCCAGCGTGATCGTCACCAACGAGGGCAATGGCGACCTCACGCAGACCTTGACCAAGGCGCATATCGTGCTGGCGAGCCTCGAGAAGGTGGTGCCGACACTCGAGGACGCCGCCACCATCCTGCGCCTCCTCGCGCGCTCTTCCACAGGCCAGGAATTCTCGACCTATACGACCTTCTCCACCGGCCCGCGGCGGCCGGAGGACACCGACGGGCCCGGCGAGTACCACGTGATCCTGCTCGACAACGGCCGCAGCGCCATGCTCGGCACCGAGTTCCAGGACATGCTCCGCTGTATTCGCTGCTCGGCCTGCCTCAACCATTGCCCTGTCTATGCCGCGGTCGGCGGTCACGCCTATGGCTGGGTCTATCCGGGACCCATGGGCTCGGTGCTGACGCCAAGCCTCATCGGTGTAGAGGAGGCCGGGCATTTGCCAAACGCCTCCACCTTCTGCGGACGCTGCGAGAGTGTCTGCCCCATGAAGATCCCGCTCCCCAAGATGATGCGGCACTGGCGCGAGCGCGAGTTCGCGCAGAAGCTCTCGCCGGCGCCGTACCGTGTCGGCCTTTCGGCCTGGGCCTTCCTGGCGCGCCGGCCCGCGCTCTATCACGCGATGACGGACATGGCGACCCGCATGCTGGGCGCGGTCGGCCGCCGGCGCGGCCGCTTTCGTGCGCTCCCACTCGCCTCCGGCTGGACCCAGATCCGCGACATGCCCGCGCCGGAGGGGCGGACCTTCCAGAGCTTGTGGGCGGCGAAGAAGTATCCTTCGACTCGCGCCGCTTCACGGCGCGGCTCAGGACGTGCAAGGCAACCATGACCGACGGCCGCGAGCAGATCCTGGGCAGCATCCGGAAGTCGCTGAAGCGCGGCCCGGTGACAGCGGCACGCGCGGCTGAACTGCGGGAGAAACTCCGCGTCCACGCCCGCAATATAATCCCGCAACGCGCGGCTGGTCTCGATGCCGCGGGCCAGGTGGAGCTTTTTCTCCGCATGGCCGAGGGCGTGCAGGCCTCGGTGGTGCGGGTAAGATCAGCGGCGGAGGTGCCGGGCGCGGTCGCCGACTATCTCGCGGAGAAGAACCTCCCCGCAAAGCTCGTCATGACGGCCGATCCGCAACTCGAGGGGCTTCCCTGGACCGATCGTCCGCTCCTGGAGATCCGCCGCGGTCGCGCCGAGGACGGCGACTTGACCGGCGTCACCGCCTGCGTGGCGGGCATCGCTGAGACCGGCACGCTCATGCTGACGTCCGGCCCGGAGTCGCCGACGCGGAACAATTTCCTGCCCGATCATCATCTGGTGGTGATGCGGCGGGACCAGGTGGTCGCGACTTACGAGGACGGGTTCGATCGGCTGCGCGCGAAATCGAGGGACGGCGAGTGGGTCCCACCGCGCACGGTCAATTTCATCACGGGCCCCTCGCGCACCGGCGATATCGAGCAGAAGATCGAGCTGGGCGCCCATGGACCGCGCCGCCTCCACGTCATCCTGATCGAAGAAGGTTGAGATGTCCGCCCGGCCTCCAAGCCGCGACGACCGGGCGCTCTGGCGCCGGACCATGCGCGACGTGACGCCGCTCACGCCGAGGCGCTCCACCGCTACCGTCGAAGAGGGCGAGTCCGAGCCCGAGGCAGTGATCGCCATGCCGTCGCGCCCGCACGTCGTCCCGGCGCCGGTGAAGAGTGGCAAAAACCTGCCGCCGCTCGCGCCCGGCGACTCTCCTGGCGTCGATCGCCGCACAGCAGAGAAATTCCGGCGCGGCCAACTCGCGGTCGAGGCGCGGCTCGATCTGCACGGCCTCACGCAGGAGGAGGCGCACCGCGCGCTCGTGAGCTTCGTCCAGCAGGCGCACGCGAGCGGGCTGCGCACGGTGCTGGTGGTCACGGGGAAGGGCGGCTTCGGCGATACCCGCGGCGTACTGCGGGATGCGGTGCCGCGCTGGCTCAACGAGGGAGACCTGCGGCCGCGCGTGCTCTCCTGCGCCTGGGCGCAGCGCAAGCACGGCGGCGCCGGCGCGCTTTATGTGCTGTTACGGCGCCAGCGATGACGCCCTTCGGCGTGAAGCTCCGCCACATCCGCGCCGAGCGGGGCATGACGCTAAAGCAGATGGCGGAGTCGCTGGGCGTCTCGCCGGCCTATCTCTCGGCGCTCGAGCATGGCCGGCGCGGCCGGCCCGCGCATCCCATGGTGGTGGCGATCTGCGCCCAGCTCAACATCATCTGGGACGACGCCGACGAGCTCCTGCGCTTGGCGCGCCTCTCGCATCCGCGCGTCACTGTCGATACCCAGGGCCTGGCGGCGCCCGCGACCGAGCTCGCGAACCTGCTCGCCGAGCGCATCCGTAAGCTGGCGCCCGCCGAGATCGACCGCATGCTGGCGATCCTCAAGGCCGCGCCGGGCGCGAAGCCGCCGCCACGCCGGCGCCGCCCATCCGCCACCAAGCCCCGACCGGCCACCACTGCTTAAATCGAAGAGGTGGGTGCTGGGGAAGCCGTAACTAGGCCAACATGGGTTCCAGCCGTTTCGCCAAAGTTTTTGGCGCCGTCATCAGGTAGCTGCGCTCGACCACGATGGCAACCTCGCGCCAAGTGACGCGGCGGTCGAGGAGCATGCCGATCCAACCCTTGTTACCGACATAGGGCGGGACGAAGAAGCGGTCGGGATCGGCCTCGACCAAGTGAGTCTGGTTTCCGGGTGGGGCCTTGGCCCAGAAGGCGGGGCGGTCGTCCTCGTCCTCGACGTACATCGCGTAGATCTTGTCGCGCACCCGGAACGTCGGGCATTCCCAGGTCTCGCGCTCCTCCGCCTCCGGCAACGCGAGACAGATCTCGCGCAGCCGGTCGAGCGGAGATTTGCGCTCTCGCTTCTTCTTTCGCGCGGCCATCAGTGCCGTAGCGATTCCCTGCGTCCTTCGACGCGGGCCTGTCGGTCCTTGCTCAGGATGAGGGGATTTGTTTGCTGCAAGACCCTACGCCCCTCATCCTGAGCAAGCGAAGCGCGTCGAAGGACGCATGGCGGTGCTGCCGCGCGCGTCACAGGATGAACTTGGAGAGATCGGTGTTCTTCGCGAGCGGGGCCACGCGGTCGCGGACGTAGGTGCGGTCGATGGTGACGACGCTGCCGTTCTGCTGGTCGGAGGCGGTGAAGCTCACCTCCTCCAGGAGCTTCTCCATCACCGTATGAAGGCGGCGCGCGCCGATGTTCTCGACGGAGCCGTTGATCTCCTCGGCCAAGGTGGCGATCTCGTCGACGGCGTCGTCGGTGAAGTCGAGGGTGACGCCCTCCGTCAGGATCAGCGCCTTGTATTGCTTGACCAGGCTCGCCTCGGGCTCGGTCAAGATGCGCCGCAAATCCTCGCGCGACAGCGGCTTCAGCTCGACGCGGATCGGCAGGCGGCCCTGAAGCTCCGGCAGCAGGTCCGCCGGCTTCGCCAGGTGGAACGCGCCCGAGGCGATGAACAGCACGTGGTCGGTCTTCACGGGTCCATGCTTGGTCGCGACCGTCGTGCCCTCGATCAGCGGCAGCAGGTCGCGCTGCACGCCCTCGCGGCTCACGTCGGCGCCGATCCGCTCGCTCCGTGCGCAGATCTTGTCGATCTCGTCCAGGAACACGATGCCGTTCTGCTCGACGGCGGCGATCGCCTCTTTGACGACCTTCTCCTGGTCGAGGAGCTTGTCGCTCTCCTCGTCGACCAGCACGCGATAGCTCTCGGCGACATTCATGCGCCGTGGCTTGGTGCGGCCACCGCCGAACGCCTTGCCCAGCATCTCGCCGAGATTGACCATGCCCATCTGCGCGCCGGGCATGCCGGGGATCTCGAAGGTCGGGAGGCCGCCGCCGGTGTCCTGCACCTGGACCTCGATCTCCTTGTCGTCGAGCTGGCCCTCGCGCAGCAGTTTGCGGAATTTTTGCCGCGTCTCGGCGCCGGCGTTCTGGCCGACG
>DATFRA010000437.1:0-2486 GCA_035263705.1 Allostellaceae bacterium
GCGGCGCCCGCGGGCATGGCGCTCGGCGGCGGCTGCGAGATTGTTCTACATGCAGCTGCAGTCCAAGCCCATGCGGAGAGCTACATTGGCCTGGTCGAGACCGGCGTCGGCCTGGTGCCGGGCTGGGGCGGCTGCAAGGAGCTGCTCTACCGCCACGCGGCCATGCGACCGCACGGCCCGATGCCGCCGGTCGCTGCCGCTTTCGAGACAATCGGGCTCGCCAAGGTCTCGAAATCGGCGGCCGAGGCGCAGGACCTGGCGCTGCTCAGGCTCAGCGACGGCATCACTATGAACCGCGATCGTCTCTTGGCCGACGCCAAGGCGAAGGCGCTCGCCCTCACCAAGGATTACCAGGCGCCCAAGCCCAAGCCGATCAGCCTGCCCGGCCCGACCGGCGCCGCGGCGCTCGGGCTCGCCCTCGACGACTTCCACCAGCAGGGCAAGGCCACCGATTACGACATGGTGGTGTCGGGGAAGCTCGCGCGCGTGCTCACCGGCGGCGACGCCGACATGCTCGACGAGACCACCGAGGACAAGCTGCTGGCGCTGGAGCGCGAGGCGTTTCTGTCGCTGATCCGCGACCCGCGCACGCTCGCCCGCATCGAGCACATGCTGGATACGGGAAAGCCGCTGAGGAACTAGCTGTCGGCTGAGAGCTAGAGGAACCCATGACCCAATACAAAGCTCCGCTCCGCGATTATCGGTTCGTGATGACCGAGCTCTTCGATGTCGGCGAGCTTGCGAAGCTGCCGGGCTACGAGGAGGCGACGCCGGACCTCTTCGAGAGCGTGCTCGAGGAAGGGGCGAAGCTCTGCGAGGAGGTGCTGCTGCCCTTGAATCGCAATGGCGATGAGGAGGGCTGCACCTTCGAGAACGGCGTGGTGCGCACACCCAAGGGCTTCAAGCAGGCCTACGACACCTTCCGCGACGGCGGTTGGACCGCGCTCGGCTGCGATCCCGCCTATGGCGGGCAGGGTCTGCCGCGCACGCTCCATTTCTTCGTGGAGGAGATGATCTGCGCCGCCAACCTCGCCTTCGGCATGTATCCGGGCCTCTCCTACGGCGCCTACAACGCGATCAAGGAGCACGCCTCCGACGCGCTCAAGAGCAAATATCTCCCGAAGCTCACCGACGGCACCTGGACCGGCACCATGTGCCTGACCGAGCCCCATTGCGGCACCGACCTGGGCCAGATCCGCACCAAGGCCGAGCCCGCGGGCGACGGCCGCTACAAGATCACCGGCACCAAGATCTTCATCTCCGCGGGCGAGCATGACCTCGCCGAGAACATCCTCCATCTCGTGCTGGCGAAAATCGCCGGCGGCCCGCCGGGCACGCGCGGCATCAGCCTCTTCCTGGTGCCGAAGTTCCTTCCCAAGAGCGACGGCAGCGTCGGGCCGCGGAACGGCGTCCGCTGCGGCTCGATCGAGCACAAGATGGGGATCAAGGCGTCCTCGACTTGCGTGATGAACTTCGAGGAGGCCGAGGGCTATCTCGTGGGCGAGCCGCACAAGGGTATGCGCGCCATGTTCACCATGATGAACGGCGCGCGGCTCGGCGTCGGCATCCAGGGCCTGGGATTGGGCGAGACCGCCTATCAGACCGCGCGTACCTATGCCAACGAGCGGCTCCAGGGCCGCTCGGTCGCCGGCGCCAAATTCCCGGAGAAGGCTGCCGACCCCATCATCGTGCATCCCGACGTGCGCCGCATGCTGCTCACCATGCGGGCCTGGACCGAGGGTGCCCGCGCGCTCGCGGCGTGGGTGGCGATCGAGCTCGACAAATCCGCGAAGCATCCCGACCCGGCCGAGCGCGAATCCTCCGACGATTTCGTCTCGCTGCTGACGCCGGTGGTGAAGGCGATGTTCACCGACAACGGCTTCGTCTCGGCGAACCTCGGCATGCAGGTGATGGGCGGCCACGGCTACATCCGCGAATGGGGCATGGAGCAGCTGGTGCGTGATGCCCGCATCACCATGCTCTATGAAGGAGCCAACGGCATCCAGGCGCTCGATCTCGTTGGCCGCAAAATGCCGATGCATAACGGCCGCCTCTTGCGCCGCTTCTTCCATCCCGTCGACGCGTGGCTGCGCGAGCGCATGGAGAAGCCGGAGCTGCAGGAATTCGTGCTTCCGGTCATGAAAGCCTTCGGCCGGCTGCAGCAGGTGACGGCGCTCGTGGCGCAAAAAGGCATGGGCGATCCCGACGAAGCCGGTGCCGCGGCGAGCGACTATCTCCGTGCCTTCGGCCTCGTCGCGCTGGGTTACATCTGGGCGCGCATCGCCGAGACGAGCCTCGCGAAGCTCAACGGCACGGACGCGCTCTTCTACAAAGGCAAGCTCGCGACCGCGCGCTACTACATGGCGCGCCTTCTGCCCGAGACCAACGCGCTCTTCGCCAACATCGCCGCCGGCGCCAAGCCGCTTATGGCGCTTGAAGCGGAGGCGTTTTAGCGCACCAGGAGGAGGAGCGAGCGATGAACGACA
>DATFRA010000438.1:0-38165 GCA_035263705.1 Allostellaceae bacterium
AGTGCATCAAGGCGAGCCACCGATTCAATTTGCTCGACGCGCGCGGCATGATCTCGGTCACCGAGCGCGCCAACTACATCGCCCGCGTCCGTGCGCTGGCGAAAGGCTGCTGCGAAGCGTGGCTCGCGGCCGAAGCATCGCTTTCTTGAGGCCATGGCCGATTATCTTCTCGAGCTCCTGACCGAGGAAATTCCGGCGCGCATGCAGGCTCGGGCTAGCGAGAGCTTGTCGCGCTCGTTCGGCGAATGGCTCGCAGTTGGAAGACTCGAATACACGAGAATACGAAGCTACGTCACACCTCGTCGCTTAGTGCTGGTCGTTGAGGGTTTGTCCGAAGCTCAGCCGGATTCTGTCGAGGAGCGCAGGGGACCGCGCGTCGGCGCCCCGGAGAATGCTGTTCAGGGCTTCTTGAAATCCGCAGGCCTTTCGTCGATCGACGAATGCGTCAAGCGCGATACGGGTAAAGGCGTATTCTATTTTGCACTCCTTAACCTTGCGGGCAGGCCGACGACGGAAGTGCTTCCAGAGTTCGTGAAATCCACCGTCCATGGGTTTGATTGGCCAAAATCGATGCGCTTTCCTGCTGCGCCTTACCGGTGGGTGAGGCCGATCAACAGTGTGCTATCGCTGTTCGATGGGAAAGTCTTGCCACTGGACCTAGGGAAGATACCCGTTGGCCACACGACGATCGGCCATCGGTTCCTTGCGCCCCAGCGCATCCCGATCAAGGATTTCAAAGACTACAAAGAGAAGCTTGATCGCGCGTACGTTATTCTCGATCCCGAAGCGCGTCGTAAGAAAATTGCGGAGGCGCTGGAGAAAACTGCACGGAACGTCCAACTCACACTCAAACACGATCCACCCTTGCTCGACGAAGTGGTCGGCCTTGTTGAGCATCCTATAGTGCTGGTTGGTAACATAGATCCTGCTTTGATGGCGCTGCCACCCGAGGTGCTCACTGCCTCGATGCGCGCGCACCAAAAGTATTTTGCGCTGGTCGACGGCAAAGGAGATCTGGCGCCAAAGTTTCTGGTGGTGTCCAACATGGTGGCGCGCGACGGCGGCAAGGCGATCGTTGCTGGTAACGAGCGCGTGCTGCGCGCGCGTCTTTCCGATGCGCAATTCTTCTGGGATCAGGATCGGAAAATTAAGCTTGAGGACTGGGCGCAGAAGCTGCGCGAACGGACGTTCTATGTTGGGCTTGGCGATATGCGCCAAAAGTCTGCGCGCATGAGTTCGCTAGCAATCCGATTGATTCCTGCCTCCGGTGGCGGACTCACGGACGATGTTAAGGCGTCGCGCGCAGCGCTGCTGGCCAAAGCCGATCTCTCGACTGGAATGGTCGGAGAATTTCCGGAGCTGCAGGGCGTTATAGGACGCTACTACGCGCTCAAAGACGGTGAGCACCATGATGTCGCACACGCCATCGGGGAGCACTACGCACCACTGGGACCAAATGACATTTGCCCATCGGCGCCAATTAGTGTCGCAGTATCACTCGCTGACAAGATTGATAGCCTTGTTGGATTTTTCGGTATCGCTGAGAAGCCAACGGGTTCCAAAGACCCATTCGCGCTTCGACGAGCTGCGCTTGGTGTCATTCGGCTGATCGTGGAGAACAAGCTTCGGATCGCTCTGAAGCCAGTTCTGACCGCGGCGTATGATCGATACAGCGGCGTCGTTTGGACTATTACGTCGGCAGAGCGCGTAGCGGCCGACCTCCTCGCGTTCTTTGCCGATCGATTGAAAGTGCATTTGCGCGAGAAAGGGGTGCGTCACGATTTGATCACGGCGGTCTTCACCCTTGGGGACGAAGATGATCTGGTACGGCTCCTTGCGCGGGTGGCGGCACTCGGTAAATTCCTGAAATCCGACGATGGCGCGAATTTGCTCGTGGCCTATCGGCGCGCGGCCAACATCGTCCGGATCGAGGAGAAAAAGGACGGCCGCAGCTATGATGGACCGGTCCGACGCGAGGCGCTCGAGATGCCGGAAGAGGGGACGCTGGCCGAGCGGCTCGAGGTCGCGACCGCCAAGGCGAAGATCGCGTTAGATAAAGAGGCCTTCGACGAAGCGATGACGGCGCTGGCCGGGTTGCGCGCGCCGGTGGATGAATTTTTCGACCGAGTAACCGTTAATACCGATAAGCCCGAGCTCAGGGAGAACCGCCTGCGGCTCCTGTCGGAGATTCGCGCGACGCTGAACCGCGTCGCCGACTTCTCCCAGATCGAAGGATAGAGTGAGCATGACGAAGTGGGTCTACGGCTTCGGCGGCGGCAATGCGGAAGGCCGCGCGGACATGCGCAATCTCTTGGGCGGCAAGGGCGCGGGCCTCGCAGAGATGAGCAATCTCGGCCTGCCGGTGCCTCCCGGATTCACGATCACGACCGAGGTGTGCACGCATTTTTACGCGAACGGCAAGACCTATCCGAAGGATCTCGCGGAGCAGGTGAGTGAGGCGCTTAGCACGCTCGAGAGGCGCCTCGGCGTCAAGTTCGGCGATGCCGCAAACCCGCTGCTGGTCTCCGTACGCTCGGGCGCCCGCGCCTCGATGCCCGGCATGATGGACACCGTCCTCAACCTCGGTCTCAACGACAATACAGCGGAGGGCCTCGCCAAGCGCAGCGGCGATCCCCGGTTTGCCTACGACAGCTATCGCCGCTTCATCCAGATGTACGGTCAGGTCGTGCTCGGCGTCGACCATCATCACTTCGAGGACCTGCTGGAGAATCACAAGCTCAACGACGGCAAGACCCTCGATACCGACCTCGCCGCCGAGGACTGGAAAGAGGTGGTCGCGGGCTACAAGGAACTCGTCGAGCGCGAGCTCGGCAAGCCCTTCCCGCAGGATCCGCAAGAGCAGCTCTGGGGCGCGATCGGTGCCGTGTTCGGTTCCTGGATGAACCAACGCGCCATCACCTATCGCCGGCTCCACGAGATTCCCGCCGACTGGGGCACGGCCGTCAACGTCCAGGCGATGGTGTTCGGCAACATGGGCGACGACTGCGCGACGGGCGTCGCCTTCACCCGCAATCCCTCGACTGGCGTCAACGAGTTCTACGGCGAGTACCTCGTCAACGCCCAGGGCGAGGACGTAGTCGCGGGCATCCGCACGCCGCAGCACCTGACCATCGCGGGTAAGCAGGCCTCCAAATCCTCGCTGCCGGCGATGGAAGAGGTGATGCCCAAGGTGTTCGCGGAGCTCGACCAAGTGCGCCGCAAGCTCGAGGCGCACTACCGCGACATGCAAGACGTCGAGTTCACGGTGCAGCGGGGCAAGCTCTATATGCTGCAGACCCGGACCGGCAAGCGCACGGCCGCGGCGGCGCTGCACATCGCCGTCGACATGGCCAACAGCGGCCTGATCGACCGGAAAGAGGCGCTGCGGCGGATCGAGCCGAATTCTCTCGAGCAACTGCTGCATCCGACGCTCGATCCCAAGGCGCCGAAGACGGTACTCGCCCGCGGCCTGCCGGCATCACCGGGCGCGGCCTCGGGGATCGTGGTGTTCACGGCCGACGAGGCCGAGGAGCGCGCGCAGAAGGGCGCCTCCGTCATTCTGGTGCGCGTGGAGACCAGCCCCGAGGATATCCACGGCATGCACGCGGCCAAGGGCATTCTCACCACGCGCGGCGGCATGACCAGCCACGCCGCGGTGGTGGCGCGCGGCATGGGCCGGCCCTGCGTCGCCGGCGCAGGCGACCTCCGGGTCGATGCCAAGGCCGGAACGGTGAGCGTCGGCGGCCATGTCGTGAAGGCCGGCGAGATCATCACCATTAACGGCTCGACCGGCGAGGTGATGCTCGGCGAGGTCCCGACGGTCCAGCCTGAGCTCTCCGGCGATTTCGCGACGCTGATGACGTGGGCCGACGAGGTCCGCACGCTCGGTGTGCGCACCAACGCGGACACGCCGGCCGATGCGCGCACCGCGCGGCGGTTCGGCGCCGAGGGTATCGGCCTCTGCCGGACCGAGCACATGTTCTTCGACGACAACCGCATCACGGCCGTGCGCGAGATGATCATGGCCGACAACGCCGAAGGCCGGCGCAAGGCGCTGGCGAGGATCCTGCCGATGCAGCGCGGTGACTTCATCGAGCTGTTCCGGATCATGAAGGGCCTGCCCGTCACGATCCGGCTGCTCGATCCGCCCTTGCACGAATTCCTGCCCAAGAGCGACGCTGAGATGCGCGAGGTCGCTAGCGTCACCGGCAAGGATCTCAAGACCGTGCAGCAGAACGCCCAGGCGCTCGAGGAGGCGAACCCGATGCTGGGTCATCGCGGCTGCCGGCTCGCGATCACCGCACCCGAGATCTACGAGATGCAGGCGCGCGCCATCTTCGAGGCCGCCGCCGCGGTCAAGAAGGAGACCGGCGACGCGGAAGTCAAGCCCGAGATCATGATTCCGCTGATCGCGACCCGAAAGGAGCTCGACATCCTCAAGGTCATGATTGATCGCATCGGCGCCGAGGTCATGAAGGAGACCGGCGTCGCCGTGCGCTACATGGTCGGCACGATGATCGAGCTGCCGCGGGCGGCGCTGCGCGCCGGCGAGATCGCGGAGACCGCGGAGTTCTTCAGCTTCGGCACCAACGACCTGACGCAGACCTGCCTCGGCCTTTCGCGCGACGACGCCGGCAGCTTCCTCGGCGAATACCAGAAGCAGGGCATCCTCGAGCACGACCCCTTCGTCACCATCGACCAGGAGGGCGTGGGCGAGCTCATGCGGATCGCCGCGGAGCGCGGCCGGCGCGCGCGCAAGACTCTGAAGCTCGGCATCTGCGGCGAGCACGGCGGAGATCCCGCCTCCGTGCGCTTCTGCCACCAGATCGGCCTGGACTACGTCTCGTGCTCCCCCTACCGCGTGCCGATCGCGAGGCTTGCCGCGGCGCAAGCCGCGCTCTCGAAAGAGCACGCCGACACGACGGCCTGAGCCTAAAACCTGGCCCAGGCCGGCTTTATCGGCGTCAGCTTTGCCGAGCCGGCGAGAAGCGGTGTGCCGTTCTTCACGGCTTCATCGAGCGCCTCCAGCCGTAGCAACGCGAGCGCGCGATCGTCGCGACCGGCGCGCATCTCGCCGGCCTCCGCATCGCCGAGTTTGACGATCGTGCCCGAGTCCGGCAGCGGGCCGTCCACCTTGACCGGCATCAGTCGCTTCTTGATCAAGCCGCGATACTTGGTGCGGGCCGTCAGCTCCTGGCCCATGTAGCAGCCCTTGTCCCAATCGATGCCGTGCAACTCGTCGAAGCCGGATTCCAGAAGGAGCGCTTTCTCGACCGCGAGGTCGCGGCTCCCGTCGGGCACGCCCAGCGAGAGGCGCAACCGGTCATAGTCCGCGGGCTCCGCGGGAGCGAGGCCGGCTGCATCCAAAGCGCGCGATCCGTCGGAGCGCGGCAGCACCACGCGAGCGCCGAGCTCGACGAGGCGGGGATCGGTATAGGCGCCGCCGCCGCCGAGCGGCGCTGCCGCACCGAGATCGGGAGGCAGGCCGAGCTTCGCGCGCGCCCCCTCTCCGAATGCGACGGCGATGGCGAACCGATCGCTCGCGTCGGCGAGCGTGACCTTGGCGCGCAGCTTGAACATCGAGAGGCGCCGCAGCAGGTCGGGCAGCCGCGCGCGCTCGCCGTCGAGGAGGATGGCTTCGCCATGTCCGACCAGGAAGAAATCGTGGAGATATTTGCCCTGAGGCGTCAGCAAAGCCGCATAGATCGCACGGCTCGGCCCGACTTTGCGGACGTCGTTGGAGACGAGGCCCTGCAGAAACGTCTGCCGATCGACGCCGGCGATTTCGATGGCGCCGCGATCGGGCAGGAATGCATAGGCGCACAATGTCATGAACAGCTCCTCGCCTCTCTACGCGGTCGACAAAGGTTGATGCGGCGGCTTGTCGCCCGCGGATCAGATAAGATCGTCCTGCTTGCTTGGCAAGCGGGGGAGGCGGCTATATAACCCGCGCGGTCGTCATGCACATCCTCTTCGTCACCGCGACTCGCATCGGCGACGCTGTCCTGTCGACCGGACTCCTGTCCTACCTCGTCGACCGCTATCCCGACGCGCGCTTCACCATCGCGGCGGGCCGAGTCGCTGCACCTCTCTTCGAGGCAGTGCCTCGGCTCGAGCGTATCCTCGTTATCGACAAGCGGCACTATGGCCTTCACTGGCTCGATCTCTATGCGCACGTGGCGCCCCGGCGCTGGGACCTCGTCGTCGACCTGCGCGGATCAGCGCTCGCATATCTGCTCCTCGCGCGGGAGCGCCGAGTGCGCGGCAAAGGTCCGCGCCACGAGCGGCGGATCGTCCAGCTCGGCCGGCTCTTCGGTCTCGAGCCGCCGCCGGCGCCGCGCCTCTGGACGCTGCAGAAGCACGAGGAAGCGGCGGCGGTGCTGGTACCGCCCGGTGTGCCGGTGCTTGCGATCGGGCCCTGCTCGAATTGGCGCGGCAAGACGTGGCGAGCCGAGCGGTTTGGCGAGCTCGCGCGACGGCTGACGACGCACAACGGAATCCTTCCAGGTGGGCGTATTGCGGTGATGGCAGCGGCGCACGAACGAGCGCAGGCGGCGCCCGCGCTCGACGCGGTCGTGCCGGAGCGGCGCATCGATCTCGTGGGTCGAACCGATCTGCTGACCGCCGCCGCCGTGCTCAAGCGGGCGGCGCTTTTCGTCGGCAACGACACCGGCCTAATGCACATCGCGGCCGCTGTCGGCGCGCCGACCGTGGGGCTCTTCGGGCCCGGGCACGCGACGCACTATGCACCTTGGGGTCCGCGCACCGCCGTCGCGCATACTCCGGTCGCGCGGGCGGTGCTCACTGGCGCGCCCGACTACGACTATCGAACC
Source organism: Allostellaceae bacterium (assembly GCA_035263705.1). GTDB lineage: Bacteria > Pseudomonadota > Alphaproteobacteria > ATCC43930 > CGMCC-115725 > DASZHJ01. Next base: position 6,834 of record DATFRA010000438.1, read on the forward strand.
ACGGACACGCTAATGGATAGCCTCTCGGTGGATGCCGTCGAGGCGGTGGTGCGCGGATTATGGAGGTGTGTTGCTGCAGGTGCCGCTTAAGGATAGGTTCAGGCCGCAATGGCAGGTGCGTCATGTCGGCCGAGGAATAGCGCCTCGAATTGCGCCGCGGCGTCGATCCAGCCAAAGTTGCGCTTGCGGGCGAGCGCTGCCGCGTGCTGCGCTCGCCATAGCCCGTCGTCTGTCAGAATCCGCACAGCAGCACGGGCGAACTCATCACGATCGGCGGCGACGTGACCGGTGATACCGTCATCGACACGCTCGGCCATGCAGGCAATGTTCTGAACGACGGCTGGCAGCCCCATTGCCTGCGCCTCGCCCGCCGACGTGCAGAACGCCTCTCCGGGGTCGCCCCGGTAGAGATAAGCGCGCATCCGCGCCATCTCGACCGCGAGTTCCTGCTTGGCGACCGGGTCGCGCAGCACGATGCCGGAATCGCCGAGCGCGCGCGCGCGCTCGAGCACGGGCAGCATCTCCGCCGCCTTCGCCGTCCCCATCGCGCCGTATGTACGCAGTCCGGAAAAGACGTGAAGTTCCGCGCCCGGAACCCGCGGTCTGATCTGCTCGACCCAGAGATCGAGAAGCCAGTCCAGCGAGCGCGTGGGGTTCGAGGTGAAGACGGCTCGCGGCGGCGGCGGGTCCTGTGCGGGTGGCGTCTGCCGGAAGACCTCCGAAATGCCATAGGGGATCGACACCCGCGAGCCCGCCGGCGCCCAGCCGGGGTAGGTCGAGGCGTGGAACACCCCACAGAAAACGATCGCCGGGCGGCGGTGCACGAGCTTCCACAGGTAACGCCATTTGAGCAGGTAGCGCGCCGGATTGTGAATCCAGAATGCGACGCTCCGCGCCCGCGGTACGAGCGACAGAAGCTTGTCGCCGCGATTGGCGACGTAGAGATCGGCCGACTTGGGTGGTCCCTCGGAAATCGGCCGCCACTGTACGCCGCGGTGCTCGATGGCCTGGGCACCATTGGAGAATGCGAGAACCCGGTGGCCCCGCGCCGCGAACCCTTCGGCGAGGCCGACGAAAGCGGTCTCCGCGCCTCCAAGCGGCTCGCTCTCCGCCATCCGGCCGTCGAATCGGATCCCGTCGTCTGTCATGATGATCAACGCCATAAAGCTGGTCCCCTTGGCCGGCAGCAGTCCGTCTCCAGGCGAGGGCTACCGCACGCGGTTGATGCAAGCTTGGCCGAGCCGGGGTCGCTAAGCAAATGCTGCTTCCTGTGATACTCGGCGCGGCGGAGCCGAGGATATCGCCATGATCCGTCTCGTGCAGGTGATGGCCGGCGCTCGTCACGGCGGCGCCGAGTTTTTTTTTGTGCGGCTCGCGCTGGCGCTCCACCACGCCGGCCAGGAGCAGCGCCTGATCATCCGGCGAGACGCCGAGCGCGCGGCGACGCTGCGAGCGGGCGGCCTGTCGCCGGCAGAGTTGCCATTCGGTGGCTTGTTCGATGTTCGGACGCGTCTTGGAATGTGGCGGATCCTTCGTGCCTATCGGCCGCAGGTCGTGCTGTCCTGGATGAGCCGCGCGGCGCGGCTTTGCCCGCCCGGCGAATTCGTGCATGTTGGGCGCCTCGGAGGGTACTACGATCTCAAATATTATCGCCGGTGCGATCATTTGATCGGCAACACCCGGGACATCGTGGCCTATCTCGTGCGGTCGGGCTGGCCCGAGAGCCGGGCGCACTATCTGCCCAATTTCGTGCCGGAGATGGCCGCACCCAAGGTCGCGCGCGCGAGCCTCGACACGCCCGAAGAGGCACCGCTCGCCTTGGCGCTCGGGCGGCTCCATCCCAACAAGGGGTTCGACGTGCTGATCGAGGCGCTAGCGCGTGCGCCCGGTCTCTATCTTTGGCTCGCGGGCGAGGGCGCCGACCGCGCGCAGCTCGAGACGCGTGCGGAGCGCCTTGGGGTCGGTCGCCGCGTGCGGTTTCTCGGCTGGCGCGAGGATGCCGCGGCGCTCCTTGCGACCGCCGACATGCTGGTTTGCTCCTCGCGGCATGAGCCGCTCGGCAACGTTGTGATCGAGGCGTGGGCCGCGGGCACGCCGGTCGTCGCCGCATCGAGCATGGGGCCGGCGGCGCTCGTTCGTGACGGCGTTACCGGCCTACTGGTACCGATCGAGGACGCAGACGCGCTCGCCCGCGCCATGATCCGCTTGGCGGATGATCACACCCTGCGTGCCGAGCTTGCTCGCGCCGGCCGTGCCGCTTATGCCGCGGAGTTCAGCGAGAGCTTGGTTGTCGGGCAGTACCGCGACTTCATCGAGCGCGTCGCCCGCTGATGTGCGGCATCGCCGGCCTCGTCACCAACGACGGCCGTGCGCCGTCGGCGAACGTGATGGCCGCTATGAGCGAGACGCTCGCCCATCGTGGACCCGACGGCATCGGGCACTATCGGTCGGGCGACGTCGCGATGATGCAGCGGCGGCTCGCGATCATCGACCTCGTGACGGGGGATCAGCCGCTTTACGAGCCCGCAGGCGCGGCGCTGGTCGCGAATGGCGAGATATACAACTATATCGAGCTGCGCGCCGCGCTCGACGGCGCCGTGTTCTCCACCAGCTCCGACTGCGAGATGCCGCTTCATATCTATCGCCGCAAAGGCATCGCCTATGCGGACGATCTCCGCGGCATGTATTCGATCGCGCTGCACGATCCCGGCGCATCGCGGCTCGTGCTCTCGCGTGATCCCTTCGGGATCAAGCCGCTCTACTATGCGGAGACGCCGGAAGGCTTCGCCTTCGCGTCCGAGCCGAGAGCCTTGATCGATGGCGGGATCGTCGATGGCAAGCTGGTCGCACAGGCGCGCAACGAGCTGCTGCAGCTGCAGTTCACAACCGGCCGCGGTACGATCTTCTTGGGCATCGAGCGGCTGTTGCCCGGCGAGACCATCGTGGTCTCGCAAGGACGCGTGGTCGAGCGCCGCCGCCGCACGGCTCTGCCGGATGGCGAGGTGGTCGGTTGCTCCGAGGCCGAGGCGCTCGCCGGCTTCGATCGGATCTTCGAGGAGAGCGTGCGCCTTCATCAACGCTCCGACGTTCCCTACGGCATGTTCCTCTCGGGCGGCACGGATTCCACCGCGGTACTCGCCATGATGGCGCGCTTGAACGAGCGACCGGCGCGGTCATTCACCGCGGGTTTCTCGAACACGAATGCGGCGGACGAGCGCGAGCAGGCGCGGGTGGTTGCGAAGGTGTTGGGCGCAGAGCACACCGAAGTGGAGTTCCGGGAGGGCGATTTCTGGGTGCTGCTGCCGGAGATCGCGGCCGCCATGGACGATCCGACGGCGGATTACGCGGTCCTCCCGACGTATAAACTGGCGGCTGCTGCGCATGCGGCTGGCCTCAAGGTGATCCTCTCGGGCGAGGGCGGCGACGAGCTGTTCGCGGGCTATGGCCGCTACCGGAACGTGCTGCGACCGTGGTGGGCGGGCGGCCGCGTGCCACGACGGCGCGGTAATCTTGACGGCCTCGGGGTGCTGCGCCAGGAACTCGCGGGCTGGCGCGACGGCATCGCGGCCGCCGAGGCGCGCGAGGCGAGGCCCTCGCGCAGCGCGCTCCAGCAGGCGCAGGCGGTCGATTGCGCGGACTGGTTGCCGAACGATATCCTCGGCAAGCTCGACCGTTGCCTGATGGCGCACGGCGTCGAGGGGCGTACACCCTTCCTCGATCCCATGGTGGCGGATTTCGCCTTCCGGCTGCCGGACCAGCTCAAGATCCGCAATCGCCTCGGCAAGTGGCTGCTCCGGCGCTGGGTCGGCGAGCACGTGCCGGAGACCGCCGCGTTCGTGCGCAAGCAGGGCTTCACCGTGCCGGTCGGCGAATGGATCGCGCGGCGCGGCAGCGCGCTCGGGCCACTGGTGGCGGATCAGGCCTGCATCGCGGAGCTATGCCAGCCGAGCGCCGTCGCGCGACTCTTCACGCACGCGCGCGAGCGCCGCCTCGGCTTCGCCGCGTGGACGCTGGTCTTCTACGCGCTCTGGCATCGCCATCACATCCGCCGCCGCCCGCTGGCCGGCGACGTGTTCGCGGCACTGGCTGATCGCGGCTGAGTAGCGCGTCAGTTTACTGAAGTTCAGCGTCGGATAGTAAGGCTATCGCCCTTCAATTCGACGCTACTGAGGCGCGCAAGGAGGCTCATACCCAGCAAGGACTGCCGTAGCTCTCCCTCGTTCACCCAGGCGTCGACGTGCTCGTAAACGAGCGGCCCGATACGCAGCTCGCGCAGCTGGATGCGCGCGCCCCGCGTCGTACCGTTCGCTGTCTCGAATACCCGCTCGTGCGCCAGGTTTCCCGGATCGAAGCCCACGCGAAGCGCATCCTGACGGTTCAACACGATCCCGCTCGCGCCGGTATCGAGCAGGAAGCGAACGGGATGGCTGTTGACTTCCGTATCGATCCAGAATTGTCGGTCGCCCGCGCGCCTGAATGTGATCGTGCCATCACTGCCCAATTGGGCACGGGCCGGCAACAGCTCGCCCAGAGTACGCTCGCCGATCGCCCGAAGATCATTCCGGTAAGCATAGACCGCAACGAAAACCAATATGAGCACGAGCCAGACAGAGAGCTGGCTTGCCACGACGGCGAGGTTTTTGCGTGACGCCGCAACGAATACGGCCACGGCGGCGCCGATCACAAGGTACCGAGCGAAGTCGATATCGCCGCCCGAGCGCAGCGCCGTGGGCGGAGCGATGCTGAAGAGTCCTGCCAGGAGGAGGGCTGCCACGGCGGAGATGACGAGCAGGCGCCGCCCAAACGGATGCCGAGTCGGAGCGGGCGCCTGCCACGGCGACGGATTGCGTGGATCGGGCTCCGGCATGGTCATCACCCCAACATAGTCCAGCTGATTTCTTCGCCCGCGAGGAACGGCTTGACCGTGGTCTCGCCGGCATTGACCGCCAGCGGAATTCGCCAAGGGCGATTCACCAGCGTGACGCGCTCTTCATTGGGGGCTAGGCCGTAGAAGCGCGGACCGTTGAGCGAGGCAAATGCCTCGAGGCGGTCGAGCGCGCTCTCTTCCGCGAATACCTGCGCGTAGAGCTCCAGCGCCGCGGGCGCTGCGAAAATGCCGGCGCAGCCGCAATCGGCTTCCTTGTCTTTGACAGGATGCGGCGCCGTGTCGGTGCCGAGGAAGAACTTGGGATTGCCCGAGACCGCCGCGCGGCGAAGCGCGAGCCGGTGCGGCTCCCGCTTGGCGATTGGCAAGCAATACATGTGCGGACGGATGCCACCCTGGAAGATGGCATTGCGGTTGATGATCAAGTGATGGGGTGTGATGGTGGCGGCGACCGTGGGGCCGGCGGTGCTCACGAACTCGACGGCTTCCTTCGTCGTGATGTGCTCGAGCACGATCTTCAGCGTGGGCAGGCGCGCGATCAGTGGCGTGAGTACACGCTCGATGAAGGCGGCCTCGCGGTCGAACACGTCGACGTCGGGGTCGGTCACCTCGCCGTGGATCAGGAGCGGCATGCCTAGCGCCGCCATGCGCTCGAGCACGCCGTAGGTCTTGACGATGTCGGTGACGCCGAAGGCGGAGTTGGTGGTGGCCTTCGCGGGATAGAGCTTCACGGCGCTGAAGACGCCCGAGCAATAGCCCCGCTCGACCGCGGCGGGATCGGCGCCGTCGGTCAGGTAGCAGGTCATCAGCGGCGTGAAACGGGCGCCCTTCGGCAAGGCCGCGAGAATGCGACCGCGGTAAGCCTCGGCGGCCGCCACCGTCGTGACGGGCGGCACCAGGTTTGGCATGACGATGGCGCGGGCGAAGGCCCTCGCCGTGAATGCCAGCACCGCCGCCAGCATCGCACCATCGCGGAAATGCGCGTGCCAGTCGTCAGGACGGCGCAGCGTCAAGGTCTTCTCGGCCAAGGCTTCGGCTCCTCGAGAGGGGAGGGCGAGGGGGTCCTTCTGTCTAAACGAAAAGCATCCTATATCTAAGGCAATTCGCCCTGGCTCTTGGAGGCTCCATGACCGCCTGCATCGTCGGCTGGTCCCACACGAAGTTCGGCAAGCACGAGAACGAGGATATCGAGTCCCTGATCGTCAAGGTCGCGACCGAGGCGATCCACGACGCCGGACTCGAGCCCGCGGAGATCGACGAGATCTTCATCGGCACCATGAACGCTGGCTTCGTGCGCCAGGAATTCCCGTCCTCGCTAGCCCTTCAAGCGGACCCGTCGCTCCGCTTCAAGCCAGTGACCCGGGTCGAGAACGCCTGCGCCACGGGCTCGGCGGCGATCCACCAGGGCCTCAATTCGATCGAGGCGAAGCGCGCGCGCAAGGTACTGGTGATCGGCGTTGAGAAGATGAGCGAGGTGACCGGCCCCGCGGTCGGCGACATCCTGATCCGCGCCGCCTACCTCAAGGAGGAGGGCGGTATCGAGGGCGGCTTCGCCGGCGTCTTCGGTCGGATCGCGCAGATGTATTTCCAGCGCTACGGCGACCGGTCCGACGCGCTCGCCCGCATCGCCGCTAAGAACCACAAGAACGGCGCCGCCAATCCGCTGGCCCAGATGCAGAAGGACCTCGGCTACGACTTCTGCCGCACGGTCTCCGAGAAGAACCCGCTGGTGGCGGGCCCGCTGCGGCGGACCGACTGCTCGCTGGTCTCCGACGGTGCCGCGGCGCTGGTGCTGGCGGACGTGGAAACCGCCCTGGCGCTCGACAAGGCGGTGGTGTTCCGCGCGACCGAGCACGTGAACGACTTCCTGCCGATCTCGAAGCGCGACATCGTCGCCTTCGAGGGACCCGAGCTCGCCTGGAAGCGTGTCCTCGCCAAGGCCGGGGTCGAGCTCACGGACCTGAGCTTCGCCGAGGTGCACGACTGCTTCACGATCGCGGAGCTGCTGATCTACGAGGCGATGGGGCTCGCGCCCAAGGGCCAGGGCGCACGCGCGATCGAGGAGGGCTGGACAGAGAAGGGCGGCACGCTGCCGATCAACCCGTCCGGCGGCCTCAAGGCCAAGGGACACCCGATCGGCGCCACCGGCGTCTCGATGCATGTGCTGGCCGCAATGCAGCTCAGCGGGTCGGCCGGCGGTATCCAGGTCAAGGACGCCGAACTCGCCGGCGTCTTCAACATGGGTGGCGCCGCGGTCGCGAACTACGTCAGTATCCTGGAGCCGCTTCGCTAGTCTTTTGATCCGCGGGCGACGAGCCGCTACACCAACCCGTTTTTCGCCCCGCGTATAGCAGGAGCAGCACCTATGACCGAATTCAGAGCTCTCATGCTCCGCGAGGCCGATGGAAAGGTTGACGCGAAGATCGAGCGGCTGCCCGAGACCGCGCTGCCCGACGGCGACGTCATGGTCGACGTCGAGTATTCGACGCTCAACTACAAGGACGGGCTCATCATCAAGGGTCTTGGGCGGCTGGTGCGGAAATATCCGCACGTGCCCGGCGTCGATTTCGCCGGTCGCGTCTCCGTCTCGACCACGCCGGAGTACAAGCCTGGCGACGCCGTGCTGCTGACGGGCTGGCGCGTGGGCGAGGTGCAGTGGGGTGGCTTCGCCGAGAAGGCGCGCGTAAAGGCAAGCCAGCTGGTCCGTCTGCCGCCAGGCTTGACCTCGAAGCGGGCCATGGCCGTGGGCACCGCGGGTTTCACCGCGATGCTTGCGGCGATGGCGCTCGAGGATCATGGCCTCAAGCCCGGGGCGGGCGACGTGCTGGTGACTGGCGCGGCGGGCGGCGTCGGCAGCGTCGCCACCGCGGTGCTGGCGAAGCTCGGCCACACCGTGATCGCCTCGACCGGCCGCGCCGAGACCCACGACTACTTGAGGAGCCTCGGGGCCCACGGGTTCGTCGATCGCGCGAGCCTGGCGCAGGTGCCGACACGGCCGCTCGACAGCGAACGCTGGGCCGGCGCCATCGACGCCGTCGGGAGCAGCACGCTCGCGACGGTGCTCACCCAGCTCAAGTACGGCGCCAGTGTTGCCGCGTGCGGCCTTGCCGGTGGCAACGATCTCCCGACCACGGTGATTCCGTTCCTGCTGCGCGGGGTCAATCTGCTCGGCATCGATTCCGTCATGTGTCCGAAGCCGCGGCGCGAGGCGGCCTGGGCCCGGATCGTGCGGGACCTGTCGATGGAGAAGCTCGATGCCATGACGTCCCTCGTGCCGCTCGCCGAGCTGCCCGATCTCGCGGGCCAGATCCTGAAGGGTGCCACCCGCGGCCGCGTGGTGGTCGACGTCAGGGCCTAGGCGCTGCGCAATCGAGCGAGCGTCGTCTCCCGGTAGAGGATATAGAGCCCGCTCACCATCACGATCGCGGCGCCGACCAGGAAGGTCACGGTCGGGACGTCGCCCCAGACGTAGTAGCCGATCACGCCCGCATAGAGCAGGCCTGTATAGTCGAAGGGCGACACCACCGCCGCCGGCGCCAAGCGGAAGGCGCGCGTGAAGGCGAGCTGCGCCATACCGCCGAGGATGCCGACCGCGGCCAGCAATAGCGCATCGACCGGGCTCGGCATCACCCACACGACGGGCATCGCCGCGGCGCTCACGGCAGTGGTCGTGAGCGTGACATAGAAAACGATGCAGGTGGTGGTCTCGGTCTTTGTGAGATCGCGCACGAAGATCTGGCCGAGCGCGTAGAGCACGGTCGCGAACAGTGCGATCCACGAGGCCGAGGCGAACACGCCGGCGTCCGGCCTCAGCATGATCAGCACGCCGATAAACCCCACGAACACCGCGCTCCAGCGGCGGATGCCCACGCGCTCACCGAGCATGGGCACCGAGAGCGCGGTCACGAAGATCGGCGCCGAGAAGGCGATGCCGAAGACGTCGGCGAGCGGCATCATCCGGAAGCAATAGAAGAACGCGAACATCGAGACGAGGCCGAGGGCGGCGCGGCCCGCCTGCGTGAGCGGCCGGCGCGTGCGCAAGGCCGCGCGCCCGCCACTCAAGAGCGCCGGCAACAGCGGCAGGAAGGCGAAGGCGGAGCGGAAGAAGACGATCTCGATGGTCGGATAGGTCGCCGACAACCACTTGATCAGCGCATCCATGCAGCTGAAGATCGCGACCGCCAGCAGCATCGAGGCGATGCCGCGCGGGACGGTATTGGGGCTCGTGGGTGCTGTATGATCGGTCATGCGGGGGCCGGTCGTCGCACATCGGCGCAAAAGAATCCCGCCAAATCCGTTGCCTGCTTGAGACTTGGGTCCCGGCAAACCCCGATCGTCAGAGGATGAAAAATTAATCTCTTGATTTTACAATGAGATATGGCATTATTCTCGTGTAGGCCATGCATACTCCACGGCAACATACTGGAGTCAAGGCGCGGCATTGCAGGTGCCACGAGATCATGCGTACGGCACACGGCGGGATTGGCAGGCGTAGCGTCCTCAGATGGATCGGGCGGATCGCGGCAGCCTCGGCGGTCGCGATCTGGCGGCCGGGAGCCTTTGCCGAGGCCGCGACCGCGAAGGCGCAGCCCACGCGGCGCACGGTAGTGCTCGATCCCGGCCACGGCGGCATCGACCCCGGCGCCATCGGCGTGACCGGCGCCTACGAGAAGGAGATCACGCTCTCGACCGTGGAGCTGGCGGCCGGCCTCTTGGAGGCGACGCGGCGATACAAGGTGGTGCTGACCCGGCGAGACGACGAGTTCATTGCGCTCGAGGATCGGGTGGCGCATGCGCGGGCAGCGCGCGGCGACCTGTTCCTGTCGGTGCACGCGGACGCGATCCCGGACTCAGGCGTCCGCGGAGCCTCTGTATTCACGCTGTCCGAGCATGCCTCCGACGCCGAGGCGGCGGCGCTCGCCCAGCGCGAGAACCGCGCGGACCTGATCGCCGGCATCGACCTGTCGCGGCACACGCCGGAGGTGAGCAGCATCCTGCTCGACTTGGCGCGGCGCCAGACCAACAACCAATCGATCGTGCTGGCGCGCAAGCTGGTGGCGGAGCTCGGGCGCGACGTCCGGCTCCTCAACAACAGCCACCGATCTGCGGGCTTCGTGGTACTGAAGGCACCCGACATCCCGTCGGCGCTGGTCGAGCTCGGTTGTCTCTCCAATAAGGACGAAGAGAAGTTGCTACGGCTTGCGACCTATCAGAGGAAGCTCGCGGTCAGCATCCTGCGCTCGGTCAACGACTACTTCGACCAGGCGGGTGTCACCTGAGCCGTCAGGCTCGGCGAGAGTGGAGAGCTCTCTTCGTGCTCTCAGCCGCCGGCGGTGCCGTTAACCGATCCTTTACTTCTTGGCGATAGAAGGAAAGCGCGGGACAAGCGCGACATCCCCGTCGTGCCTGTCCTGTAAGTCCTTCGGGCTTTTCCTCCCTGAAACTCGAGGCCGCGCGCCCCCGCGCGGCCTTTTTTCTTTTTGTACTGCACGGGCTTGGCGCGGCAGCGCACGGGGACCGTTGCTTGCCGCGGCCCATCAAACCTGAGACGATCGGTCGGAGGACCATGAGCCGCTGGCAATCCGTCGTCGCCATTGCAGCGATCGTCATCTCGCTCGCGGCGGCACTGTTTACCGGCCTCCAATGGCGCGAGACGCACAATCAACTCGCGCTCTCGATGAAGCCCGCGGTCGATTTCGATACCGAGGACGACCCCGACGATCTCCCCGTCGGGATCGCCATCGCCAACTCGGGCCCGGGACCCGCCATCATCAGATCGATCTCCTACTACGTGGACCGCAAGCAGGTGAAGGGCCCGGAAGAGGCCGCGCAAACCGCGAAGCTCGACGTGGATCGGCTGAGCACCTTCGAGTTCGACGAAGGCGATACGCTCGCGGTGGGTGAGAAGGAGTGGCTGTTCCGTTATCGCAAGACGAGCAAGCCGGACGAGGCTCAGGCGCAACGCTTCGCCGAGTTCGTCGGCAAGCGTCTCGGCATCGAGGCGGAGTTCTGCTCGGTGCTCGGCGACTGCTGGATCAAGTGCTCGACGCGGGGTCGCTGCGAATAGCCGGCTCGTCTGTGGCATTCGCTCGGGAATGGTGCTGCCGAGTGGGATTGAACCACCGACCCCGTCCTTACCAAGGACGTGCTCTACCACTGAGCTACGGCAGCGCACTGCTCTGAAGGCCCGAGCCAATACAACGATTGGCCGGAGCTTGGCAAGGAGAGGCCGCCGGGCTTGACCTCGGGCAGGTTCGTCACCAAGCTCCCCGCTCATTCTTGACTGCGCAGCCGCGAAACGTCCACGCCATCGGTCGGTTGGAATGCGCAACTGCTATGGGCCCTGCATCACGAAAAGCGCTTCCAAGGGATGCGAATCTACATTTCACCCCACAGTGACGATGTCTGTTTCTCGATCGGTCACCTTGCCGCTCGGCACGGCGGCGAGCTGATGAACGTCTTCACCTCGAGCCTCTACGTAGCCGCGCCGATGCGTTTGCCGTTCGATCGCGACCAGAGAGTGGCGTTCGTTTCGGAGCTGCGAAAGCGTGAGGATATGCGATTTGCCCAAGCCGCTGATTTAAGACGTCATGATCTTGGATTGGCCGAGCCTCCGGTCATCGGGCTCGACTCATTCGATCTTTCCGGATTGGATCAAGAAGTCGAAGCCTTGTCAGATCGCCTGATTCCTTACCTGATCGCGCTTCTTTCCACTGATGGCGATCCCAATACGGCGGCGCTCTACTGTCCGATGGGAATAGGCGGTCATCGAAACCATGTGTCGATCCTTCTGGCCGTTCGGGACGCATACAAGGCCCTGGCCCGACTCTGCACAGTTTGGCTTTACGAAGATCTGCATTACGCGAGCAAACCCGTCGCTCGTCGGCAAGGATTGTCCTTCGCGAAAAACGCATTTGTCGGCGCGGAGTTGTCGCCGACCGTCCTACGCCTCGATCCCGCCGCCGTCGAGCGCAAGCTAGGGTGGGTCGGACTGTATGCGAGCCAGCACGGCCGTCCCCCGCGACCCGAGGATTTCACCCCCGCATCCGGTGCCGAGCAGTCGCCGCACGAGATGGTGTGGCGGGTGCGCGCGTCCCAGGGTCAGGCGTAGAGACCGAGCAGGATCCGCATTCGCTTGCTGTGCTCGGAATCGTCCTTCATGGTTTTGACCCACAAGCTGTCGGCTTGATTCGTCGCAAAAGGCCTCACCCAATCCCACTGCCGAGCCGCTATGATCCTTGGTAGGCCCCGCTTTTGAGCCTCTATCGCGACGACGATGTCATCCATGTTGGTGCGGTCCCATACCCGTGGATCGATCGGCAGGCGATCGGACACGAACGCGCATGTGCCGATCCCGACCTCGTGAACGTGACGCGGCTGGTCTAGTGCGGCGGCGAAGGGGAACGGAACCGCGTCCCGGACGTAGGATCTGTGAGGCGGCATGAAGATCCGCCCATGAACTCCCACTAGCGCGTCGCCGTGGGTCTGCTCCAGCAACCCAACGAGGCGGCCCATATAGTCGGGTGGATAGATTATGTCGTCGTCGACGATAGCTGCGACGACTTGCCGGCCCAGCTCGCGAAGGAAAAGGAAACGGCTGCTGGCATGGAGGTCGCCGGTGTCCTCGGCGTGCCGAACCGTGACTTTATCGAGCCCATTGATAAAAGCGGGCGGTGTGGTGTAGCCATCCAGATAGATGAAAAGGTGATCCACCTGCGGGTAGATGCTCGGCAGCATCTTTTGGAAAGACTGCATGCGGCTTGCCATGGTGGCCATAGCGGCCACCCTCGGCAGCAGCCCGATTTCTCCCATGTCCGTCCCCCCGCGCCGATCGGAAGGTCCTTGCCCCGGTCGGCATGTTCACCGATGCGCGCAATGTTGTCTACGGACGTCGGCAAGGGTCGGCTGCCGGGCTTGACCCCCGACGGGCCCGTCACCAAGCTCGGGCCGCGATGAGGAGGATCAAGTCGGGTCCAACCCTTGGCAAAGCCGGCGCTGGCGCGCGCGAGGCGCGCGCGGAGCGGCTCGCCGCGGCGCTTCGCGAGAATCTGCGCAAGCGCAAGGCGCAGGCGCGCGACCGCGCGGAACCGGACCAGCCTGTTTCTCCCAAATCGGAGCAATCCTAGGCGACGCCGCTTGAGCCCGCGCGGCGCTTCCATTACAAGGGCCGCGCGCCACAATTTTCGCCACAATCGCGGACTAGCGGTACGCGGTCAGCCGGCCCCACTCCGGACACATGGACGGCCGGATCAGAAGGGGATTTTCTAGAGACAATGGACAAGATTCGTATCCGCGGCGGCCGCCCGCTCGAGGGCGAGATTTGCGTCGGCGGCGCCAAGAACGCGGCGCTGCCCTTGATGGCCGCGGGCTTGCTGACCGACGAGACGCTGACCCTCACGAACGTGCCGCGCCTCGGCGACACCGACACGATGGCGCATCTGCTGGTCCAGCACGGCGTCTCCGTGACGCTCAACGGTGCCGAACGGGCGGACGAGGTCGGCCATACCGTGGCGATGCGCACGCGGCGGATCGTCTCGACGACTGCACCCTACGACCTCGTGCGCAAGATGCGGGCCTCCGTGCTGGTGCTGGGTCCCCTGTTGGCGCGGGCCGGCGAGGCACGGGTGTCGCTCCCCGGCGGCTGCGCGATTGGGACCCGGCCCGTCGACCTGCACTTGAAGGGCCTGCAGCGCCTGGGTGCCGAGGTTAACTTGCGTCAGGGCTACATCGAGGCGCGCGCGCCCAACGGCCTTAAGGGCGGTGAGGTCGTCTTCCCGTCCATCTCAGTCGGTGCCACGGAAAACCTGCTGATGGCGGCGAGCCTCGCCGAGGGCGAGACCACGCTGGTGAATGCCGCGCGCGAGCCTGAGGTGGTCGACCTCGCGCGCTGCCTCGTGGGCATGGGCGCCGAGATCGAGGGCGCCGGTACCGACCGGATCCGTATCCGCGGCGCCAAGCGTCTCCACGGGGCGACCCATAAAGTGATCCCGGACCGGATCGAGACCGGAACCTATATGATGGCGACCGCGATCACCGGCGGTCGCGTGGAGTTGGTGGGCGCCGACGGCGAGGCCCTTGCCGCGGTGATCCGCATCCTCGAAGGCGCCGGCGTCTCCGTGGAGCCGACGCCCCGCGGCGTGCTGGTCCAGCGCAGGAACGGCCGAATCGGCGGCATCGACGTGATGACCGAGCCCTTCCCGGGCTTCCCCACCGACCTGCAGGCGCAGATGATGGCGCTCATGAGCACGGCGGAGGGCGCCGCCATGATCACCGAGACCATCTTCGAGAACCGCTTCATGCACGTGCCGGAGCTCTGCCGCATGGGGGCCAACATCAACGTGCACGGCGCCTCCGCCATGGTGCGCGGTGTGCCGAGGCTCGCGGGTGCCCCCGTGATGGCAACGGACCTGCGCGCCTCGGTGTCGCTGGTCCTGGCGGGGCTCGCCGCGGCGGGCGAGACGCTCGTCAACCGTGTCTATCACCTCGACCGCGGCTATGAGCGGCTGGAGGAGAAGCTCGCGGCCTGCGGCGCGGACATCGAGCGCCTGAGCGATGGCTGAGCAGCGCGTTCGGTCCGCCGATGCGCTGAAACTTCTGGCCCGCGACGAGGAAGACCTCGCCGTGATTTCCGCTGTGCTGCAGGACGCCCTGATCCCCGTGTCCGAGATGGCCTACCTGCCGGACGAGCAGCGCTTCGCGCTGGTGGCGAACCGGTTTCGCTGGGAGGCGCCCCACGACAGGCCCCGCGACAATTTCGAGCGCCGCCTCACCGGCCTCAGCGTCGGCGGCGTCACCGCGGTGCGACGCCGCGGGTTCAATCCCGGCGATCCCACCCGCATCCTGGCCTTGCTGGCCATGCGCCGGGTTGCCGGCGCCCTCCAGCTCGACTTCGCGGCCGGCGCCTCGATCCGGCTGGAAACCGCCGAGATCCTGTGCCATCTAGACGACCTGAGCGAGTCCTGGCCCACCCGTTGGCAGCCGCGGCACCCCCTCTAGGTCGGATGGATACATCCCCCTCACTCAGCTTCGGCTAAGCTCTTCGCTCGGCTCGAGCCTCCGCAGCCCTCTCCCCTGCGGGGAGAGGGGAGGGTGAGGGGTCTTTCTTCGTAAACGCACGGACGGCAATGCAGGCTATACGAGCGAACGAGACGTTGGTTCTGGCGCTGCCCAAGGGTCGTATCCTCGGCGAGATCGTGGGCTTGATGGGCCGCGCGGGGATCGAGATTGAGCGCGAGTTCGCCAACGAGGATTCGCGCCAGCTGCGCTTCAAGACCAACCACCCCGGCCTCGACGTCGTGCGCGTGCGCAATTTCGACGTCGCGACCTTCGTCGCCTTCGGCGCGGCGCAACTAGGCGTCGCCGGCAACGACGTCCTGATGGAGTTCGAGTACCCGGAGATCTATGCGCCGCTCGACCTCAAGGTCGGCCGCTGCCGGCTCGTGGTAGCGGCTGCGAAGGAGGTCGCGGAGCAGGAGCGCCCTGCGCGCTGGAGCCGGGTGCGTGTCGCCACCAAATATCCGGAGATCACCCGCCGGCATTTTGCCGCCCGCGGCGTGCAAGCGGAGTGCATCAAGCTCAACGGCGCCATGGAGCTTGCACCGCAGCTCGGCCTCTGCCGGCGCATCGTCGATCTCGTGCAGACCGGCGCCACGTTGCGGGCGAACGGCCTGGTGGAGATCGAGCGGATCGCCGAGATCACCTCGCGTCTGATCGTGAATCGCGCCGCGCTCAAGACCCGGCCGCAGGAGGTCTGCGCCTGGGTCGATCGCTTCCGCGAGGCGGCCGATGCCGCGTAAGCTCGACGCCCGCGCATCTGGCTTTGCCGAGGAGTTCGCCGTTCTCCTCGCCGACAAGCGCGAGACCGCCGAGGATGTCGACGCAGCGGTCGCCCGCATCATCACCGATATTCGCACGCGTGGCGATGCCGCGCTGATCGAGTTAACGAAGCGGCTCGATCGTGCCGAGCTGACCCAGGCCACCATGCGGGTATCCGCCGCGGAGATCGATGCTGCCGAGCGCACCTGCGCTCCCGAGGCGCTGCGTGCGCTCGATGTCGCGGCTGCGCGGATCGAGGCGTACCATCGCCGCTTCTTGCCAGGGGATCTCGACTATGTCGACGCCGAAGGCGTGCGGCTTGGGGCGTGGTGGCGGCCGCTGGATTCCGTTGGTATTTACGTGCCCGGCGGGCGCGCGGCGTATCCATCCTCGGTCTTGATGAATGCGATCCCGGCGCGCGTCGCCGGTGTCGGGCGGATCGCCATGACCGTCCCGGCACCCGACGGTAAGCTCAATCCGCTCGTGCTGGCGGCGGCGAAGCGCACGGGAGTTGCCGAGGTCTATCGCGTGGGCGGCGCCCAGGCGATCGCGGCGCTTGCCTACGGCACAGAGAGCATTCCCGCTGTCGACAAGGTCGTGGGACCGGGAAACGCCTATGTGGCGGCGGCGAAGCGGCGGGTGTTCGGCACCGTCGGTATTGACATGATCGCGGGACCCTCGGAGATCCTGGTGGTGGCCGACGCGCAGAACGATCCCGCCTGGATCGCCGCCGATCTCCTCTCGCAGTGCGAGCACGACACGGCGGCACAGGCGATCCTGGTTACCGACGATGGGCGCTTCGCTGAGGAGGTCGCGCGGGCCGCCGAGGCCCATCTGCGCGCGCTGCCGCGCACCGGGATCGCCGGCGAGAGCTGGGCGCGCCACGGCGCGCTGATTACCGTCGCGAGCTGGGACGATGCGATCGGAATCGTCGACCGCGTGGCGCCGGAGCACCTCGAGCTTGCGCTCGAGACTGCAGCCGCCGAGGCCTTCGCCGGCAGAGTGCGACACGCCGGCGCGATCTTCATCGGCCGGCACACGCCAGAGGCGGTCGGCGACTACGTCGGCGGGCCCAACCACGTGCTGCCGACGGCACGCAGCGCGCGGTTCTCCTCGGGGCTCGGGGTGCAGGATTTCATGAAGCGCACCTCGATCCTGAGTTGCGGGCCGGAGGCTCTGCGCACGATCGGGCCCTTGGCGGTCGCGTTGGCGCAAGCGGAAGGGCTCGACGCACACGCGCTCTCGGTTGCGCTCCGGCTCAATCTGCCGGCGCAGTGAGACCAGAATGCCATGAGTACCCAGCGGATCGTCAAAATCGACCTCGACGAGCGCAGCGTCGTGCGCCGCAACGCCGACATCGAGCACGAGCGGGCAGTCGCGATCTTCGATCTGCTGGAGGAGAACCGTTTCGCGCCCGCGGCGGGGCACGAGGGTCCTTTTCACCTGGTGATCGGGCTCGAGGAGGGCCGCCTCGTCGTCGAGATCCGCGATACCAGCGACGCGAAGCTCGACCGCTTCACGGTGGCGCTGCAACCCTTCCGCGGTATCATGCGGGACTACTTCCTAATCTGCGAGAGCTACTATTCCGCGATCCGCACGGCGAGCCCGTCGCGGATCGAGGTGATCGACGTCGGCCGCCGCAGCTTGCACAACGAGGGTTCGGAGCTTCTGCGCGACCAGCTCGCCAACAAGGTCGAGGTCGACCTCGACACCGCGCGGCGGCTCTTTACCTTGGTGTGCGTATTGCACATCCGGGGCTGACACAGTCATGCGCCTGCCCGGCAGCGTGCTGTTCGCCTGCAACCACAATGCCATTCGCTCGCCGATGGCGGCGGCCATGCTGAGGCAACTGCACGGCCGGCGGATTTTCGTCGATTCCGTCGGCGTGCGCCCGCTACCCGTGGATCCCTTCGCTGTCGCGGTCATGGAGGAGCTCGGTATCGGCCTTCGCGACCATGTCTCCAAGAGCTTCGAGGAATTGGAGGACCTGTCTTTCGACCTCGTGATCTCGCTGACGCCGGAGGCGCAGCACAGCGCGGTCGAGTTGACGCGCTCCATGGCCTGCGACGTCGAGTACTGGCCATCCTTCGACGCGACGGCCGTCGAAGGCAGCCGGTCGGAGATTCTGGCGGCCTATCGCAGCGTCCGCGATGCTCTCTGGCGGCGTGTGCAGGAAAGATTTCCGCCGGCTCCCCTGGGACATGTATGACGGCGACCGGCGGAGGGCGGCCCGTGCTCGTGCTCGCCTCGGCGTCCGCGCGGCGGCTCGCGCTGCTCGCGCAGGTGGCGCTCACGCCCGCCGTGGATCCCGCGGAGATCGACGAGACCCCGCTGCCGCGCGAGCTTCCACGCCAGCACGCGCTGCGGCTCGCCGAGGCAAAGGCGCGGGCTGTCGCGGCGCGACATCCCGGCGCGTTCATTCTCGGCGCCGACACGGTGGTCGCATGCGGCCGCCGAATTCTGCCGCAGGCCCGTGACGTCGAGACCGCCCGGCGTTGCCTTGCGTTGCTCTCTGGTCGGCGCCATCGCGTCGTCGGAGGGATCGCAGTGATCGCGCCGGACGGCTCGCTCGCGACGCGCGCCGCGGTGTCCATCGTCACCTTCCGGCGGCTTGACTCCGCGGAGGTCGAGCAGTACCTCGCCTCCCGCGAGTGGGAGGGTAAGGCCGGCGGATACGCGATACAGGGACTGAGTGCGCGATACGTCCGGTTCCTGGCGGGATCCTACTCGAACGTCGTGGGCTTGCCGCTCTTCGAGACCGTGGCGCTGCTCGCCGGCAAGGGCTACGAGCCGGCCCGCCGGATCGAGCGGCCCGGCTGATGCGCCGGCTTCTGATCGCGGCCTCGCCGGGCGAACTCCGGGGCGCCGTCGCCGAAGCGGACGCGCTCGTCGACTTCCGCCTCGTCCGGACCGTTGGTCGCAGCGCCGTGGGAGACCTGTTCCTCGGCCGCGTGGTGCGGCTGCAGCCGGCGTTGCGCGCGGCGCTGATCGAGATCGGCCAAGAGCGACCGGCCTACCTCAGTGGCGACGACGCACTCCCTCGCCAAGACCTCGCCGGCCTCACCGAGGGCGCGAGCGTGCTGGTGCAGGTGAAGCGCGACGCACGCGCCGACAAGGCGGCGGCCGTGACGTTGCGCTCGCGCTTGCGGGGCCGGTGGCTCGACTGGACGCCGGCGCGTCCCGGCGTCGTCGCGGAGGAGATCGAGGCCAAGCGCCGCGATCGCATTGTCGCGCGCGTCGCCGGCTTGCTCCGCGAGGGCGAGGGCGTGCGGCTGCGCGCCGGGGCAGGCGAGGTATCGCCGGATCATCTGAGTGCGGCGATCGCGGCGATGCGGGCGCGCTGGAGCGCGATCGAGGAGCGGCGCGCGCAAGCCGAGCCGCCCGTCTGTCTCGAGGCGGTGCCGCCCATGGCAAGGCTGCTGGAGGCGCTCGTCGACGAGTCCATAGGAGGGATCGCCGTCGACGATTCCCGCGTGCTCGCGGAGGTTCGCGCCTGGCTCGGGCGGGAAATTCCGGTGCTCGTCGAGCGCCTTGCGCTGCACCGCGGGCCGCCCGCAATCTTCGAGGCGGCGGGAGTAGCGGAGGCGGTAGCCGGTCTGCTGGAACTCCGTGTCGTCCTGCCCGGCGGCGGCGCGATCACCATCGAGCCCACGGCTGCGGCGACGCTGATCGACGTCGACAGCGGCTCGCTCGAGGGCGAGGGGAGGAGCGGCGAGGACGCGTTCTTGGCCGTGAATCTCGAGGCGGCGACGGCGGTCGCGCGACAGATCCGATCGCGCGGGCTCGCGGGCGCCCTGGTCGTCGATTTCATCGCATTGCGCCGGCGCGAGAATCGCGATCGCCTGCTCGAGGCGTTTCGCACGGCGCTCGCAGCAGAGGTGTCGGAGGCGCAACTCCTCGGTTGGACCCGGCTCGGACATGTCGAGCTGACACGGCCGCGCCGGCAGGCGCCGCTGCATGAGATCGTGTTCGAGCGCACCGCCGCCGGCGGATACATAAAGACGGCGCTCACCGTCGCCCTCGAGGCACTGGCGACGGTGGAGCGCCGCGTTGCCTCGGAGCCGAACCGCCCGCCCGAGCTTCGCGTGCATCCCGCCGTGGCAGCGGTATTGGCGGGAGAGGCGGCGCCGGCGCGGCACGTGCTGGAGGCGCGCCTCGGCCGGCCGCTCCCGATCGTCGCCGAGCAGGGCCGCGCCCGCGACAGCTTCGACATTCGGGACGCCTGACCCTATCTATCAGCCATGAGCGATCCCAGTCCAAAGCCTTGCCCGATCTGCGGCAAGCCCGCCGCCGAGCGCCACAAGCCCTTCTGCTCCCAGCGCTGCGGCACGATCGATCTCGCGCGCTGGATTACCGGCACCTATCGCGTGACAACCGAAGAGGCGCCGGAAGACGCGCCCCAGCGCGGCGAGGAGGAGAAGACCTGAGCGGTGGAATTGATCCGCCGTCGCGCTTCCGCCAGAATGTTTTTCACGTGATCAGCGACGGGAGTGAGCCACCATGGCGAAGCCGCGCATCAGCTACGTCGACCCCGCGACCCTCGATGATCCCAAGATGCTGGCGGAGCTGGAGCGCTGCCGGCGCGAGGGCACGCCCAGGCCCGAGAGCCAGGCGATCCGCGCACATGTGCCTGCGGCGTTCTGGTCTTTCGCCAACACTTGGCAGACTGTGTTCCGCGAGGGCGTCTGCGACCACGGCATCAAGGAGCTCTGCCGGGTCTACGTCTCGCGCTCGGTGAAATGCGAGTATTGCGGCAACCAGCGCTCGCTCAAGTCGGCAAAGCAAGGGTTGATCGAGGCGGATTACAAGGAACTGCTCGATTTCGAGAAGTCGGGGCGCTACGACGATCGCCAGAAGGCGGCACTCGCCTACGCCGAGGCGATCACTTGGGACCTGCCGGCGGACGACGCGCTCTGGCGGCGGCTACACCGGCATTTCAGCGAGCCCGAGCTCGTGGAGCTCGGCTATTTCATTGCGATCACCATGGGCCAGCAGCGCTGGCTCCGCACCCTGGACATCGAGCACCACCAGGTGCTGCCCGGCACCTCGGCTTCCATGGCGCCAGGTCTCGAGACGGCTGAGTCTCTCGCCAAGGCCAAGGTTGCGCCCGACTATTGGGCGAAAAAGTCGGTCGCGCCCGCGCGCGGCAAACAGGCTGCGGAGTGACCGAGGCGGCGTCGACGGCCCGCATCTCCGTGCGGGGCGCCGGCAAGCGGTACGACGCGCTCGAGGTGTTCCGAGCCATCGATCTCGAGATCGGCCAACGCGAGATCGTGACGCTGGTGGGGCCGTCGGGTTGCGGCAAGACCACGCTCCTGCGCTGCGTCGACGGGCTTATTCCCTTGAGCGAGGGTGCGATCGCGGTGGACGGCACACCCGTCCACGAGCCGCGCGCCGGCGTCGCCATGGTGTTTCAGCACTTCGGCCTGTTCCCCTGGAAGAGCGTCTACGACAACGTCGCCTACGGGTTGCGGCTCGCGGGCGCCTCGCGCGCCGAGATCGGCGCAAAGGTGCCGTACTTCGTCAGTCTCGTGGGTCTCAAGGGATTCGAGCGGGCCTACCCCTACCAGATCTCCGGTGGCATGCAGCAGCGTTGCGGCCTCGCGCGCGCCCTCGCGACCGAGCCCTCGGTCATGCTGATGGACGAGCCCTTTGCCGCCGTCGACGCGCAGACCCGCGAGATCTTGCAATTCGAGCTGCTGCGGATCTGGGACATTCGCCCGATGACCATGCTGTTCGTCACGCACTCGATCGAGGAGGCGGTTCTCATGGGTGACCGCGTGGTGGTGCTGAAGGGCCGGCCCAGCATGGTGTTCGAGACCATCACGGTCGATCTGCCTAGGCCGCGCGGCCGGCAGACCCTGGGGCTGCCGCGCTTCAATGAGCTGCGCGAACATGTGTGGGCGACGCTCATGGATGAAGCGCGCCGCGCCGAGTTTTCGGTGTCGTCATGAGCGCGAGGCGGCTGGGCTGGACGATTACGGCCGCAGGACTTGCCGCGGGGGCCACGCTCTGGGAGATCGCCGGGCGGAGCGTCGGTGCCGCATTCGTGGCACCGCTCTCCGACACGATCGAGGCGCTGACCCCCTCGGTGTGGCGCGCGCTCGCGAGCTCGCTCGGGCTCTTCGCCACCGGCTTCGCGCTCTCGGTCGCGATCGGCGTGCCCTTCGGATTGCTGCTCGCGCGCATGCGGCTCCTGCGCGTAGCGCTCGAGAGCTATATAGCGATCCTGAACGCCACGCCGATGGCGGCGCTGATCCCGTTCATCCTCTCGATGATGGGCTTCGGCTTCGCGCCCAAGGTGCTGGTGGTGTTCCTCTTCGCGGTGTTCCCGATCCTCTACAATACGGTCGAGGGCGCGCGCAGCATCCGGCCCGAGCTGATCGAGGTGGCGCGCTCCTTCCGCTCGAGCGAACGCGCGCTCTGGCGAGACGTGCTGCTACCCTTCGTGCTGCCTTTCGCGCTCACCGGGATCCGCCAGGCTATCGGCCGCGCGCTCGTCGGCATGGTGGCGGCGGAGTTCTTCCTGAGCGCCAGCGGCATCGGGATGGTGCTGCAGAGCGCATCGCAAAGCATCGACACCGCGACCGTGTTCGCAGCGATCCTGCTGGTGACGCTGCTCGGCGTGCTTCTCATGGAGCTCGGATCGTGGGTCGAGGGGCGCTACGCCGCCTGGCGGAACATCCGATGACGGCGGAGACCCGGGTCCCCCTGGCGGCATCCGGCGCGGGACTGGCGCGGCTCATGGGCTCGACGTTTTTCGTGAAGCTCGCGGCAGGCGTGGTGCTACTCGTGGTATGGGAGTTCGGCGTGAACGCGTGGGCGCCCGCCTATGTCGCGCGGCCGAGCGGCGTGATCGCGGTTTTGCCCTCGGTGATTGGCAGCGGAGCCTTTCTCTCGGCGGCGGCGGCGACACTGGGGTCCGTGCTCGAGGGGCTCGTCATCGCCCTGGTGCTCGGCATCGCCGTAGGGATCGCGATGGGGCGTTCATTCGTGGTGGACCGGCTGATCCGGTATTACGTGTTCGGCCTCTTCGCCATGCCCATGGTGGCGATCCTGCCGCTGATCACGCTGTGGTTCGGCTACACAGACGCCGCGCGGCTCGCGACCACGGTGTTCGCCGCGTTCTTCTCGATCGTGCTCAACGCCGCTGACGGCGCGCGTGCGGTGCCGCTCGACTACCTGGAAGTCGGACGATCATTCCGCGCGCCGCGCCTGCGCGCGCTCGCGGATATCGTCTTGCCGGCCTCCATGCCGTATCTGCTGGCGGGGATCCGGCTCGCCGCGGCGCGCGCGCTCATCGGCGCGGTCGTCGCGGAGTTCTTCATTTCGGTAAACGGGCTCGGCTTCTTCATCCTCTTCAACTCGCGGAGCTTCCACCACAACCAGGCGATCGTTGCGGTAATGGTGCTGGCGGGCTGTGGCGTCGGCTTCGAGGCGCTGCTGAATTGGGCGACCCGCCGGTATTTTCCGTGGTATCGACGCGACGAGAAGGTGCGCTAAGCGCGGCAAAGGGAGACGACCCATGAGAGGACGATGGCTGGCCATGCTCGCGATTGGCGCGGCACTCGGCGCGTCACCGGCGCGCGCCGACGGGCCCAAGGTCGTGTTCGGCGTGCCCGGAATCCCCCCGATCTTCGCGAGCGTGCTGCCGCACGTGGCGGCTGAGCAGGGGTTGTTCAAGAAATACGGTGCCGACGTCGAGGTGCGCGATTTCGAGACCGGCATCGCCGCCGCGCGTGCCGTCACCGCAGGACAGATCGACCTTGCGATCGCGCCGACGCCGGTGCTGGTCAGCATGGTCTCCAACGCGAAGGTGAATCTGGTCGGGATCTACGGCCTCCCCAACCCCGATTGGCTGATCGGCTCGACCGACGCCGCCAAGACGAAATGCACGGATTTGAAGGGCGAGCCCGTCGGCGTCGACGCCATCGGCGGCGCGCGCTCGGAGGCCCTCAAGGAAATGCTGGCGCCTTGCAGCATGACGCCCGACGACGTCAAGCAGGTGGCGCTCGGCTCCAACACCGCGCCCGCGATGGTAGCGGGCCAGCTCGTCTTCGGCGTGCTGCACCTCGACGATGTGCCAGTGATCGAAGGCCAGCTCAAGCACAAGGTGACGGTGATCATCACCCTAAAGCAGGTGAGTCCGGTCAGCCACTACCTCACCATGGTCGCGCGCACGGACAAGGTGCAGGAGAAGCGCGACGCCTATGTGCGCACGCTGGCGGCCCTGATCGAGGCGGGACGCGTCATGCGCGACCCGAAGAATCTCGACGCCGTCGCCAAGATCGCGACGGTCACCGGTCACGGCGAGGACGAGAACAAAACCTCGATCGCGAGCTATAACGAGCTCGAGCAGTGGCCGAACAGCACGGATGGCCTGCAGCGCGAGAAGATCGAGGCGGTGATCGCGACGCAGGTCAGGCTCGGCGGTATCAAGGCCGGCAACACGCCCGTCACCTACGACCAGTTCGTCGACGAGAGTCTGTGGAAGGACGCGGCGGAGCTGGTGCCCGCCCAATGAGGCACGGAAGGACTCTGCCATGACGAACCGGATCGAAGTGCACGATCGCGACACGCTGGCGGCCGCCCGAGCGGTGCTCGACGCCTGCGCGGATGCGCGCGAGATGGGCGAGGCGGTCAAGGCCGCCGTCGAACGGAACGCCAGCTGGCGCGGCGAGCAGTGCATCAACCTGCTGGCACCGGAAGCGCCCACCAGCCCCTCCGTGCGCGCGCTGCTCTCGAGCGAGATCGGCACGCGGGCGGCGGAGGGGCATATCGGCCCGGTCAATCGCTGGTTCGCGGGCACGCGGCATATCGACGAGCTCGAGGCGCTCTGCGTCGAGCTCCTGAAGCGCTATTTCCGCTGTAACTACGCCGACCACCGGCTCTGCGCCTCCATGATCGGCAACGCCGTCGTCTTTACGGCGCTTACCGAGCCTGGCGATATCGTCATGTCGGCGGCGCAGCCCGTGGGCGGGCATTCCTCGAACCGGATCGACGGGCCCGCGGGCGCTATGGGCCGCAAGGTCGTCGACATACCGATCGATCCCCGCGATCTCGTCGTCGACATGGACGCGTTCCGACGCGTGGCGCCGCTGGTGCGGCCGAAGCTGGTGGCGCTCGGCCTATCCATGACGCTCTTCCCGCAGCCGGTCGCCGCCATGAAAGAGGTGATCACGGAATGGGGCGGCAGGCTCTTCTTCGATGCCGCGCACCAGCTGGGGCTGATTGGCGGCGGCCAGTTCCAACGCCCGCTCGAAGAGGGCGCCGACATCGTCACGGGCTCCGCGGGCAAGACCTTTTCCGGACCGCAGTCGGGAATCATGATCTGGGACGATCCCGAGATCACCGAGCGCGTGACATCGGCAGCATTCCCCGTCTGGGCGGCGACGCACCAGGTGAATCGCGCGGCCGCACTTGCGCTCGCGACCGCCGAGGCGATCGAGTACGGCGCCGCCTTCATGGCGCAGATCGTGCGGAACGCGAAGGCGCTCGCCACCGCGCTCGACGGGCATGGGTTGCCGATGCTCGGCCGCCACAAGGGCTTTACGGAGACGCACCAGGCGATCGCCGACGCGCGCGAGGTCGGCCGCGGACTCGAGGCCGCGCGCCGGCTCGAGCGCGCCAACATCATCGTCAACAAGAATCTGATCCCCGACGATAAGCCCGCCGACTGGGACTATCCCGGCGGCTTGCGCATGGGCACGATCGAGGTGACGCGGCTCGGCATGCGCGAGCGCGAGATGGCGCGGATCGCCGAGCTGATCGCCCGGGTGCTTCTGCGCGGCGAGGAGCCGGAGCGGGTCAGGCCCGACGCCCTGGCGCTGCGGCGCGACTTCCAGACGCTCTACTACTGCTTCGAGACCGGGCTGCCGCCGGCTTAGATCCGGATGAAGCCCTTCGGGGCCTGATGGAGGCGGTCGACGCCCTTCTCGGTGATCAGCACGAGCTCGCCGGTCTGGACGCCAGCGTTGCCGTCGCGCGTCACCACGTTGGGCTGCACCACCACGGTCATGCCGGGGCCGAAGCGGAAGTCCGGCACGGGGCCTGCGGGCCGGCTCTTGGAGCCTAGTACCGGCGGCAGATAGCCGCCGCCGAAGCCGTGCACGAGATCGTCGAGCGTGGTGAAGCCCTGCTCCTCGATCACGCCCGCGGCCTCGATCACCTCCTGGGCGGTGGCGCCGGGTTTGAGCACGCCGAGGATCGCCTGCAGCGCGGCATCCGCCGCCTTGTGCAGCTTCTTGTAGAGCGGCGGCGGATCGACGCCGACCGAGAAGCTGCGCAGCACCTGGCCCGGATATTCCCAGAACTGCGCGGAGATCTCCGCCATGACGATATCGCCCTTGGCGATCCGCCTGCCGGACGGAAACTGGCGAGGGCACGCGATGTCGGGCTCCGCCATGGAGGTCGCGCCGACGAAGTGAATGAGGTTGCTGCCGCCCCAGGGTACGTAAGCGCGCTCGATCGCGTCGACGAGATCGTGCTCGGTCAAGCCCGCCTTGATCTCGTCCCGAAGCGCCTCCATGGCGTGGTCGCTCATGGCGGCGCCGAGCTTCAGCCACTCGATCTCCTCCGCGGATTTGACCAGGCGAAGCCGCGCATAGGCGGCATTCAGATCGATCGCGCGGCCGTAGCGGGCAGCGAGAATATCGTGCTGCGTGTAGGTCATCAGGCCAATCACGCCGACGCGGCCGACCTTGGCGCCGCGCCGCGCGAGCTCCTCCACGGTGCGCCGGATCGTGGACTCGCCACCCCACTCGACCTCGGCGCGCGCGATCTGGCGGGCGAGCGGCACATGGTTGTAATACTGCACGAGGAGCGAGATCGGCAGGCCCGGCGTCAGCACGCCGATCGCCTCGGCGGTCACCGGCCAGCCCGTGAGCCACGGGACCGCCGTACCGTTGCGGGAAGCGCCGCAGACGAGCAAATGCTCGATCTTCGCGGCTTCCATGATCCGCTCGATGTCGTGGCGGCGGCGCGCCATCTCCTCCTCGGAGAAGCGCGGATAGGCCTCGCGGTAGAGTCCGCGGAGCCGGCTCGGAATCCAACCGAGATCCGCGGGGCCGAGGCGCTGAGCCGCCGATTTCGTGGGTTTCTTCGGACTGGGCTTGGGCGGGCTTTTGTGGGCGCCCTTGTGGCTCGTCTTCTTCGGGTGGCCCCGGGCCATATATCCCTTGGCGTCTGTGGCGGGAACCGGCGCCGCCGACTTTAACCCGTCACTGAGCGCGGGAGAAGCAAGCAGCGGAACGACCGCGCGTTTTTGACCAGAAAACACCGGCGTGCGCGATGGTTTCGTGCGTCATTTCAACGAGATATAGAAAGTCAAGCGACTGCATGCGGCGCCGCGCCCGCCGCACCCACGCCACCCACCTCGGATGGCCGTGGGATGGGCGTCCGCCCCTCGAATCGGGCGCCTCCTTCCCTGGACTCGCCCGGCGCTTTCTGTCTATAAGCCTCGGCTTCCGCTTATCGGGCGCCCAGGTAGCTCAGTTGGTAGAGCACGTGACTGAAAATCACGGTGTCGGTGGTTCAATTCCGCCCCTGGGCACCACTCTTTCAAACCCATTTCAATGGCGCGCCGATCCGCCTTGCTTATGCGTTCGATCATCATTGTTACGGTGGTCGGGTTCAGATCGGTGACATAGCAACCGCATATCTGGAGACCATCGATGCCATCCGATCGCGAGCTGCTCGCGGGCTGGATCGAGGAGGAGCGGTCGCAGCTGATCGATTTCCTCCAAGGCTTGGTCCGCGCGAAGAGCCCGAACCCTCCGGGCGACACGCGCGAGGCCGCACAGGTCATCACGCAATACCTTGGGCGCCACGACCTGCCATTCCGCGTGATCGCCCCGCAAGAGACGATGCCCAATATCGTCGGCAGCTTCGAGGGCGGCGCGCGCGGCAGGCATCTCGTGCTCAATGGCCATATCGATTGCTTCCCCGTGGGCGAGGGCAAGGGCTGGACGCAGGACCCCTGGGGCGGCGCGATCGTCGGCGGCAAGCTCTATGGCCGCGGCGCAGCCGACATGAAGACCGGCACCACCGCCTCGATCATGACCTACCGGCTGCTGCACCGGATCAAGGAGCGGCTCAAGGGCCGGCTCACGCTCACCTGCGTCTCGGACGAGGAGACCTTCGGGCCCTGGGGCGCGCGCTATCTAATGGAGCACCATCGAGAGGTGCACGGCGACTGCCTCCTGAACGGCGAGCCCGGCAGCCCCTATTCGATCCGTTTCGGCGAGAAGGGGCCGCTCTGGCTCGAGTTCACGGTGAAGACACCCGGCGCCCACGGCGCCTATACCCACTACAGCAAGAGCGCCACCAAGATCGCGCTCCAGCTCGCCCATGACCTGGAAGCCGTGACGCTGATCGAGCCCGAAGTCTCCGACAACATCCGCGCGGCCTTGAAGCAGGGTGAGAGCGCCATGGAGACGGCCATGGGAGCCGGCGCGGCGGCGACGGTCTCTCAGGTCACGCTCAACATCGGCACCATCCGCGGCGGCCTCAAGGTGAACATGGTGCCCGGCGAATGCGTCTTCGAGGCAGATATCCGGCTTCCCGTGGGCGTCGAGAAGAAGCAAGTGCTCGACTGCGTCGCCGACGTGCTCGCGCGCTATCCCGAAGTCACCATGCGCGAGACGCAGTTCAGCCCGCCCTCCTGGTGTGACCCCAACGGCGAGATGGTCGAGATCCTCCAGCGAAACGTGCAGGCGCTGAAGGGCTTCACGCCGGTTCCGATCGTGAGCCTGGGCGGTACCGACGCGCGGCTCTGGCGCTATCGCGGTATCCCCGCCTACGTCTACGGACCTTTCCCGCGCGGCATGGGCTCGACCGACGAGCAGGTGGAGATCGAGGAGTTCTTGCACGTTGTCCGCGTCCACGTGCTCTCCGCCTACGATTACCTGATGCGGCGGTAGAGCCTCCACCTCGGCGGGCCGTGTGGGGTCGCATTTTCCCAAGCTCAGCATTGCTAAATTGCGGCGTCGCGCTATTATCCAAGCATGACATTGGGAAATACGCGCATGCCGGCCAGCGCCGATCGGCTGCTGGGCGTGATCAAGCGGCGGGGATCACAGCGGGGCGCCGATCTTGCCAAAGCGCTGGGCGTCACTGCCGAGGCCGCGCGGCAACGCCTGCTGGCGCTCGCGGACGCGGGGTTGGTTGCCGCTGAGACCGTGAGGCGCGGTGTCGGGCGGCCGGCGCGGCTCTGGAGCCTGACGCCGGCGGGACACGCGCGTTTTCCCGATACCCACGCCGAACTCACCATTCAGCTCATCGGCGCAATTCGCAGCGCGCTCGGCGAGAGGGCGCTCGATCGCATCATCCGAGGGCGCGAAACGGAGATCCACCGCGCCTACCGCGCGGCTCTCGGGGGCGCGCCCACGCTGGCGGCCCGTGTCGCTCGGCTCGCCGAGCTTCGCGCGC
Source organism: Allostellaceae bacterium (assembly GCA_035263705.1). Lineage (GTDB taxonomy): Bacteria > Pseudomonadota > Alphaproteobacteria > ATCC43930 > CGMCC-115725 > DASZHJ01. The sequence goes on from DATFRA010000438.1 coordinate 35,962, forward strand.
GCGAGGGCTACATGGCGGAGTGGCGCAAGGACGGCGCCGGTTTCCTGCTAGTGGAGAACCATTGCCCGATCTGTGCGGCGGCTGCGGCGTGCCAGGGATTCTGCCGCTCCGAGCTCGAGATCTTCCGCGCTGCACTGGGACCGGACGCCGCCGTGGAGCGGGTTGAGCACGTCCTCGCGGGCGCCCGGCGCTGCGCCTATCGCATCACGCGCGCGGCGACGCGGAAGCGGCGGCCCTCATCGAAGGAGGCGGACCATGACGTGGATCGACGCGCTGTCGGCGGCTGAGCTCGAGGCAAGGGGCAAGGCGGTGTTCCGGCACGACGGCCGGCAATATCTGGTCCTGCGCACCGCCGAGGGTATCTTCGCGTGCACGAACCGCTGCCCGCACGAGGGCTATCCGCTGAGCGAAGGCGTGCTGACCGAGGGCCACGTGCTTACCTGCAACTGGCACAACTGGAAGTTCGATCTGGCGTCCGGCGAGACGCTGGTCGGCGGCGACAAACTGCCGCATGTCCCGGTGCAGGTCCGGGACGGGCGCGTCTGGCTCGAGATCACGCCACCCGACCCCGCGGCGCTGCGGCGAAAGGTGCTCGGAGCCCTTCCGAAGGCGCTCGAGGATGTCGACCAGCAGCGGCTCGTGCGCGAGGTCGCGCGGTTGGCGCAGATCGGCGCCGATCCCGTGGATGCCGTGCGCTGCGCGGTGGCGTGGGCGGCCGAGCGGCTCGAGTTCGGCACCACCCACGCGATCGCGGGAGCGCCGGGCTGGCTCGCGCTCTACGACGGCGCGGCGACAGTCGAGGACGAGAAGCTGGCGGCGCTCGGCGAGATCCTCGGCCATTTCGCGGACGACGTTCGCGGTCTCGAGCGCTACCCGTTTCCGGCGGGTAACGCGCCCTGGGACGAAGCCCGGTTCCTCGCTGCGGTCGAGGCAGAGGACGAGCCGACCGCGGTCATGATCCTGCGCGGCGGACTCGCCGAGGGGTTGTCGCCGGGCGATTTGCTGCCGACGCTGGTGACCGCCGCACTCGCGCACTACGCTGATTTCGGGCACTCGCTGATCTATACGGTGAAGACCGCCGAGCTGGCGCGCCGTCTCGGACCGGATTCCGTCGAGCCGCTCCTGCTGTTGCTCGTGCGCAGCCTCATCTACGCGGCGCGGGAGGACCGGCTGCCGGAGTTCCGAGACTACGCTGCGCACTGCCGCGCCTGGCGACGAGACACGCTTGAAAAGGCCGCGCCCCTCGAGGCCGAGGCGCTCCGTGGCAAATCAGCGAAGTCCGTGATGTCCCTGGTGGCTGCCTGGGGAACGCATTACACACCCGAGGCCATCTTCGCTGTATTGGTCGAAGCCGCCGCCTGGATTCTGCTCCACGTCGACGAGCGGGTATTGACCCGCGTCGATGCGGCGCTCGCCGACAACGTCGGCTGGCTCGATTTCACCCACGCGCTCACCTTCGCGGATGCTGCGCAGACGGCGGTGGCCGTGCGGCCGGAGCTGTGGCCCAACGCGCTGCTGCAGCTCGCCTGCTTCATCGGGCGCAACAATGGCTATGTCGACCCTGGGCTGGACGTCCGGCCTCACACGGTCAGCGACCTCCGCGACTTCCTGGATCGGCGGAAGGCCGCGCTGTTCGATCACGGGCGTGACCGCTTCATCATCTCGGTGCACCTGGTCAAGACGCTGCTCGCCGGGGAGGCGTTGATGGCGGCCCTGCCGGACAAGGCGCCGCTGGTTGCCTCGGCCCTCAATCGCTTCCTGGATGCGCCCATGAAAGGCCGGCACGTCCTGCGGACCGCGCGGCAGATGCGGGATCTGGTGGCTCAGGAATAGTCGCATTTTGCATCCGGTGCGCGAGATTCGCCTTTGGGAATGCGCAGCGGCATGGCACCGTTGTCTCCTGGATTTCAAATCATCCGGGAGGACCTATACCCATGCGATTACTCCCCGCCTCGCTCATCGTTGCGTCCTTGAGCCTGCTGCCCGGCCTGAGTTCGGCAGCGCCGGTCTCCGAGTCCACGCTGCTCGCACAGTATCAACAACAGTATCAGCAACAGTACCAGCAGCAGCCGGGATGGTGGGAGCAGGAGGGCCGGCAGGACGAGCTGCGCGAGCGCTATTGGCGCCTGTCGCCGCCGGAGCGCTATCGCTACAACCAGCTGGAAGCGCAGATCCGCGATCTCTGGGTTCGCCAGCAACAGCTC
>DATFRA010000439.1:0-5171 GCA_035263705.1 Allostellaceae bacterium
CAACCGGCTGATCTCGTGCAACGAGGTGGGCGGCGATCCGCGCCAATCGGGCCTCTCGATCGCCGCCTTTCACAACAGAAATCGCGAGCGGGCACGGCGTTGGCCGCATTCCATGCTGGCGACGGCGACCCACGACACCAAGCGCGGAGAGGACGCAAGGGTGCGGATCGATGTGCTATCGGAGATTCCCGGGGAGTGGGAGCGCGGCGCCTGCCGCTGGGCCGCGGTGAACGGCCGGTGGAAGGTCGATCTGGAAGACCGGCGCGCGCCCAGCCGCAATGACGAATACCTGCTCTACCAGACCCTCGTCGGCGCGTGGCCCATGGAGCTTGCCGAGCCGCCCTTCGAGCCAAGAGCGCTCGCGGCGTTCACTGGCCGCATCCAAGCCTATGTCGTGAAAGCCGCGCGCGAGGCCAAGCTCGCGACATCCTGGGCCAACCCGCGCCGGGAATATGAGGAAGCCCTGGCGCAGTTCGTCGGGCGCCTGCTCGACCCCGAATCCGGTAAGCTCTTCCTCGCGGATTTCCTGCCGCTTCAGCGCCGGATCGCGCGCATCGGCATGTTGAACAGCCTCGTCCAACTCACGCTCAAGCTGACTTGTCCGGGAGTTCCCGACGTCTACCAAGGCACCGAGCTCTGGGACCTCAACTTAGTCGACCCGGACAATCGACGCAGGCCGGATTTCGACGCCCACCGACGATTGCTGGCGGAGCTCAGCCGCCTTGGTGCCCTGGCGGGAGCGCAGCAGGCGGAGAGAATCGCGGAGTTGGCCCGCGATTGGCGGGATGGCCGCATCAAGCTGCATGTCCTCACGTCATTGCTTCGGCTTCGGCGCGGTCACGGGTCTCTTTTGGGTGGCGGTGACTATCGGGTGCTCAACGCCAAGGGATCCATGGCCGACCGGATCGTCGCGTTCGCGCGGCAGGCGGCTGAGGATTGCGTCGTAGTGGCGGTCGGACGCCATCTTGCGCCTTTCGTCCCGTCCGCCAGCGGGGATGCGGCGCAGCATTCGTGGGAGGAGACGTCGCTGCCTCTGCCGCCGCGTCTCGGCGAGAAGGTCTTTGACGTACTCACCGGTCGCGAGACGCGTCCGGTCTCAGGCGCTATCTCGGTGAAAGAGCTGTTCTCCATCCTGCCAGCGGCCGTGCTGATCGGGACTCGCGCCGGCAAATAGCGCGTCCGCTACGGCGCGACCCCGGCGATCTTGCGTCCGCGCGTCTCGCGGGCGAAGAGGGCGGCGCCGATCACGCCGGCATCGGCACCGAGCTTCGAGCGCACCACCCGGAGGGGCTTCAGCGCGGCGGCCAGGGCACGTCGGCGGAGCTCGCGCTCCGCGATCTCGACCAGGCCCGGCAAACCCTCGACGATGCCACCGCCGAGAATGAGCAGCTCCGGATTGAGCGCATTGGCGATCGCCGCCAAGCCCACGCCCAGCGCGGCGCCGGTCTCCTCGACGAGCGCGCGCGCGAGCGCGTCGCCCTGCGCCGCCGCCTGACCCACCAGCTTGGCGGTGATACCGGCGGCTTTGCCACCGGCGAGTCTCAGCAGCGCGGTGTGTGGTTCCGCCGCCGCTCTCTTTTGCGCGCGAAGTGCGATCGCCCAACCCCCGACGAAGGTCTCGAGGCAACCACGATTGCCGCAGGTGCAGGGAATCCCGTCCTGCTCGATCGTCATGTGGCCGATCTCGCCGGCATTGCCGCTCACGCCGCGCACCAGCTCGCCGCCGATCACCACGCCGCCGCCGACGCCGGTGCCCGCGAAGAGGCAGACCAGGTCCTTGATTCCTTGCCCGACGCCGCGTCGGCATTCGCCGTAGGCGATCGCCTGCACGTCGTTGAGCACGGCGACCGGCAACCCCAACGCCGCCTCCAGGCGCTCGCGGAACGGGAAGTCCAGCCAGTCGAGGTTTGGAGCACGGCGCACCACCCCGGTCACGGGGTCGACTTGTCCGGCGACGCCGACGCCGATCGTGCCGACGGGGTGGCGGGCATCCCGCAAATAGTGGGTTCTGACCATCGAGGCGATGATCGCGACGACGTGATCCGGTCCCTGCTTCGCCTCCGTCGGGGTGCGCCGCTTTTCGGCGATGTCGCCGTTCGCGTTGACCAGTGCCGTCTCGATCTTGGTCCCGCCCAGATCGACGCCGATCGCACAGGCGGACTCGGGGGAGCTCGTCATCTTCCGGATCTTTGATCGGGCGGTGCTCGCCGCAGTCGCGGCCAACTATATTGGCACTCAGTGGGCGGCCGCAATGGAGCGGCGGAGCATCGCGACGAGCTCGCGGCTGTGCGGCAGGCTCCGCTCCTCAGCGTCGAGGATCACCCCGAACGCGCGCCTCTTGAGCGCGGCGATGTCGATCGAGTCCGGGCGATACTCGATCTCGGCGGCGTCGCAGACGATATCGATCAGCCGATCGACCGCGTGCAGGCGGCCCAGCAGGTAGTCGTTTTCCCGGTAGGCGCGGGACAGGAACGCGGCGAAGTGCGCGAACCCCGTGCCTTTGAGGGCACCGGCGGCACCGACCTCGCGCAGCGTTCGGACGTCCGCCGGGCTGATCCGGTCGATGCGCACCTCGTCGAACTCGCCGACGTCGCGCCAGTTCGTCACCGAGAAGGTCAGGATGTCCCAGAAGGCGAAGCCAAGGAAATTGACCAGCACCTCGCGCCGAGCGGCGGGCGGCCACTGCGCGGGGTCCATGCGCGAGAGCAGCCTCTCGATGTCCTCGGTGCCAGCATCGAGATCGATTTCGCCTGCAAGGCGGTCGATCAGCGCCGTCAGTCCCGCGGCGTTGCGCTCGGCGAAGGCCCGCGCATAGTCCGCAAGCTGCTTCGCCTGTGCCGCTGTGGGCGCGCTCGGGAACAGCGCCTCGGCCATGCTCCGGGTCGACGCGCTGAAGAAATCGGCCGACTCGCGCCGGCGCAGCGCCTCCAGACAAAGATAGAAGTCACGCTTGAGCCGATCGATGACGGCGGGGTCATGGCCAATGGCGTCCCGCTCGTCGAGCACCTGATAGAGGCGATTCTGGCCCTGAATGAGAAATTGCAGACGCCGCTTCCGAAAATCGGCGTCGAAGGCGAGCAGGAGCTTGATCCAGCGCGGCAGCCCGGCAGGCGAGTGCGTCGCCTCTACCGACGATGCCTCGCGATTCGCCGGGTCGTAGGTGGCACCCGTATGAACGCACCAGGCGTCGACGATCTCCGAGACCGCGCGGCCGAGCGGCGACACCGCGGCAACCCCTCGCAGGGTCACGATCAGATGGCTGATGAAGGCGCGCACGGACGCGAGTTTGAGCCGCACATAACCCTCGTAGGCGAAGCCGGCGTCGCGGGCCGCCTGCACGGTCATGCGCTCGCGCCAGATCCGGAGCTGATCGACGCTGACGGGGTGATCGGGCGGCACGTCGACCACCGCGGCGACCAGCGCGGTGATCTGCGGCCGCGCCGCCTCGACGATCGCCTTGAGGCGTCGCACCCGATCGTTCAAATCAGCGACCCAGCTGAGTTCGTCCGCGATCGGCTCGTTGCGCGGGATGTCCGAGAGCGCTCCCTTCAGCATGGCGAAGAAGCCGGGGCGGGTGTGGCTCACCGGCGCCGACGGTTGAACCGGGTCGGGCTCGATATAGACGAGCCGCCGGTCGACCTGGCGATAGGCGGGGCGGCCCCGGATCGCACGGATGGCCTCGAGGAATGGCTTGTTGTTGAGCACGCTGCCATCGATGAATGCTGCCGTGGCCGGATCGATATTGGCGCGTACGTAGCGAGCGAAATTGTCGACCAGAAACGCATCGCGCCGCTGCCAGGTGATGCCGCGCTTGGCGAGCAGCCGGTCGATCTCGGTGACCTGCGCCGCCGGAAACGCGCCCGGAAAGGACGAGGTGGCGCGCGCCGCGAAGGCGAGAGCCGGGGCGTTCTCCAAGTCGAAATCGCTCTCGACGTCGCCGCTCGGCCAGCGGCGGTACGTGAAATGCAGGATGTGCCGGTGCTCGCGCTCGTGAATGAGTGAGGGATCGTGGATCTGGATGAGCTGTTGATAGCCGTAATAGTCGGTCAGCGTGACGAAGAGGTCGAGATAGTGGCCGGAGGGCAGCAAGGACGCGCGCGGATGCCTCGGCGATCCCATCGCGGTGATGGCGTCGTACATCAGCTCGCTCATGCGCTGGCCGTCGAGCGGCGGCTTGAACCAGCGTGAGCGGACGAAGAGCGAGAGCTTGCGCCGCACCTCCGGGTCGGTGATCGGGGCCAGGAGGCCGGTCCGGCCAAGGACCCAGACGACCGGTGGCATGAACCACTTGTTCCAGGTCCGCGCGCGTGCCTTGCGGTCGAGCAGCTCGGTCACGTCCGCCTTGTCGAGCCAAAGGTTGCGCAGGGCGCTCATCGGCAGGTCGTGTGCGAGCGCCCGGGCCAGCATGGCGCCGTTGATGCCGCCCGCCGATGCGCCCGCGATGATGTCGACGACGACGCGGAGCTCCATCTTGCGGCCGATCTCGCGCAGCAGCTCGAAATAGATCTGCTCGGTGTCGTACTCGGGATCCTTGGCGTCGGCGCTGTCGAAGAACGACGCCCTCGCGCGGACCGAGCGGTCGGCGATCGCATGCAGCGCGCTCGATGCCCGAATGAGCTTCAGGATCTCCTTGCTGATGCCGTGCATATAGACCGCAAGCGACACCCCGCCGAAGAAGATCAGGGCAAGACGAAGCTCCTTCTCCCGCACGCGCGATCCCCCGATCCGCTAGGCGCTCCGCCCGAACTTACCAAGGACCTCGAGGGCCTCGTCGATGTCCACTGCCGTGTGGTCGGCGCAGATCTGGAAGCGGATCTCCTCCGATCCGCGCGGCACGACCGGCAAGGTGAGGCCGGTCGCGAGCACGCCATGCTCGCGGAGGTGTCGCACCAGCGCCGTGGTCCGCGGCGTGTCCCGGAGCACCAGCGGGACGATGGGATGGTCGCCCGCGATGGTCTCGAACTGCAGGCGCACTAGGCCGTCGCGAAACCGCCGTGCGGTCTTCCCCAGGTGCGCGAGCAGGTCCCGGCCCGGGGGACTGTCGACGAGCGCCACCGCCTTGATGGCCGCGGCGGCCTCACCCGGCGAGATCGGGTTGGAGTAGATGTAGAGCGGAGCCGTCTCGCGCAAGAACTCGATCGCGGTGTTGCTGGCGACGACGTAACCCCCGT
>DATFRA010000440.1:0-3113 GCA_035263705.1 Allostellaceae bacterium
GCAGAGCCCGCCGCCGCCCCGGCTCCGGCGGCGAGTCAGGCCCCCTCAGGCGATTCCCAGCAAGCCGCCGCACTGCTCGCGCGCGGCGACGATCTGCTCGCGACCGGCGACGTCGCCGCGGCGCGTCTCTTCTACCAGCGCGCGGCCGAGCTCGGCAGCGCCCCCGCGGCGACCGCCGTGGGCCAGACCTATGATCCCGGCGTGCTCGAGGTCCTGCGCGTGCGCGGCGCGCGCGGCGACCCGCAGACGGCGGCCGAGTGGTATCGCAAGGCGATCGCGGCAGGAGACCGGCAGGCGGAGATCCGCCTCAAGCGGCTCCTCGCGCGCACGCCGGGCTGATCGAGTCGCGTCGGGATCGAGACGAGGGGCGCGAACGCGGATCTCGCGATGCCCTTGAGGGCACGAGAGGAATCGCGAAGCGCGGGAAGAGGCCAGGGGACGGAGTAGAGTGAGTGGCACAGGGTAGAACGCAGACAGCCGTCCTAGGAGCGGTGATCAGAATGCAATCGCGGATATCCAGGAACCGGCGCCTCCTTGCAGGCGCCATCGCGGCGCTCGTGCTGTGCGCCGGCGCAGGAAGCGCGGCCGCGGCCGACTCGACCATCGACCGGGCGAACCGGGGCTTGGTCTACATTGCGACCTCGAGCGTGCTCGGCACCGACGCGCGGATCGCCGAGGACCTCGCCAACGTGCTCGACGACGGCGCGACGCGCCGCATCGTGCCGATGGTGGGCAAGGGCTCGCTGCAGAACCTCATGGACTTGAAGGTACTGCGCGGCATCGATGTCGCGATCGTGCAGGCGGACGTGCTCGATTTCGCCAAGGCGCAGCGCAGCCCCCAGGGCATCGAAGCCGTGCCCTATATCGCCAAGCTCTACAACGAGGAGTTCCACCTGCTGGCGCGCGCCGACGTGAAGAGCGTCCAGGACCTCGCGGGCCGGAAGGTGAGCTTCGGTCTGCAGGGCGACGGCACCAACTTCACGGGCGCACGGCTCTTCGAGCTGCTCAAGGTCAAGGTGACGCCCGTGAACTTCGACCAGGCGACGGCGCTCGAGAAGCTGCGCGCGGGCGAGATCTCGGCGCTCGCCTACGTGGCGGCCAAGCCCGCGCCGCTCTTCCTCGATGTGCGGCAGCAGGATCGCCTGCACTTCCTGTCGATCCCGCTCAAGCCCGAGATCGCCTCGGCTTATATCCCGGCGCGGCTTACCAGCGACGATTATCCGAGCGTCGTCCCCACCGACGGCGGCGTCGACACGGTCGCGGTCGGCGCGGTCATGGTGGCCGCGAACCTGATCCCGGACTCCGAGCGCAACCGCAATGTCGCGAGCTTCGTGGATGCATTCTTCACGCAATTCCCCAAGCTCCTCGAGGAGGGTCACCATCCCAAATGGAACGAGGTGAACCTGGCGGCGGAGCTGCCAGGCTGGCGCCGCTACGGTGCGGCGGACAGCTGGATCAAGCGCAACGGCGGCGCACCGGTGGCGGTGAACGAGCAGCAAATGCGCGAGATCTTCGCGCGCTTCCTCGACGAGCGCACGCGCTCGACCGGCCAGTCGCTCACGGCGCAGCAGAAGGACGAGCTCTTCGATCAGTTCAAGAAGTGGCAGGAGGGCAAGGTTCGATGACGGCTACCACCGGCCGCCCTATATTTTCCTCCGCGGTGCGGCATCTGCGCTGCGCCGTCGCCGCGGCCGCGCTGCTGGCGTTGGCCGGCGGCACCGCCGCTGCCGCCGATGGCGCTCCCAAGCGGGGCGGCATCCTCGAGTTCTCGGTCGAGGCGGAGCTCAGCAACTACGACTGCCACGCCAACAACTCCTTTGCCTTCATGCATCCAGTGGCGCCGCACTATTCGACGCTGCTGAAATTCGACGGCGCCAATTATCCGCAGGTGAGGACAGACCTCGCGGACAGCTGGTCGGTCTCCGCCGACAAGCTCACCTATACGTTCAAGCTGCATCCGAACGTACTTTTCCATGACGGTTCGCGCATGACCTCCGCGGACGTGAAGGCGAGCTACGAGCGGGTCGTCCATCCGCCGGAAGGCGTGGTGTCCGCGCGGCAGGTGAACTATTCCGCGATCACCAGCATCGACACGCCGGACGCCGCGACCGTGGTGTTCCACCTCAAGTGGCCGGAAGCCTCGATGCTGGCCAATTTCGCCTCGCCCTGGAACTGCATCTACAGCGCGGCGAAGCTCAAGGAGGACCCGAACTTCCCGAAGACGCATGTGCTCGGCACCGGCCCCTTCGTCTTCGTCGAGCACGTCAAGGGCGACCATTGGACGGGCAAGCGCTTCGACAAGTATTTCCAGGAGGGCCGGCCCTACCTCGACGGCTACCGGGCGGACTTCCTGAGCGGCCAGAAGGTGGTCGAGGCGATGGAGCAGGGCAAGATCCAGGCCCAATTCCGCAGCTTCACGCCCGCCGAGCGCGATCGGCTCAGCGAGGCCATGGGCGACAAGCTCAACGTCGGCGAGACGCCCTGGATGGTCAATCTCACCATCGTGTTCAACGCCAAGCACAAGCCCTACGACGACGCGCGCGTGCGCCGCGCGCTATCGCTCGCGATCGACCGCTGGAAGGCGGCGGAGAATCTCCAGAACACGACCTATCTCAAGTTCGTCGGCGGCATCATGCGGCCCGGCTACTCGATGGCCGCGCCCGAATCCGAGCTCACGGCTTTGCCGGGCTTCTCGCACGACATCGAGGCCTCGCGCGCCGAGGCGAAGCGCCTGCTCGCGGAGGCCGGCGTCAAAGACCTCGCTTTCAAGCTGGTCAATCGCGATATTCCCTCGCCCTACGGACCTGCCAGCGACTATCTGGTCGAGGCCTGGCGCGCAGTCGGCGTCACCGTCACGGTGGAGAAGCTCAAGAACAAGGACTGGGAGAGCGCGCTGCAGAAGGGCGACTTCGACGTCGGCATCGATTTCGTCGGCGACTATCTCGACGATCCGACCCTGCAGCTTACCAAGTACGTCTCGAGGGACCTGTCGCCAACCAACTACTCGAGCTCGCAGGACCGCTTCCTCGACGCGCTCTATATCGGCCAGGCCGTCACGGTCGATCCGCGCCAGCGCGCCAAGATCGTGCGGGATTTCGAGCGCCACGCGCTCA
>DATFRA010000441.1:0-13116 GCA_035263705.1 Allostellaceae bacterium
CCAGGTCTCCACCAGCACCAGGCTTGGGATCACCGTGCCGGGATCGAACACCCAGAGCTGCGGCGGGATGCCGACGAGGCTCAAGAGGTAATTGAGCACGCCGAGCTGCGGGTGGAACATCATGGTCCAAACGAGGGCGACCGCGACCGGCGTCGCCATCATCGGCAGGATGAACACGCCGCGCAGGAAGCCGCGCAGCGGAAACCTCCGGTGGAACACCAGCGCGGCCAGAGTGCCCAGGATCAGCGGCGCCAGCACCGCGAGCGCCGTGTAATAGAGCGTCCGCAGCAGCGCCCATTGAAAGCGCTCGTCGCCGAACAGCAGCGCGTAATTCTCCAGCCCGACGAAGGTCCGCCCCTGCGTGATCTTCCATTCGTGGAGGCTCATGAACACCGTGAAGAACCACGGGAAGATGATGACGGCCGCGATCACCGCCAATGCCGGCACGATGAAGAGGACGTAAGGGCGGCCCTCTCTGCCGCCTCCGAGCCGGGCGACGCGCTGCCAGAAGGAGCCGTGCGCTCCGGCCTCGATTCCCGGCAGCGTTGCCCCGATCGCCATCGCCGCCGCGTATCAGCTCTTCTCGGTCTTGAGCAACACCGGCCGGAATGCCTCGGTCGCCTTCTTGAGCTCGGTCTCGGGATCGGCGCCGGTGATCATGTTGGTGAGCGCCACGCCATAGGTGTCGCGGAACTCCGTTACCGCCACGATGTCCGGCAGGCCGGCACGCGCGATCTTGACGGTCTCGACCATGCACTCGAGCCATGCCTTGGGCGCCTTGAGATTACCCGAGGCGAGGGCCGCCGTGTAGGCGGAGCTGCGCCCGGGCGCGCCGTAGGCCCCCTCGATGTGCCGCTGCGCCATCATCTTGCTGGTGGCCCATTGGCAATAGAGCCAACCGGCTTCCTTCTTCTTGCTGGATTGCGAGATGCCGATGCCGTCACCGAAGAGCGGCGAGCGGTGCGCCTTCGGGCCCGGCGGGATCACGCCGTAACCGACCTTGCCCACCACCTTCGACTTGTTGGGATCCTCGAGCGGCAGCGCGAAGCCGATGCCGTCGAGCCACATCGCGGCCTTGCCGAGCAGGAAATTCGACTGGCACTCGTTCCAGTTGAAGCCGGTGACGCCCAGCGGGGCGTACTCCTTGTTGAGCTTCTGGTAGATCTTCGCGGCCGCGACCGCCTCCGGACCGTCCATGTGGATTGTGAGGTCGGGATCGATGGAGTCGACGCCATAGCCCAGCAGGAAGGTCAGGTATGGCGGCAGGTTCGCGTTCTTGAGGCCGCGCATGATCCAGCCGGCGATGCCGGCCTTGGGATCGTTGAGCTTGCTGGCAGCGTCGATGATCTCCGGGAACGACTTCGGGTATTCGACGCCCTTGGCCGCGAACAGCTCCTTGTTCCAGTAGATCACGAAGTAGTCGAGGTTGAGCGGCAGCGTGTCGAGCCGTCCGTCCTTCTGGGTCGCGTAGTCGATCGCGCCCTTGGCGTAGTCGGCGAAATCGAATTCGGGATTGGTGAGCTTCGGGTCCTTGATCATGTCGCGAACGTCGACCAGCCATTTGCCGCGGCCATAGAGCTGCTTCTGCACGTGGTAGGACATGGTCACCACGTCGAAGCTGGTGTTGCCGGAGGAGAACTCGATGGCGACCTTCTGGCGATGTTGCTGCTCCGGCACCTGCTCGTCGCCCACGGTCATGCCCGTGAGTTCCTCGAACTCCTTGCGATATTTCTGCAGCAGCTCGCCGCGCGGGCCGAGGGTCAGCGACACCTCGAGATGCTCGCCCTTGAAGCGCTTCCAGTCGAAACCGCTCTGCGCGAGCGCGGGGGCCGAGCGGAGGGCGGCGATGCCGGCGACGCCGGCGCCCGCTTTCAAGAGGCTGCGCCGCGAAATTCCTGACAGTCCATGGTTGCGATGTTTCATGGTATTTACCCCCCGACTGATATCGCGCGCGCATGACCACGGCGCGGTGGTGCGTTGCCTCGAACGTTATGCCAATCCGCTATTCATTGCAAAACGCGCATGCCAACATGCGAGCTCGTGGAGACAAGGAGCTCGCCGATGCCTGCCGCATCATCCCTTCGCGGCGTCTGGCCCGCCGCGCTGACGCCCTTCGACGATCGGCTGGCGATCGATGTGCCCCGGCTCGTGCAGCACTGTCGTGCGCTACTGCAAGCGGGCTGCCGCGGCATCAGCCTGTTCGGCACCACCGGCGAAGGCACGGCGCTTTCCGCCGACGAGCGCCGGGCGGGCCTCGAGGCGGTGATCGCCGCCGGCATCCCAGCGGATCGGCTGATCCCCGCCGTCGGTTGTTGCGACGTGCCGACCACGGCGGCACTCTGCACCCACGCCGCGCGTCAAGGTGTCGCGGGCGTGCTCGCGCTGCCCCCGTTTTATCCCAAGGATCTGCGGGAGGAGGGGGTCTACCGCCACTTCGCATCGGTGATCGAGCGGCTCGGCGCCATGCCCGGCCTCCGGGTGCCCCGGCTCTGCCTCTACAATTTTCCGTTCCACACGGGCGTCACGCTTGCGCCCCGGCTGGTGCGCCGCCTCGCCGATGCGTTTCCCGGCGTGGTCGTGGCCGTCAAGGACAGCAGCGCCGACTGGCCTCTATCCTCGGCCTATCTCGATGCGCTGCCCGATCTCGACGTGTTCGTGGGCGACGAGAACAGCATTCTGAAAGCAATCGGCAAGAACGGCGCCGGCGCTATCAGCGGCATGGCGAATATCATGGCGCCCACGCTTATCTCGCTGGTCGAGGGACCGCGGACGAAGGCCACGGGGATCGACGATATCGTGCACAAGGCCGTTCAGGCGATGGACGGCCGTCCCTTCATCGCGACCATGAAAGCAGCAGTCCACGCGCTTTCCGGCGATGCCGGCTGGCTCGCGGTGCGCCCGCCGCTCGATCCGTCGCCCGTGGCCGTGGGCGGCAGCGTGCTCGGCGCGCTGCAGGCAACAGGCGCTTCTCTCGTCGCGGGCTGAGGCAGGCATGCTGAAAGGGATCGACCCGCTCCTAGGACCCGATCTGCTGCATGCGCTCGCCGCGATGGGCCACGGCGACGAGATCGCCATTGTCGATGCGAATTTCCCGGCCGCATCGACGGCGCGGCGCCTGCTGCGCATCGATGGCGTGGGGGCGCCGGCGGTTCTCGCGGCGGTGCTGTCGCTGCTTCCGCTCGATACCTTCACCGAGACGCCCGCCGCCGTCATGGCGGTGGTCGGCGATCCACGCGCGGTGCCGCCGCCCGTCCGGGAATTTCAGGCGATCCTCGACGGCGTCGCGGGCAAGCCGGTGCGTCTGGCGACTCTCGAGCGAAGCCATTTCTACGAGCGCACCCGCGGCGCCTTCGCGGTCGTGGCGACCGGAGAGCGTCGTCTCTACGGCAACATCCTCGTGACCAAGGGTGTGGTGCCGCCATGACCGAGTCCGCGGGACGCTTCGGCGCGCTCTCGCTCGGCCGGATCGGCCTCGGCACCGCGCCGCTCGGCAATCTCTTCTCGATCGTCAACGAGCGGGACGCAGTCGAGACGGTGCGGCGTGCGCTCGCGCTGGGCGTGCGCTATGTCGACACCGCGCCACATTACGGCAACGGCCTCAGCGAGCACCGCGTGGGCGAGGCTTTGCGCGGCGTCAATCGCGCGAGCTTCGTGCTCTCTACCAAGGTCGGCCGGCTCTTGGGTGCCGATCCTGCCGCTCCGCGCGATCAGCACGGCTTCGTTGGCGTGCTGCCGTTCCGGCAGCGGTACGACTACTCCTACGACGGCGCGCTCCGTTCGATCGAGGACAGCCTGCAGCGGCTCGGTCTCGGGCAGATCGACATTGCTCTCATCCATGACATTGATACCTTCACGCACGGCGCCGATGTCCAGCCGCAGCGGTTCCGCGAGGCGATGGAGGGCGCCTACCGCGCGCTGGCGTCGCTCAAGGCCGCGGGGACCGTCCGCGCCATAGGACTCGGCGTCAACAACTGGCAGGTCTGCCTGGAGGCGCTCAAGCACGGCGACTTCGACGGGTTCCTCTTGGCGGGCCGCTACACCCTGATCGATCAATCCGCGCTCGCAGAGCTATTGCCGACCTGCGAGCGCCGCGGCGCCCGCATCATCTTGGGTGGTCCGTACAATTCCGGCATCCTCGCCCGCGGCGCGGTCGCGGGTGCCACGTTCAGCTACCGGCCGGCGGAGCCCGCCGTCCTCGAGCGCGTCCGCGCCGTCGCCCAGGTCTGCGTTACCTTCAACGTGCCCCTGCAAGCGGCGGCGCTGCAATTTCCGCTGGGTCATTCGGCGATCGCCACGGTGCTGCCGGGCGCACGCAGCGCGGCGGAGGTCGAGGCCAATCTCCGTTTCGCGGCGCATCGGATCCCCGGCGATTTCTGGCTGGCGCTCAGGGATCGGGGCCTCCTAGCGCCGGAAGTGCCGGTGCCGACCGCGACACCCTGATGCGCATCGACGCGCACCAGCATTTCTGGCGTCTCGCCCGCGGCGACTATGCTTGGCTCACGCCGAAGCTCGCGCTGATTTACCGGGATTTCGGCGCCGCCGATCTGAGGCCCCACCTTGCCGCGTCGGGGATCGTCGGTACGGTTCTGGTACAGGCGGCGCCGACCGAGGCCGAGACGGAATTCCTATTGGCCCTCGCGGCGGAAAGCGGCGGCATGGTGAAGGCGGTCGTGGGCTGGATCGATTTCGACGCGCTCGACGCGAGCCAGCGCCTCGAGCGGTTCGCCCGCAATCCGCTGCTACGCGGCATCCGGCCGATGATGCAGGACATCGCCGACACCGACTGGATGCTGAACGCCGCTCTCGAGCCTGCATTTCGCGCCGTCATTGATCTCGGCCTGCGCTTCGATGCACTGGTGCAGCCGAGGCACCTGCCCAACCTCCGCAGGCTGCTCGACCGGTATCCCGGTCTCGAGATCGTCATCGACCACGGCGCCAAGCCGGCGATCGCCGCCGGCGCGCGCGAGCCCTGGGCCACCCAGATGCGCGCCCTCGCGCGGGAAACGAACGCGTGGTGCAAGCTCTCCGGTCTGGTCACGGAAGCGGGTGCCACCTGGACGCTGGAGGATCTGCGGCCGTACGCCGAGCACCTTGTTGATTGTTTCGGCCCCGCGCGCCTCATCTGGGGCAGCGATTGGCCGGTGGTCGAGCTGGCGGGAGGCTACGGTCGATGGTGGGCCACGACGGCGGAGCTGCTTCGACGATTGGATGAGGCGAGCCGCGAGCGCATCCTGGGCGGGAATGCCGCGCGCTTCTACGGGGTCGCCGAGGCTTCGTGACCTCCCGCGCGAACGGAGCGTCATCCAGACCCGTTAGCCGAGTCCTGCGCGAATTGCAGCCGCGGTGTACTCCCTGGCACTGAATTTGCTTTACGCAGGTTGCGCCGCCAGGGAGCGCCTGACGTGTCCATCGGCATCGGTCACAACCAAGGTCCGCCACTCGAGGAGCTGGGTCTCAGCTGGAACGCCTATTGCTGGCGGCGCGCCCATCGCCGTGCCTGGAAGACCCCCGGCCGGGAGATCGCACTCGCGCGGCTGGCGCGTGCGCAGCAGCTGGGCATGAGCTACCGGGAATACACGGCCGTGATCCTCGATCGCGGGGTCCACCTCTAAGTAGCTCCGCGCACGCGGGTTTGACCCGATTCGGGTGCGCCGATACGATCGGCCTCCCGTGGCTGTCGCCTTCCGTTTCGATCCCGCGACCCTGCCGCCCGCCTGCGAGGCGCTGCGGAAAGAGGTGCGCGGCTTCCTGGCGGATGCGCGCGCAAGCGGGCTCTGGGCGCCCGCGGGCGATTTCGCCACCAACCACTCGCCCGCGTTCAGCCGCGCGATCGGCGCGCGCGGCTGGATCGGCATGACCTGGCCCAAGAAGTACGGCGGCGGCGATCGCAGCATGCTCGAGCGCTACGTGGCGACCGAGGAGATGCTGGTGGCGGGCGCGCCGGTGGCGGCGCACTGGATCGCCGACCGGCAGAGCGGGCCGCTCCTGCTGCGCTTCGGCACCGAGGAGCAGCGGCAGGAGTTCCTGCCTGCGATCGCGCGCGGCGAGTGCTACTTCTGCATCGGCATGAGCGAGCCGGACTCGGGATCCGACCTTGCCTCGATCCGCACCCGCGCCGAGAAGGTCGACGGCGGCTTCCGCCTCAACGGCCGCAAGGTCTGGACCAGCCACGCCCACCGCTCGCACTACGCCATCGCGATCTGTCGCACCTCGCCCGCGGACGGCGACCGGCACGCCGGGCTATCGCAATTCATCGTCGACCTCAAGGCCAAGGGGGTCACCGTCCGTCCGATCAAGAACCTCGCGGGCAATCTCGACTTCAACGAGGTGACCTTCGACGACGTATTCCTGCCGGCGAGCCGCCTGGTCGGCACCGAGGACGCGGGCTGGAAGCAGGTGACCAGCGAGCTCGCTTTCGAGCGCTCAGGCCCCGAGCGCTTCGTCAGCACCTTCCGCCTGCTAGTCGAGTTCGCGCGCCGCGTCGGCGCCAATCCCGATCCGCGCGCCGCCGAGGCGCTGGGCCGGCTCACCGCGCATCTCTGGACGCTCCGGCACATGTCGCTCTCGGTTGCCGGCATGCTGCAGGCCGGCGAGACGCCGAACCTCGAGGCCGCGCTGGTGAAAGACCTCGGCAACGCCTTCGAGCGCGAGATCCCCGAGCTCATGCGCCTGCTGGCGCCGCGGGGATCGCGCAGCGGCGGCAACGACCGTTTCGAGGAGACGCTGGCGGAGGCGGTGCTGCACGCGCCCTCCTTCACGCTGCGCGGCGGTACGCGCGAGATCCTGCGCGGCATCATCGCCCGCGGTCTCGGTCTCCGATGACCGAGAGTCTCGTCACCGAAACGGCCGAGCGCCTGTTCGCCGATCTCGCCACACCCGCGGTCGTGAACGCCGCCGAGGCCGGCACCTGGGCCTCGGAGTTGTGGAGCGCAGTAGCGGAGGCCGGCTTTCTTGACGCGCTCGGCGGCGATGCCGGAGGCGGACTCGAGGGGCTCGGCGCGGCCGCCGACATCTTGTGCTCGGCCGGGCGGCACGCGGTGCCATTGCCGATCGCGGAAACGATGCTGGCGCGCTGGCTCACGCGCCGCGCGGGCTTGACGCCACCGGAGGGACCGCTCGCGCTGGTGGTCGATGGTCCGGAGGACCACGTCGAGCTGCGCCGCACCGGTACCGGCTGGCAGATCTCCGGCGCCGCCCGTCGGGTGCCGTGGGCCAGCAATGCCAGAGGCCTCGTGGTGTCGACAGATGCGGCGGTGGCGTTGGTCGCGCCGGTGGGTGCCGTGATCGAGCATGGGAAGAACCTGGCGGGCGAGCCGCGGGATGACATCACGCTCGACCTCAAGCTCGACGCGCGGTCGGTGGCCGGCGCTCCCGTCGATGCCGACGCTGCGGTGGTCTACCGGCTGGGTGCGCTGTTCCGGGCGGCACAGATGGCAGGGGCGCTGGAGGAGGCGCTGCAGCTCGCCGTTACCTATGCCGGCGATCGCGTGCAGTTCGGCCGCCCGATCGCGAAGTTTCAGGCGATCCAGCAGCAGCTGGCGCTGGCGGCGGAGCAAGTAGCCGCCTCGGGCGTCGCCGTCGCGTCGGCAGTCGCGGCCGCCGAGGCCGGCGATCTCGCCTTCGCGGCGGGGTCCGCCAAGCTCAGGGTCGGCGAGGCCGCCGGCAGGGTTTGCGACATCGTCCATCAGGTGCACGGCGCCATCGGCTTCACCCACGAGCATCGCCTGCACCAGTTGACGCGGCGTCTCTGGTCGTGGCGCGACGAGTTCGGCGTCGAGAGCGCTTGGGCGCTGGAACTCGGCCGCTTGGTGGCGAGCCAGGGCGCGGACGGCATCTGGCCCTTCCTCGCTCAGCGCTGAACAAGGGACATCATGCCCGATCATGCGCCGCTCCGCCGCGACGACGTCGTCATCGAGACACGCACCTCCTGGCGGATCGCTGTGGTCTCCATGCTGATCATCGCGATCGGCTGGGGCGCGCCCTATCTGATCTCCGTGGCGCTCAAGGCGATGGCGGCGGATCTCGGCGCCGCGCGGTCCGTACCGTCGCTCGCGAGCTCGCTCTGCTATATCGGCATCGGGGTCGGCGGCATCTTCATGGGCTGGTGGGCGGATCGCGTGGGCGCCATGTGGACCGCGCTCCTCGGCTCGATCATGGTCGGCGCCGGCGCCATGGTGGCGAGCGGCGGCGCCGAGTGGCAGCTCTACCTCGGGTTCGGCGCGATGATCGGCCTGCTCGGCGGCGCCGGATTGTTCGCGCCGCTGATGTCGAACACCAGCCGCTGGTTCGATGCCAGGCGCGGCACCGCCTTGGCGATCGTCGCCAGCGGCCAGCAGCTCGCGGGCCTGTTCTGGCCGCAGGTGTTCCGCTACGCGCTCGAGGCCACGACCTGGCGCACGACGCTCTTCTGGTATGGCGCCTTCGTGCTTGCGGTGGTACCGGCGCTCTGCGTGATGCTGCGTCACAAGCCGCCCGTGCCGGCGCCGTCGGCGTCGCATGCCTCGACCACGGGCGGGGGACCGACCGCGGCGTCCAACCTCATTCAGGCGGCGCTGTGTATCGCAATCGTCTTTTGTTGCGTGCCGATGGCGTTGCCGCTGCAGCATCTGGTGGCGTTCTGCAGCGACCTCGGCTATGCGCAGGCCCGCGGCACGGAGATGCTGACACTGTTGCTGATCGCGGCGTTCCTCAGCCGCTGGATCTGGGGCCGCATGTCCGACCGCATCGGCGGGCTGCGCACGATCCTGGTTGGCTCGCTGGCCCAGGCTGCGTTCCTCGCCTGCTATCTCTTCGTCGACCACCTCTACGCGCTCTACGCGGTCTCGGCGGCCTTCGGGATCGGCTTCGGCGGCATCATCCCCAGCTATGTGCTGACGGTGCGGGACCTGTTTCCCGCGCGCGAGGCCGGCTGGCGCATCGGCACGGTCCTGTTCTTCGGCCTCGTGGGCATGGCGCTCGGCGCCTGGCTGGGAGGCGCACTCTATGACTGGTTCGCTTATTACAAACCCGCCTTCGCACTGGGTGTCGTCTTCAATATCCTCAACCTCGTCGTGATCGGGGGATTGCTCGCGCGCGGCCCGTCGCGGCCGATCCTGCCGATGCCGCGCACCGCCTGAGGAGACGCTTATGACCGACAGCCTCCGCTTCGCGATCGAGGGCGGCATTGCCACCATCACGCTCAATCGCCCGGAGCGGATGAACGCCTTCACCTCGGAGATGATCGACGCCTGGGCGGTGGCACTCGCGGAATGCCGAACCAATGACGCCGTCTCTGTCGTGATCGTGACCGGCGCCGGCAAGGCGTTCTGCAGCGGCGGCGACATCGGCGAGATGCGCAAGCGCCGCGACCGCACGCCGCTCCAGCGCAAGATCGAGCTCGAAGGCCATGTGCACAAGATCCCGCTGGCGCTGGAGGCGCTTGACAAGCCCGTGATCGCCGCCATCAACGGCGCCGCCACCGGCGCGGGCCTCGACCTCGCGCTGATGGCAGACCTGCGGATCGCCGCCGAGAGCGCGCGGCTCGGCGAGACCTACGTCAGGGTGGGCTTGGTTCCGGGTGCCGGTGGCGCCTGGTTCCTGCCGCGGCTCGTCGGCACCGCCAAGGCGCTGGAGCTGTTCTGGACCGGCGACGTCATCGACGCCCGCGAGGCCGAGCGCATCGGCTTGGTCAACAGGGTGGTGCCGGACGCGGAACTCACGACGGCCACCCGCGCGCTCGCGCAGAAGATCGCCAGCGGGCCCTCGCTCTCGATCCGCTTCATCAAGCGCGCCGTGAAGGAGGGCCTGCGCAGCGACCTCCGCGGCGCGCTCGACCTCATCTCCTCACACTACGCGGTGGTGTCGACATCCGCCGATCATCGTGAGGCCGTCGCCGCCTATCTCGAGAAGCGCAAGCCCGCCTTCACGGGGCGCTGAGCCGCCACCCATTTGCCACAGGGCAGAACCGCTCGCGCCCGGCAGAGTCGAGCCTGCAGCGCGGCGAGGTCGACCGATGAAGGTCCTCGCGGTCCACCCGGGACCGCTCATGTACACGAAGGTGTTCCTGCGCCTGGAGCCGCTCGGGCTCGAGCTTGCCGCGGAAGCCGCGCGCCGCGCGGTCCACGAGGTGCGCCTCATCGATCTGCAGGTCGAAAGTCATAGCGCCTTCGAGCGCTGGCTCCGGGACTGGCAGCCCGACGCGATCGCGTTCTCCTGCAACTATCTCGCGAACGTTCCGGAGATCGTCGACCTTGCCAAGCTCGCGAAGCAACGGCTGCCGCGGTGCCTGGTCTGCGTGGGCGGCCACAGTGCGTCCTTTACGGCGAAGGCGCTGCTGGAGCACGGCGAAGGCGCGATCGACTGCGTGCTCAAGGGCGAGGGCGAGGCGGCGCTGCCCGCGGCACTCGCCGCCTCTCAAGGCGGCGTCGCCGCGCTCGGCACGGTGCCCGGCGCGGTGACCGCGGCGGGCGAGGGACCCGCCCCGCGATTGATCACCGATCTCGACGACGTCCGACCCGCGCGCGATCTGTTGCAGAATCGACGGAAATATTTCATCGGTACCCTCGATCCCTGCGCCTCCGTCGAGTTCTCGCGCGGCTGCCCGTGGGATTGCACGTTCTGCAGCGCCTGGACCTTCTACGGCCGCAGCTACCGCGTGCACAGCCCTGAGTGGGTGGTGGACGATCTCGCGCGCATCCGCGAGCCCGGAGTCTTCATCGTCGACGACGTCGCCTTCATCCAGGAGCGTCATGGGCTCGCGATCGGCGAGGCGCTCGCGCGCAAGGGCATCCGAAAGAAATTCTATCTGGAGACCCGGGGTGACGTGCTGTTGCGCAACAAGGACGTCTTCAGGTTCTGGACCAGGATCGGGCTGCGCTACATGTTCCTGGGCCTCGAAGCGATCGACGAGGAGGGTCTGCGCAAGTACCGCAAGCGCGTCTCGCTCGGCCGGAATTTCGAGGCGCTCGAGTTCGCGCGCTCGCTCGGGATCAACGTCTCCATCAACATCATCGCGGATCCCGACTGGGACCGCGAGCGCTTCGAGGTGGTGCGGCGCTGGTGCCTCGAGGTGCCGGAGGTGGTGAACCTCAGCGTGAACACGCCCTATCCCGGCACCGAGACCTGGCACACCGAGCAGCGCCGCCTGCAGAGCCGTGACTATCGGCTGTTCGACATCCAGCACTGCGTGCTGCCGACACGGCTGCCGCTCGCGGAGTTCTACGAGGAACTCATCAGGACGCAGCGCATCATCGCCCGCAAGCATCTGAGCTGGCGCGCGGCGCGGAGCGTCGCCGGCATCTCGGGCCGGCTCTTGCTGCGCGGCCAGACGAACTTCGTCCGCAGCCTCTTCAAATTCAACAGCGTCTACGACCCCGCGCTCATGCTGGCCGACCACGATAAGCCGGTGCGCTACGAAATGCCGCTGCCGCCGCCGCCCGTCGCGGGGCTCAGGCCGAGCAGCCTCTACATCCACGCGCCGCGCGGCCGGGTGAGCCGCGCCATCGACGACAAGGTCGAACGCTTCGTCGACGAGACCCGGATGGGCGCGGGCTGACCCGCGCCCTCAGTTCAGCACGGACTTCACGCGGTCGGGCTGCCCAAAAAAGGAGCCCCGAGAAAGCAGGGCTCGAGTTGGAGAAAGATGCTATTCGCGTCAGCGCGAGTAGTCGTACCCGTAGTCGGAGCCACCGTAGTAGTAATCGTACGACGGGTAGGAGGAGTAGTAGCCGTAGCTCGCGTAGGGGGAGTAGTAGCCGTAGGACGGGTAGGAGTAACTGTAACTGTAGGAAGGATAGGAGTAGCTGTAGCCGTAACTGTAGGACGGATAAGAGTAGGAGTACCCGTACCCATAGGGCCGCCAGTGGTCGCGGTGGTGGTGGTGCCAGCCTTGGCGATAGCGCCAGTCGTCGTAACCAGCCCGCGCCGGCGCGATCGACGTGAAACCGATGACCGCGACCGCGGCGAGGGCCAGCGTCGCGTCCCCGAGGGCGCGCCATCGGGCCGGAGAAATTCGCGTAATCGGACGGTTCATGATGGCCTCCATTCAGGGAGCGTCGTGCTCTGCCGGAGATAACGATTCAGACGGCGGGCTTGATCCCGGACGAGATGGATTTTTCGTGCCACGACTGTGGCAGGACCTTGGCGGCGGAATCGCGGCGCGATCACCGGACGTGAATGGGCTCACGCGCTGCCGAGCGTCGTTGACGTAGCCGGAGGCCGCGGGGATGATGCGGCGAGAGTCTGGTGGTCGCGCGATAAACTTGAACTCGTCGTCGATCGGCTCGGGAGGAACGCATGCGCGGACATCGCTTCATTGGGGCGGGGCTTGCGCTCGTCGCGGCGATCGGCCTCACGAGCGCCACATGCGCGGAGCCGCTCAAGCTGCGCGTGGGATGGGCGGTGGTGCCGAGCCAGCTCACCTCGATCATCTTCATGAAGAAGGAGATCCTGAAGCACGACGGGACCTCCTATACCTTTGAGGCCGTGAAGTTCCGCGGCAGCGCGCCGCAGATCACCGCCCTCGCGGCGGGCGAGCTCGATCTCGCGGCGCTCGCGTTCTCCTCGGTCGGGCTCGCGATCCAGAACGCGCATATGGATGACATGCGCGTGATCGCCGATCTCTACCAGGACGGTATCGAGGGTTACCGCACCAGCGAGTACATGGTGCTCGCGGACAGCCCTATCCAGACCATCGAGAATCTCAAGGGCAAGGTGCTGGCGTCGAACGGCATCGGCGGCGCCATCGACATGGCGATCCGCAAGATCATGCTCGATCATGGCATGCAGGAGAAGCGCGACTACCGGATCGTCGAGATCGACTTCGCTAACATGGTTCCGGCGCTGCGCGAGAAGAGGGTCGACCTAGTGGGCGAGGTGACGCCCTTCACGATCGAGGCGCACAAGGCTGGTGGCGTGCGCACGCTCTTCACGCTGAAGCAGGCCATGGGGCCCTCGCAGGTGACGCTACTCGCCGCGCGCGCCGGCTTTATCAAAGAGCACCGCGCGGCGCTCGTCGATTTCTTCGAGGATTGGATCCGCGCCACCCGCTGGTACCTCGATCCGAAGAACCACGACGAGGCGGTCGCGATCCTCGCCGACTTCACCAAGAAGCCGGCCTCCGAGTTCACGGACTGGGTC
>DATFRA010000442.1:0-12508 GCA_035263705.1 Allostellaceae bacterium
CGCTGGCGGCCTGATGGCGTACGGGCCCGATCAGGCGGCGATGTACCGGCGGACCGCGGATTTCGTCGCCAAACTTCTCAAGGGGGCCAGCCCCGCCGATCTGCCGGTCGAACAGGCGGCGAAATTCAAATTGGTCATAAATCTGAAGATGGCCAAGGTCCTCGGCGTTGCGCTGCCGCAAACGATCCTCGCCCGCGCCGACGAGGTGATCGAGTAGCGCAGCACGTTGCTGCACCTGCGCAGGTCTCCTTGTGGCACGTCGCGGAAGTGCTATCTGCGTCGAGTGAGGACCGCTTATGGTTTCATAAGCGGACCTCGGCAAGCAGCGGCATGGCGTGTTTATGAGTTCACGCTCTAGGCGCGTGGCGCCAGCGGATCAGTGCAAGTACGCGACCTGTCGCCACGGCCAGATGGAGACCAGTCGCTCGCCCTGCCAGACCTCGAAGCTCGCGTAGGGGCTTTCACGCTCGGCGATCAGCCGGTGCGCCTCCAGAAGCGCCGCGCGGTCGTCCGTGGACTGGAACTCGGGCCCGTCGAAGAACTGGTCCGCGTGACCGAGGAACTGGCACTGGTAGCGACGCATCCGGACTCTCCCTCCCGCTCGCGGCGTCTGCCCTCGGGGCTTGACGTAGATCGCGCACGGAAATGCGGGAAGTCGGGATTTCTACCTACCGGCACGTCCGTTCTTGCCAGCGCTTGCTTTTCGGAAGATGCGACCGCGGAGGGCCGAGGCTCCGCGGTTGCGCGGAGCCTCGCCTCTGCGGATTGGATACTACGCCGGGATCACCGCGACGATCAGCAACGAACCCGGATCGATGATCACGATCTCGTCGCCCACCACCACGTAGTCGAAGCCTGCGTACTGCGGCACGATCTCGACGATCTCCGGCGGCAGCACCACGATGCGGACCGAGCTCGGGATCACGACGCCGACGCTCACCGAGAACTGCGGATGCTCGATCCGCTCGACCCTGAAGTGCGCGAGCCGCTCGTGGATCTGGGTCCGCTGCTGCTCGGTCACTTGGACCTGGATGCGAGCGCCGCCCGACGTTCCGGTGGTAGCGGCCGGGCGCTGTTGCGCGCCCGTCGTGGGCTGTTGCGGCTGACCCTGGACGTGCTGCGGTCCGCTCGGCGGCGTCTGGCCCTGCACCCGCTGCTGACCGCTTGGCGCCTGCGGCTGCGGTTGGGTCTGCCCCGGGAGCCGTTGCGGTTGCTGCGGCTGCTGGGGCGCCGGCGAGGTTTCGGTCTGTGCGCTCTTGCCTGGCGTGGTCGTACGGGGCGTAGGCGTCACCGGCTTGCCGCCCTGCGGCGGCTTGTGCTGCTGATCGGAGGGCTGCTCCTGGATCGCGCCGCTGAGCCCGTTCGGTTGCGTTTGCGCGAGGGCCAGCGCCGGCACGAGCGCCAGCGCGGTGATTGCGGTGGTCGCAAGCAATAAACGTCTCATTGGAAGACCTCCTTCGGGTTGGTCTCGAAGGAGGCAACGATTGGTCCGCGATCGGGGTTCCCGCGCGCTTTGCCGCGGGCTCGGTTGAAATGACGCCGCCCTTTGTCGCGCGTGTCGCGTCACGCTTCCGCCACGAAGCCTGCTTCGGCGTCTCAGCGCGAGATCCGGTGGCGTGCCAACGGATGACGGAGCAGCGCGCGGGCCAAGATTGGACATCCAATCGCTCCCGGCAGGAGCCAGAAGGCGAGCGGCGGCAGTTCGCGCCAGAGTGGCAGGTTCGGTCCGTTATCCACGTAAAACGCGGTCAGCAGCAAGATGTAGGAACCGCCCATGCCGGAGATGTGAATCGGCGCCCAATACCTCCAGTGCCCTCGCCTCGCCGCTCGACCGATGGTCGCCGCGCCCAAGGACAGGACGCCCAAAACGAAGAGGTGCTTATCGTCCGGCCAACGGAAGGCCGTGATCACGGCCATGGTGACGAACACGCCGATGAGAGCGCGGTAGTAGGCCGTGCCCGCTCGCGGATGCCGCCCGGGCTGTTTCGCGCTCAGCATGGCGATCGCACCGGCGATCACGCAGACCACGCCCGTCACGACATGAATCGCGATGAGGGTCAGGAAGATCGGCGTATCCGAAGGAAGCGGGATCCCGCCGATCGTCGTTGGGTTTCCGAGCAATGTCCTGCGCCGTAGTACACCGCCTAGCGCGGCGGCTTCCGCCCCTCGATGATCGCGGAGGCGACGCAGTCCTCGACGCCGCGGCCGGGCGCCCAGGTCGCGATGAGCGCGCGGCTCTCGGGCTTGACGGTGACGCGCACGTCGACGAATCCGGCGTCCGCGAGCCAGGCCTCGATCCGGTGTGCCGGCGCCGCGCCCGCCACGCATCCGCAGATCAGCGTGGGGTCCGCCAGGAGCTCGGGAGAGAGCGGCGCGGTGTTCACGACGTCGGAGATCGCGAGGCGGCCGCCCGGCTTCAGTGTGCGGAACGTCTCGCGGAAGACCTGTGCCTTGTCGGGGACCAGGTTGATCACGCAATTCGAGAGGATGACGTCGGCGGTATTGTCGGCGACCGGCAGGTGCTCGAGCTCGCCGAGCCGGAACTCCACATTGCCGGCGCCGATCTTGGCGGCGTTCTCGCGCGCCTTCGCCAGCATCTCGTGGGTCATGTCGACGCCGATCACCCGGCCGCGCGGGCCGACCTGGCGCGCCGCGAGAAAGCAGTCGAAGCCGGCGCCGCTGCCGAGATCGATCACGGTTTCGCCGGGCTTCATCGCCGCGATCGCCTGCGGGTTGCCGCAACCGAGCCCGAGATTGGCACCCTCGGGAACGGCCGCCAGCTCCTCCGCGGAGTAGCCCATCTGCGCCGATTGATTCTTTGCGGCGGCCGGATCGTCGCAGCCGGCGGGCGCACAGCAGCTCGAGGCGGCGCCTTTCGCGATCCCGCCATAGCGGGCTCGGACCATTTCCTTCACTTGAGGCTCATCCATGGGTTCGGCCTTTCCTGGTTTCAGTCGAGGGGGGATGCGGGCTGGCGGCGGCGGAGCAGCGGCAGCGCGAGCGCCACGCCGGCGAGCTGCGCCAGCATGAACCCCGGGGCGTCCACGGGCCGGATGCCCGTGAAGGTGTCGGTGAGGCTGCGCGCGATCGTCACCGCGGGATTGGCGAACGAGGTCGAGGCCGTGAACCAATAGGCGCCGGTGATATAGGCGGCGACGGCGAACGCGGTGACCGGCGCGGCGTAGGCGCGGCAGCCCCAGATGGTCGCCAAGAGGCCGAAGGTCGCGATGGCTTCCGCGACCCATTGCCCCACGCCCGTGCGCGCATGCGTCGAGAGCTGCAGCACCGGCAGCTCGAACATCACGTGCGCGAGCCAGACGCCCGCGATGGCGCCCGCGATCTGCGCGAGGATGTAACCCGGCACCGCGCGCCAGCGGAGACCGCCCGTCAGCGCCGCGGCGAGCGTCACGGCCGGGTTCATGTGCGCGCCGGAGCGCGGGCCGAAGGCGAGGATCAGCGCCACGAGCGCGCCACCGGTGGCGATCGCATTGGCCAAGAGCGCGAGCCCGACATTCCCGCCGCAGAGCCGCTCGGCCATGATCCCGGAGCCCACGACGCCGATCAGCAGGAAGGCCGTGGCAATTCCCTCGACGACGACGGTTTCGGACAAGGAATAGACGACCGCGGCGGCAGGACGCGCGGCCGCGGGGCGCGCGGGTGCCCGGGCGGTCACGACGCCTTCCCCTCGGCGGCGTCCTCGCGCAGGCGCCCGATGGCCTCGACGCGGCCCTTGAGCGCCAGGCAATGATCGTCGAGGGCCTCGGCCATGATGCTGCGCGCGGAATTGCCGGTGCACAGGAACGGGACGTTGTGGACCTTCTCGGGCATCAGGCGCTCCGCTTGCGCGGCCGGCCCGCCGCTCGCTCCGCCTGCGGGCGGCAAGCCGGCAGGCGGGCGGCGGCGCCTCGGCCGCAGCAATTCTCGGTCAGGAAGCCGACCAGACCATTCATCGCGCGGAAGTCGGCGGCGTAGATGAGCTGGCGGCTGAGGCGTCGCTGCGTGACCAGCCCGGCGCGGTGGAGGTGCTGGACGTGGAACGTGAGCGAGGACGGCGGCACGCCCAGCCGCTCCGCGATCACGCCGGCCGAGAGCCCGTCCGGCCCGCGCTCGACGAGCATCCGGTAGAGCGCGAGGCGGGTGTCATGGGCGAGCGCCGCGAGGGCTTGCACCGCCTGGGCATTCTTCATTCGGGCGCTCCGATATTTCGAGTATGATCGAATTATAGCGGGCACGAGCACCCGTGTCAACGACGGTCCCGCCCGGGGGCCCGTCGATTCCTCCGCTTGGGTCCTCTGCTACAGGGGTCTTCGGGGTTCTTGTTGAGTCTCCGCTCGCCGAGCGCTTGCCGCAATTATTCTTTAGTGTCCGACTTTGGGGCACGGGGTGTGCTGGCTTCACCCGTCTCCGCGCCACCGCCGCTCTTCTCCCCCGTGATCCGCTCCATCCTCTCGGCTCGCTCCAGCAGTTCGCGCCCGTACCCCGTGAGCGCCTCTCGCGTCTTGTCATCCCACGACTGCTCCGCGAGGCGGAAGCATCGCATGGCCTGCTCTCGGAGCCAGGGCGGCGTGTGGATCCCCGATTCCTCCATGACCACAAACTCTTGAGCGTTGTCCATCGAGCGCGGAAGGTACCGCCGTCACTGCTGCGTGACGAAGAGTCATAATAGGGTACCGGCGAGTCGGCCCTATTTCAGCCGCGAGGCCGGGAAATAGAGCCCGAGGAGGCGCCGGTCCCACCACTGGCCCCGCGCCTTCTCCTCGGCACTCGCGAAAGTGTAGTCGTAGAAGCGGGCGCGCACGAAGACCGGCGGCTGGTCCGGGAACGGGTTCTTCTCGAGGAGCGCCATCACCGCGGGCTCGTTCCGCAGCACGCGCTCGAGGAAGCGCGGGAACCAGCGGACGCGGCGCGGATCGTCCAGCGCCGCGAACCACAGCTGCCAGTCGAGCCGCGGCTGGTGCGGGATGTTCCAGACGGGCGCGCGCATGACGTCGCCGGGCTTGTAGGGGAATTCGTACTCGCGCCAGTCGGCGCCATCCATCGAGCCCTCCAGCACGATCTCGTGGCGGGCCGTGGTCATCACCGCGAAGAGGCCGTAGCCGCCGACGATGTGCAGCGGGCCGATGAGCTCGTCGACGGCGCGCGCGAGCCACGGCGGACGGCCGCCGAACCGTTCGTCGAGCTCCACCACGCTGCAGAGCACCGTGAGCAGCGCCAGCGCGCCGACGGCGATCGCGGCGGGCCGCCGCGGCTCGCGTCTCCGGGCGCGTGGCGTCAGCGGCGAGAGCAGCCGTGCCGGCAGGACCCGCCGCACCGCCCGGTCGTCGAACAGCGGCAGGCAGAGCAGCATGGTCTGCAGGTTGAACCAGTTGTAGTTGCCGGTGACGAAGATGAACGCCTCCAGCAGCAGCGTGCCGAACGCCGCGAAGAACCTGAGATGGCGCGGGGCGAAGAACAGGAACGGCAGCACCAGCTCGACAAAGAAGGTGGCGCCGGTCGCGACCTCGAGCGCCCCCGCCGGCAGCTGCGCCACGTACCAGGCGATGGGCGTCGGCAGCGGCTGGGTCAGGAAATGGTAGGAGAGCGCCGAGAGGTTCCACCAGTTGGGATCGCCGCTCGCGAGCTTCACCACGCCCGACATGAACATGAAGCGGAACAGCAGCCAGCGCAGCAGCCAGATCCCGGGCGTCGTGGAAAAGCTCAGCAGCAGCGCCACGAACCCGGTCTCGAGGAGAAAAATGTCCCACTGGTAGGCCATGAAAATCTGCCCGCCGTGGAACAGCGAGAGATAGAGTGCGTGGATCAGGAGCAGGCTCGCGCGCGGCAACAGGTTGAGCGCCAGCAGCAGGGAGAACGCCGCGCCCGCCCAGCACGCGATCGTGATCGCAGCGTCGCCGTCGGCGAGCCAGAACAGCATGGGCATGCGGTAGAAGCGCGCGGCGCCAAGCTGGCGCGCGAGCGCGTCGGTGAGCTCGGGGAGCGGCAGGATGCCGTGGCTGCCGATCAGTCCGAGCGCCTGCACGCCGAAGGAGGCGAAGGCGGTCAGATAGATGAGCCCGAAGAGCCGCAGGAACAGGAAGGCCACGAGGTCGTACCGCGGCGGCTCGTGGCGCCGGCCCCAGAGGAAGCGGCTCACGACGTAGAAGGCCGGCCGGTGCGCGGCGACGAAGGCGTAGGCGAGCTCCGACGCCGGCGCGAAGCCCGGGAGCTTCCGGTAGAGCGCCAGCCAGTGCCGCTGGCCGCGCGCGTGGCTCAGGGTGAGGAAGCTCGCCTCGGCGGCGCGGGCGCGCGCGCCGTCGGGCGCGATGTACTGCACGGCGCGCCGGAACGCGTCTTCGGAGATATCCGGGTATTGGGCCGCGACCTCTTGATAGGGCCGGTAGTCGACGCGCTCGCCCGTCAGCTTCTGCCAGTAGCGCGCCCAATAGCCGCAGAATCCGCAATCGCCGTCATAGATCAGGAGCGGCCGGCCAACGGCCGGCGCTTCCTTCGGTGCGAGCATCCCGCTCGATTGCGAGGCTCCCTCTCCCGTCATCGCCGGGCTTGTCCCGGCGATCCACGTGTTCGCATCACGTCTGAAAACCCGTGGATGGCCGGAACAAGTCCGGCCATGACGAAAAGAGAGAGGTCAAGACCGACGATTGGCTCGTCAGGCCTCGTATTTGAACGAGAGCTGGAGGCGCGTGCGGAAGGCGACCACCTTGCCGTTCTCGACCCGCACGTCCATCTGCGCGACCTCGGCGATCCGGATGTCGCGCAGTGACCTCGACGCCGTCTCGACGGCGTGCTTCGCGGCGTCCTCCCACGAGGTCTTGCTGGTGCCGATGACATCGATCACACGATAGATACCGTCGCCGTTCTTCTTCGCCATGGCGTGTCCTCCTTCGGGCTCGTTGAGCTTGTCCCGCCCATTCAGCATAGGACGGTACCGGGCGCCGCGAAAGCCGCGCTAGTACCCGCCAAGTAATTGCGCGGGCACGGCACAATCGCGAAGCTCGCCCGTCATGAGCGGCAGCGACGGCGGCACGGTCGCCCGGCGGCGGCGCGGCGACGCGCTCCTCGCGGTGAGGATCTGGTGGCCGCATCCGCCGCTCGCCCGCTGGGTCGAGCGCTGGCGGATGCGCGCCCACGACCGGCGGCTGCTGGCGAGCCTCGACGACCACGCGCTCCGCGACATCGGCCTCGACCGACCCGACGTCGAAACCGAGAGCACGCAGTCCTTCTGGCGCCGCTAGGCCGGTTTCAATGCGACAAAGTGCCCGCGGAAAACTTGGCACAATCCTGCCACAGGAGCCGGGCGCGACACAGATATGCCTGTGGTGAATGTCACACTCGTGCGAATTCGATATGCGCAAAATATTGAGCGGCTAGGTTATCACGCTTGTTAATAGGTCCGACGCGTCGTTCCGTTTGATGGTGATTCCGGTTCTCTTACTGGGAGCGAGGGCGAACACGGCTGATCCCGAGCAGCCGGTTGCATCCAAATCGCATTCCGCATCGCCGCCCGCGACATCGAGCGCCGCGGCCTCGCCGCTCGCCTACGAGGAATTCGCGGCGGCGCTCCGCAGCGCGCTCCGCGACTTCCACCGCGCCGACCTGCTGGCGCGGAATCCGCTGCTCGGCCTCGCGGCCGAGAGGCTCGGCGCGCCCGCGGGGCCCGCGGAGCTTCAGGCGATGCTGTCGGAAACGGTCACGACCTTGTTCGGCAATCCGCGCGACGAGAAGCTCCGCCGCGTGATCGAGCTCACGTATTTCCAGCCGGGACCGAAGCAGGAGGCGGTGGCGGAGCGGCTGTCGCTCGCCTTCGGCACCTATCGGCGCCACCTCGCGACCGCGCGCGAGCGCTTGGCGCGCTGGCTGTGGGAAGGCCCAGGCCCCGCGCCTGCGGAGGCCCCGCCGCTTCCCGCCGCGACGGAACCGACCGCCGGCGAGCGCCCGGCGCCCGAGCCGGCGCCGCCGCCCGCGAGCGCCGCCCCCGCCCTGCCGCGGCTTTCGATCGTGGTGCTGCCCTTCGTCAACCTGGGCGGAAGCGCGCAGCGGGATCACCACGTGGACGCCCTCACCGAGACGGTCACGACCGACCTTGCGCGCAGGCCCGGCGTCTTCGCGATCTCGCGCAACACCGCGTTCAGCTACAAGGGGAAGCCGATCGAGACTCGGCAGATCGGCCGCGAGCTCGGCGTGCGCTACGTGCTCGAGGGCAGCGTGCAGCAGGTCGGCCGCCGGATCCGGATCAACGCCCAGCTCGTCGACGCCGAGAGCGGCGCGCATATCTGGGCCGAGCGCTTCGATCAGTCCTGCGCCGACCTGCTCGACACGCAGGACGAGGTCACGACCCGGCTCGCGCGCACGGTCCAGGTCGAGCTCATCGCCGCGGAGAGCCGGCGGATCGCGCGCGAGCGCCCCGAGCGCCTGGACGCGGTCGACCACACGCTCCAGGGCTGGGCCACCTGGCATCAGGACCCCTCGCTCGAGGGCGCGCGCAAGGCTCGCCGCTGCTTCGAGGCGGCGCTGCGGCTCGACCCGGACCACGTCGACGCGCTCCTGGGCTTCGCCAACGCGCACCTGTGGGAGGTGAACCTCTACGTGTCGGAGGACCGCGACGGGCAGATCCGCGCGGCCGAGCCCGCGGTCGCGCGGGCGCTGGCGCTCGCGCCGCAGAGCGCCGACGCGCACGCGACATATGGCACCCTCCTCTACGCCATGCGCGCACCCGAGCGCGCGCTGCGCGAGTTCGAGCTCGCCCTCGGCCTCGACGGCAACCTCGCGCTCGCGCACGCCTATGTCGGGCTGATGAAATTCTTCCTCGGGCGCGCGCACGAGACCCGCGCCCATGTCGGGCGCGCAATCCGACTCAGTCCGCGCGACCCCCTGCTCTTCCACTGGCACTATGTGATCGGCGTCGCCGACCTCTACATCCTGCGCGGCGTCCACGCGCTCGAGAGCCTGCGCAAGTCGGTGGAGATCAACCCGAACTGGGTGCTCGCGCAGTTCGTGCTCGCCGCCGCGCTCGCGCTCGCGGGATTGCTCGCGGAGGCGAGCGAGACCTGCTCCGTCGCCCGCCGCCTCGCGCCCAATTTCACCGTCGCCGGGTTCCGCGCCCAGGCGGTGAGCGACATCCCCGTCTACCTCGCGCAGCGCGAACGCCTCTACGAGGGGTTGCGAATCGCCGGCGTGCCGGAACGCTGAGGCCTCGCTCTCGCTGATCTCGAGCCAGCGTGGTGCGTCCTTCGACGCGCTCGCTGCGCTCGCTTGCTCAGGATGAAGGCTTTTTCTTTTGCACGAACAAATGCCCCTCATCCTGAGCAAGGGCCGAAAGGCCCGCGTCGAAGCCTCATCCTGAGCAAGGGCCGGCAGGCCCGCGTCGAAGGACGCACCGAGCCACCCCCTCCCTGAACCGGCACTGAGCCGAAACTGAGCGGATTTCGGGCGCGCGATCGAGCGGCGATCCGACCTATCTCATGCGGCGAACGGCGGCGCGGATCCAAGCGGCCGCCGCCCAGACAGCCGAAGGAACACCCCGATGAGACTGACGCAGAAACAACACGCGATGCTGGCCGCCTGGCAGCGGCACACCCACGCCGAATTCGTGCTCAAGGACGTGGATGCGGCGCTCGCCACCATGACCGAGAACCCCTACGTGCTCGCGATTCCCTCCGGACGGGGAGGCATGGGGCGAGCCGGCGTCGGCGCGTTCTACGCCGACGAGTTCCTGCCCTGCATCCCGCCGGATTTCGAGCTCAGCTCGCTATCGCGGACCATCGGCGACGACCGGATCGTCGAGGAGTTCGTGGTCCGCTTCACCCACACGCTCGAGATTCCCTGGATGCTGCCGGGCGTGCCGCCCACCGGCCGGCGGGCGGAGTTCGTCCTGGTGGGCGTCATCGGGTTCCAAGGGAGCAAGCTCGCCCACGAGCATATCCACTGGGACCAGGTGAGCGTGCTCTCCCAGTTGGGCGCGCTCGACCAGCCGGTCGCCGCAGCCGGCGTCGGCAGCGCCGCCAAGGTCCTGATGCTTTCCGGAACGGCCGAGGCGTCTCAGCCCGCGCGGACGCCGCGCCGATCCGCGGCGTCCCTCGCCGGCGAGACGCGCCTCGGCGGTCGCTGATCGTCAATCGCCGAACTCACCCAACGCAACGAACGGAGGACATGACATGGATACGAGACCTCATCTGCCCGAGCCCAGCATCGTCGGCACCGCCGAGGCGCCGGCGCTGCGCGCCTTCGGCATCGACATGCGGGTGCTGCTCTCCAGCGACGCCACGGGCGGCGCCATCTCGGTGCTCAGGGCCTGGCACAAGCCCGGCGAGGGCCCGCCCGACCACACGCACGCGAGCCAGGACGAGATGTTCTTCGTCGTCGAGGGCACCTATGCGCTCACGATCGGCGGCAAGTCCGCCATCGCGCGTCCCGGCACGATGGTCTTCATACCCCGCAACACGGTGCATCGCTTCAATAACGTCGGCGACACCACGGCCTCGATGCTCGACTGGAGCCTGCCCGGCGGACAGGACCGGTACTTCAGGGCGATCTCCGAGCTCGTGGCGGGCGGCGGCTTCACCAGCGAGCGGGCCCTCGAGATCAGCAAGCTGTTCGACACGAGCTTTCCCGCCGGGCACTGAGAGGACCGGCGAGATCACCGGCCCGCCCGGGCGGATTGCAGGCTCGCGCTCGAGCGGCGATCGGCCCGATCACGGGCGGCACCGCCAGCGCCCGCCCTCGATCCCCAACAAGGAGGTTGCCATGAGTCAACGAACCATCGATGCGCGAAACGGACTCCCCGCGATTTACCGGCCACGCCCGGCGGGAGGCCTCGGGGCGTTCCTGCTCGCGGTCGCGAGGCGAGGCGTCGCCTGGTACCGCACCCGGCGCCGGATGCGTCGCGCCGTCGCCGAGCTAATGGCGCTCGACGACCGCATGCTCGCCGACATCGGCGTCAGCCGCAGCGAGATCCCCTACGCGGTCTGGCGCGGGCGCGCGCGCTGGGCCCGGTGGGAGGAGTGAGAGCCATGCGGCGCATTCTTCGCATCCTCGCCGTCTCGGCGCTCGCCGCGCGCGGCCATCTCTCCATACAAGGGCGAGCGCGCGGGGACGAAGCCGCGGCAATTCTGGCTAGACCGGAGCGCTGTTCAGCGCTGTTTCACCGAATCTTATCGAGTGCGGTCCGTAGTCCTCGTGTGGACTTCGGGGCATCGTCGAGCGCGCGGGCTCTCCTAGGGCATGAACTCATAAGCATGCCTTGCGGTGTTTTGCCGGAGTCCGCTTTGAAACGGTAACCGGCCCTCAGCCGACGCAGGTGGCACTTCCGGGAAGTGCCAAATCCGGATGTTGATCGACTCGGACGCCCAACTTGCTTCGCCTCCATGCCCGCTTTGAGCGCGGCATTCAGCGGTAAACATGATCGCGTCCGCCGCGACTACATGGCTCGACGTGGTGCGGTTTGCAGCAACTGCTCGAGCTGTTGTTTGTAGAATTTCGCGTTGCTGGTGGTGAGATGTCCACTCGTCTGCTCGCTGGCGGGAATGAGGTATAGCGTGCCGTGCTTCACCTGCTTCATCGCTCGCTCGACGAGGCCGGTCTCCGGAGGGTTGCGCTCGTCGTCGGCAGAATTGATGGCGAGAACCCACGCCTCGATCTTCTCGAGTCCGGGCGCGGCGTCGTAGTCGGCGGACGAACCCCACTGCCACAGGAAGTCGTTGGCATCAGCGGCCACGGGCGCCGCGAGGCGGGCGTCGACCAGCTTGTCGGCCAGCTCACGCGTCGGCGCCAGCTTCTGGTAATTGAGCGTGCCACCGGCAGTCGCGATGCCAAAGAACACGCTCGCGATCTTCATGGAACGCGGCTGGCTGGTGTAGTTGCCCTCGTTGTAGTCGGGGTCGCTCCGGATGGTCTCGAGCATCATTCGTCGCAGCATCCAGTTGCGGCTCGCCATCGCCGTCGGCTGCGAGGCCATCGGCACCAGTGAGTCCATGTAACCCGGGTATCGCCCGCCCCAGAGCCAGACATTCATCCCGCCCATCGAATTGCCGATGAGGAGTCGCACGTGCGGGATGGCGAGGCCCTCGGACAAGAGCCGGTATTGGGCATCGACCATGTCGGCATAATCGTAGTGCGGAAATCGCGCTTTGAGGCCGTCGGAAGGCTTGGAGCTTTCACCATGGCCGAGGGCATCGGGAATGATGATGTAGTACTTCGTGGCATCGAGCGGCTGACCCGGGCCGAACAATTCACCCGCGAAAGTCGGGGTGAGCACACTTGCCGCCGAGCCGCTGGTGCCGTGTAGCACCACCACCGGTGTTCCACCGGGATCTCCGACCGTCGTGTAGTGCAGTTTGAGCTCGGGCATCGTCTCGCCGGTGTGGAACTTGAAATCGCGCGCGATCCACTGCCCCTGCTTAGGCGGAGGATAGTCGACTGCCTCGGCAGTGGACGCCAACATCAATGCAAGCACGGTGATTGTTGCGAAAATCTTCACGATGGGTCCCCTAGAGATGGCGAGAGCCTTCAACCA
>DATFRA010000443.1:0-4841 GCA_035263705.1 Allostellaceae bacterium
CCGCGAAGTGCTCGACGATGCTGGCGCCGATGCCGGAGGCGCCGCCCGTCACCAGCACTCGCCGATCCCGCAAGCTCGGATAGATCGCGAAACCCGTCATGACCGCTCCATCAGGGAGAGCGGCTAGCTTGGTCGCCGACCTTCTCGCGCGTCAAGCCGGCAAGGTCGAGCACGACCGATCTGGTGCCCGCTGCCGGACTCGAACCGGCACCTCCCTTTCGGGAGTTCGGATTTTAAGTCCGATGCGTCTACCAATTCCGCCAAGCGGGCAGGCGCGGAGAAGCTAGCGCGCAAGCCGCAAGCGGGCCAGTGCGGGGTGCTCGCCCCGCTTGCAATAGCCATGTCGCGCGATCTCACGAAGGAAGCAACAGACATCAACAGACTTTCTGTCAAATCCAACAAGACTCCACCGCGAGATCGCAAAGAATACTTTTGATCAATGCTTAAGCAAGTCTATCGCGTATGCTACGTTCTGCCGCAGGGTCTCTGGCTTGACGGGAGAATCCGGCGCCATGTGTTACACCCTCGACCGCTTCCTCGGTTACTGCGGCTATATGCCGCCCACCACGAAGCTCGCACTGCTCTCCGTCGTGGTCGCGGCGTTTCTCGCGATGACCCTGGCGGCGCGCAGCTAGCATCGGACCGTCGCGCGGTCACTCGTCGCTGGGCGTGCCGCCGAGGCCGCGCACCAGGCCCGCCACCTCGTCGCTTGCCAAGCCGAGCCGCCGCTCGTCGGGGCTCCGGAGCACCAGGCTCACCCCATAGGCACCGCGGCGATACCAGGGGTAAGAGCCGATGTCGATGTCGGGATAGCGCGTCTGGATCTCGCCCAGACCTTTCGCGAGTTGGCCCTCGGCGAGCCCGCAGGAGATCGCGCGCGAGAGCACGGGGCGGCCGCCCCGGAGCTCGCCCTTCACGCCCTCGAACATCGCCTGCATGATCTGCGGCACGCCCGCGAGCACGAAGACGTTTCCCATGCGGAAGCCCGGCGCACCCGAGACCGAGTTCAGCACCAGCGTCGCGCCCTTCGGCACATGGGCCATGCGGAGCCGCGCCTCGTTGAGCTCGAGACCGCGCTCCCGGTAGCGCGCCTCGAGGATACGCTTCGCCCCCTCGTGGAGGATCAGCGGCACGCCGAAGGCGCGCGCCACGCACTCGCTGGTGATGTCGTCGTGCGTCGGGCCGATGCCGCCGGTGGTGATGACGTAGTCGTACCGGCCGCGCACCTCGTTCACGGTGGCGACGATGGTATCGGCGACGTCGGGGATCACGCGGGCCTCGCGGAGCCGCACGCCCGCCTCGTTGAGGCCCTTGGCGAGGTAGCTCAGGTTCGCGTCCTGGGTACGCCCCGACAGGATCTCGTTGCCGATGATGAGCACGCAGGCAGTGACGGTCGGCTCGGCCTCCATGCAATCTCCCGCGACGAAAACGAGCAAATCATCTTGGCGTCTTGGCGCCTTGGTGGTTCAAAGTTTAACCGCCAAGGCGCCAAGGCCGCCAAGAGTTTCATCGTTGCTTTCGCCCGAGCCCGAGAGGCGCATCACTTTCATGAAATTTCCCCGCCCGCTCGTGCGCGGCACGCTGATCCGGCGCTACAAGCGCTTTCTCGCGGACGTCCGGCTCGAAAACGGGCGCGCGGTCACCGCCCATTGCGCCAATCCGGGCGCCATGCTGGGCGTGGCGGATCCCGGCTTGCCCGTGTGGCTCCTAGCCGCCACCGATCCCAAGCGCAAGCTCGGCTGGTCCTGGGAATTGGTCGAGACGGAAGGCACGCTCCTCGGCGTCAACACGGCATTGCCCAATCGGCTGATTCCCGAGGCGCTCGCGGGCGGCGCCATCGCGGAGCTTCGAGGCTATGCCGAAATCCGCCGCGAGGTCGCCTATGGCCAGGCGAGCCGGATCGACCTGTTGCTTTCGGCGCCCGGACGCCCCATCTGCTACGTCGAGATCAAGAACGTGCACCTGAGGCGCGGCGGCCGGGCCGAGTTCCCGGATTGCGTGACCGAGCGCGGCGCCAAGCACATGAGCGAGCTGGCGGAGATGGTGCGGGCGGGCCACCGGGCGGTGGTGCTTTTCGTGGTGCAGCGCGGGGATTGCCGGGGCTTCCGGGTGGCGGGCGACCTCGATCCCGCCTACAACCGCGCCTTCGAGGCGGCCCGGGCGGCGGGGGTCGAGGCCTTGTGCTATGCTTGCAACGTGAGCGAGGCCGGTATCGATATCGCGGGGTCGTTACCCCTCTACAGCTGGACGGATGGCGCAACCTAGGCCATGAAAGAGTCGATGAACCTCTCCAGTACGGCCGAGCAGACGCAGGCCGCCAGGCGCGAGCCCAGCGGGCGCGGCATCAAGCTCCATGGGGCCGAGGCGTTCGCGGCCATGCGCAACGCCGGCCGGCTCGCGGCCGAGGTGCTCGACTTCATCACGCCCCAGGTGGTGCCGGGCGTCACGACCGATCAGCTCGACCGGCTCTGCCACGGGTTCATCGTCTCGCACGGCGCGATCCCCGCGCCGCTCAACTACCGCGGCTTCCCGCGCTCCATCTGCACCTCCATCAATCACGTGGTCTGCCACGGCATCCCCGGCGACCGGCGCCTGATGGAAGGCGACATTCTCAACATCGACGTCACTGTGATCCTCGAGGGCTGGCATGGCGACACCAGCCGCATGTTTCTGGTCGGCGACAAGGTGCCGCTCAAGGCGCGCCGCCTCGTCGACCTCACCTACGAGGCGATGATGGCGGGGATCGCCCAGGTGAAGCCGGGCGTGCGCACCGGCGCCATCGGTCACGCGATCCAGACGCTGGTCGAGAGCCATCGCTGCTCGGTGGTGCGGGATTTCTGCGGCCACGGCATCGGGCGCATCTTCCACGACGCGCCTTCGATCCTGCATTTCGGCACGCCCGAGGACGGGCCCGTGCTCAAGCCCGGGATGTTCTTCACGGTGGAGCCGATGGTGAACGCGGGACGCTGGGAGGTGAAGATCCTCTCGGACGGCTGGACCGCCGTCACCAAGGACCGGTCGCTGTCGGCGCAGTTCGAGCACACCGTGGGTGTCACTGAGACCGGCTACGAGATCTTCACCCACTCCCCAAAGGGCTGGGCGCGGCCGCCCTACGCCGCTTGACGAAGGGCGCATAACGAAAGAGGCCGCCGGCCCCTGACGGGGACGGCGGCCTCAAAGCGACTGGGGCATCTGGATCAGTGGATCCCGATCGAGAACCCGACGGACGGCCCGTAGTAGTAAGGATAGCCGTAGCCGTAGCCGTAGCCGTAGTAGGCCGGGTAGTACGGGTATGGCGCGTAGTAGTAGGGCGAGTAGCCGTAGCCATAGCTCGGCCCGATCCACACGTAGGTGTACCCGTTCCAGTGCCAGCGCGCCTCGGCCGGCCGCGGCGCCGCCACGCCTATTACGATGGCGACCGCCAGCCCCAGTACGCCCAGGCGCGCGAGACGCCAAAAGGCATTGAGCTTGGTCATGGTCACTCCTCTCGTTGCTTCGACGAATTTCACGCTCTCACGGGATAACGGCGAAAGTGGGCCGTCCTCTCCGCTGAGGCTGTGACATTGGTTGGCGTCCCCCGATCTATTTGGGGTTGTAATCAAGGTCACACGATTCGACCCCGAGTCGCGCGCGACGAAGCCCTTGGAACGCAGTCCGAGGGCGTGCGCTCGGAAGTATGCGCGGGTCTGTCCGGTCCGCGGTGCGAGGCCTTTGAGCCAAGGTCCCCGTTAAATCCCAACAATACCGCAGGTGGGCATGCGCGCCGCGTGATATGATCTTTTCGATATCAAAGGAGCCAGCCCATGTGGCACGTGCCCTTTGTCGACTACGACTTGTGCGACTTCGTGACCTTCACGCTCGCTGGCATGGCTTTCGCGCTCTGCCTCTACGTCGCTGTGTAGTTTTTCGACGACCTAGTGCACGCACCCCGGAGCCGCGCTAGGCTCCAGGGATGGATGAGCGCGAGGATGGAAGCGACAGCGCCGCCGGACCGGGCGCGGCGAAGCCGCACTTTCTCGGGCATCGCGAGCGTCTGCGCCTGCGGGTGCTGGAAGGCGGCACCGAGGCGCTTCCCGATTACGAGCTGCTGGAATTCCTGCTGTTCATGGCGCAGCCGCGCCGGGATACGAAACCGCTTGCCAAGGCGCTGCTGGCGCGCTTTCGCGGCATCGCCGGCGTGCTCAGCGCCGAGCCCGACTCGCTGTTGGCCGTACCCGGCATGGGCGAGGCGTCGGTGGCGGCGCTCAAGGCCGCGCGCGAGGCGGGCCTGCGCGTGCTGCGCGCCGAGGTCGCGAAGCGGCCGGTGCTGTCATCGTGGCAGCAGCTCCTCGATTATTGCCAGGCCGCGGCGGGCCACGCGGAGGTGGAGGAGTTCCGCCTGCTGTTCCTCGACCGCAAGAACGCGCTGATCGCCGACGAGCGGCAGCAGCGCGGCACCATCGACCACACGCCTGTCTATCCGCGCGAGGTCGTGAAGCGCGCGCTCGAGCTCGGCGCCTCCGCGCTCATCATGGTGCACAACCACCCCTCCGGCGATCCCACGCCCTCCAAGGCCGACATCGAGATGACCCGCGAGGTGCAGAAGGCCGCAGCGGTACTCGGCGTCACGCTCCACGACCACGTCATCCTCGGTCGCGGCCGGCACGCCAGCCTGCGGAGCCTGGGACTCATATAAGGCGTGCTGCGACGAACCTGCCGGGAGCCGCTTGATGCGCCGCCTGTGGCGTTGCCGCGGCGCCCGTTGATGCTGCCGGGCGTCGGCGTCATTCCGCCCTCAGCACGAAGAGTTTGTCGGCGCCGGATTCGGCGCCCCAGACCTCGCCCTTGCGGCCCGCGAGCTG
>DATFRA010000444.1:0-35670 GCA_035263705.1 Allostellaceae bacterium
GGCAGCACGCGCGCCGATGCCGATATGGTGTTCCTCTACCGGCGGCCCATCCTCGACTACTGGTGCGAGACCAGCGAGGACCTCTACCGCGTGGTGCGCCACGTGCTCATCCACGAGATCGGCCACCACTTCGGCTTCTCCGACGAGGACATGGAGCGGTTGGAGGCGGAAGGCTGAATCTTCTTTACACCAGTGCTCGCACACGCCGGCGGAGTTCCGGCAGGAGCTCGCGCTCGAACCAAGGATGACGCTGGACCCAGGCTGTGTTGCGCCAGCTCGGATGCGGTAGCGCGAAGAAGCGCGGCAGATGCTCGCGCCAGGCGTGGACCGTCTCGGTCATCGTGCGGCGCGCACCTTCGTGCAGGTAATACTCGATGGCGTAGGAGCCCACGAGCAACGTGAGCGCAATGTTCGGCAGACGCTCGAGGATGGGTCCGTGCCAGCGCGGCGCGCACTCCTTTCTCGGCGGCAGGTCGCCGCCGTTGGCGTCGACGCCCGGATAGCAGAAGGCCATACCGACGATCGCGACGCGCCGCTGGTCGTAGAAAGTCTTGCGGGAGATGCCCAGCCACTGGCGCAAGCGGTCGCCGCTGCGGTCGTTGAAGGAGAGTCCGGTCATGTGCACGCGCGTGCCCGGCGCCTGGCTCACGATCAGCAAGCGGGCGCTCGCCGCGCCCCGTACCACCGGCCGCGGTCCCAGCGGCAGATGCTTCGCACAGATCGTGCAGGTGCGCACCTCCGCATAGAGTGCGTCGAGAGCCTGCTGCGCCGTTAGATCAGCCGGCGAGGAGATGACGGACATAAGCAGGAACGATTTCCGTCGCGGGACCGTAGCGGCGCTCCCGGAAGAGCGTTGCGCCCTCGGAGGGCTCGAGATTGAGCTCCACCGTGCGCACGTCGGCGCGGTACCGGACCTCCTGCACGAATCCCGCGGCGGGATAGACATTGCCGGATGTGCCGATGGAGATGAACACGCCGCAACCCGCGAGCGCGTCGTAGATCCGGTCCATCTCCAGCGGCATCTCGCCGAACCATACCACGTGCGGCCGGAGCCCGCCCCGCTCGCGGCAGCTGGCGCAGACGAGGTCGATGCCGAGATCGCCGAGTCCGGCGTGGAGGGCGCCGCAACGTGTGCAGCGCGTCTTCAAGAGCTCGCCATGCATGTGGACGAGGTTGCGGCTGCCTGCGCGCTCGTGCAGGGCGTCGATGTTCTGCGTCACCAGCAGGACCTCGCCCGGCCAGCGCCGCTCCAGCTCGGCGAGCGCGTGGTGCGCCGCGTTGGGCTGCACGTTGGAATTGCGGAGACCGCGGCGGCGCTCGTTGTAGAAGGCGTGGACGCGCGCGGGATCGCGCTCAAAGGCCTCGGGCGTCGCGACGTCCTCCACCCGCACCTTCGACCAGAGGCCATCCTTGTCGCGAAACGTGTCGAGGCCCGATTCCTTGGAGATGCCGGCGCCGGTCAGGATGACGATCGAGGGATGAACCATGGCGCCGAGGTCACCCGGCTGCGCCGTCGCTGTCAAGCGAGACGCCGCTATTTCGGCTTGGTCGCCTCTTTCAGATAGGCGATTACGTCGGCGCGATCCTGCTCGTTGGGGAGCCCCGTGAAGGTCATGCGCGTGCCCGGCACAAACGCCTGCGGGCCGCTCAAGAACTGATTCAGCGTGTCTTCCGACCAGGTGATGCTGGAGCTCTTCATCGCGGTGGAGTAGGGGAAGCCCGCGATGCTGCCGGCCTTGCGCCCGAACAGGCCGAGGTGCCGCGGCCCCACCAGGTCATGCTCGATCGAGTGGCAGAGCTGGCAGCGCTGATAGATCTGGGCGCCGTGCGCGGGATCGCCGGTCGCCGCGTCCGCCGCCGAAGCGACAAGGAGCGAGAGCGCGAAGGCACTGGAGGTTGAAAGACGTCGCATGGGAGACTCTCGCGCTCGAGGAGGTGGGCGGAGCGCCCGGGGGGATGGGGCGCTCCGCCCGGTCGCTCAGGAGATGAACGCAGCGGGGACTGGGTTCTCTCCGAGCGCGTTGCGCAGCACCGCCCAATGCATGGTCTCGTCGCCGAGGATGCTGGCCGCAGCCTTGGCAAGGTCCTTGTTCATGAAAGCGGGCACCGCACCCAGATAGGCCGACGCCGCGCCCTGCTCGAGGCTGGCGGCGAAGCGAAGCACATCCGCCTGGTTTTTGAGGCTCGCGGTCGGGAAGCCATACTCGGCCGGCTTCTTCGCCGCCACGGGCGCGCCGCCGAGCTTACCGATCGTGCTCGAGAGCACCTCAGCATGCTTCTTGTGATCGCCTTGGAATTGCACCGCGAGGTCGAGCACGGGCTTCTGCAGGAGGCCGCTCTCGGCGCCGACTTGATAGGCGGCAATCGCCTGGTATTCGAGACCAAGCGCCGTGTTCAGGATAGCCACGTCATTGCCGGGGCTCGCCGCGGCCACTGAGGGCTGGTTGGAGGCCGCCAGGCTCTCGCACCCCGCGAGTATGGCGATAGCGGCGCCGGAGAGGGTCGCCG
This sequence comes from Allostellaceae bacterium, assembly GCA_035263705.1. Lineage (GTDB taxonomy): Bacteria > Pseudomonadota > Alphaproteobacteria > ATCC43930 > CGMCC-115725 > DASZHJ01. Next base: position 2,509 of record DATFRA010000444.1, read on the forward strand.
TGCCGGCACCGCGCATGAAGCGGCGCCGAGAAGTCGAGAAATCGGTCAAACGGAGGATACCCAAAGACATATGACTGCTCCCTCTCGGTTCTGGCGGTCCCGTCCCCTCGGGTTGGGAGCCGCGGATGGGTTCGCCGGGATCGCCCGGCAATGAGGCCGTCGGGCCTCACATACGGTCTCTACGGACGGGGATCAGGTTTGGATGCGGCGGCCGATCACGACCGCGCGAGGCCTTACTCGGAGAGCACTTTGCCCTGGAACAGAACCGGGCCCGTGGGAAGGCCGGTGGGCGAGCCACCCTCGGGCTCGAGGCTGACGGCGAGGACGGTGCCGGCGGTGACGACCGCGCTCGCGGGGACCAGGAGCGGCCTGTCCGGCGTCGCCGAGACCAGCCCCAGCGGTTTCGGCGGTCCGCCCGCGATCGCCCAGAGCTCGAAGCTCTTTTGCGCCTGGAGCGTCTGCGTCCGGACCGGCACTACCGAGACTTCCTCGGCGCGCTCGGTGCGCATTGCGATGAAGGCAGGCGTGCCGGCGCTGTCCGCCAGCACTGCCAGCACAGTTGGCGTACGCGCGGGCCCGGGGCCGAGCGCGATATAGATCGCCAAGGCCGCGGCGAGCGCGGCCGCTGCGCCGGCAAACCCGCGCCAGAAGGCCAGCGATTGCAGCCATCCGCTGCTCTCGGGCGGTACCGGGAAGGATCGCTGCAGCGTGCCCTGCTCGATCGCGCGCCAAACCCGGCGCGGCGGCGACACCGACGCCGCGGTCCGATCGATCGGCGTGAGGCGCTCCTGCCAGTCCGCCACCCGCCGCTGGAGCTCGGCGTCGCCCGCCATCAGCCGCTCGAACCGCGCACGAGCGCGCGGCGGCAGCAGGCCCATGGCGTATTCGCCGGCCAGGAGGTCGCGGAGCTTGGGATCCCGGTAGTTCATCCGTCGAGGCACCGCTTAAGCCGCTCGAGGCTACGCCGGACCCAGCTCTTGACCGTCCCGATCGGCGTGGCGAGCTGCTGGGCCAGCTCCTCGTGCGTATAACCATAAGCATAAGCTAGCAGCACCGCGCTCCGCGGCCGCTCCTCGAGCTCGCCGAGGCATTTCTGCAGCGCGGCCAGACCCGCACCACGATCGGCCTCGTCCGTGGCTGCGGCGGTCAGAGCCCGCAAGTCCTCCTCGCTGCCGAGGCGATCCTCCAGATGCGCGCGGCGCCGGCGTCGGTCGATCGCGCGGTACCGCAGCACGGTGACGAGCCAAGTCATCACGGAGCCGCGCTCGGGATCGAAGCTCACCGCCCGGTCCCAGACCGCTACGAAGGCCTCTTGCAGCACGTCTTCCGCCTCCTCTCTCTGACGCAGGATTCGCAGGGCGATGCCAAATAGTTGCGGCGCCGTCCGATCATAAAGCGTGGCGAAAGCGGCGCGATCGCGCCGCACCACGCCGCGCATGAGCGCCTGAAGCTCATCGGCGGAGGTGTCGGTGCGCATCGATGAGCCGCTAGAGCCCGAGCCCGTTGAGCCAGACGTTGAGCACCCGCGGCCCCCGCTCCTCGAGGCGTGGGCCAAGGTGGCGCGTCTGGCGCCGGAGCGTGTCGCGCTTCACGCCGCGCGTGGTGGCGATCTCCAGGGCGTGGCCGATGAACCAGCGCTCGAGGCCATGCACAGTCGTCTCGACGTGGAATTGTAGCGCGAGCGCATGGCTCCGCCAGGCAAAGGCCTGGTTGGCATAGAGCGGGGTCGAAGCCAGCCGCTCGGCCTCGCGCGGCAGGTCGAAGGTATCGCCATGCCAGTGCAGCACCGCCGTGCGAGGGCCCAGCGCCGCGAGCGCGGATTTGCGGCCGGCGTCGGTGAGCGCGAGCGGACTCCAGCCGAGCTCCTTGCGCTTCCCCTGGTAGACGCGGGCGCCGAGCGCCTTCGCCATGATCTGCGCGCCGAGGCAGAGGCCGAGCACAGGCCGGCCCATCTTGAGACGGCGCTCGACCACGGCGATCTCGCCCTTGAGGAACGGATACTGCCTCGCCTCATACACCCCGATCGGACCGCCCAGCACGATCAACAGATCGGCGTCGACGAGGTCGCGGGCGCCGAGATCGTCGAGGCCGGCGTCGCGGTAGGCAACCGCGAAGCCTCGCTCGCGCAAGGCCGGAGCGAAGCTGCCGAGATCCTCGAACGGGACATGCCGGATGGCGAGCGCGGTGCCGGGCCCCATGCCGCTGTCTTAGCGGCGCGCCCCTCGGTTGAAAAGCCCTTGCGGCGGCGCGTCGCTCAGAGCACGCCCAGCATCTCGCCGACCAGCGGGTGCCGCACGATGTCGCGCTCGCCGAGGCGGACGATCGCTACGTCCGGAATCGACTCGAGTCGCCGCGCGATTTCGGACAATCCCGAGAGGCCGTCGAGAAGATCGCTCTGATCGGGATCGCCGGTCACCACCATGGTGGAGTGCCAGCCGAGCCGGGTCAGCACCATCTTGATCTGCGGATAGGTGCAGTTCTGCGCCTCGTCGACCACCACGAAGGCATTGTTGAGCGTGCGGCCCCGCATATAGGCGACGGGCGCGATCTCGATGGCACCCTCGGTCATGAGCTGGCGCACGCGCTTGCCGCCGAGGCGCTCGTTGAGTGCGTCGTAGAGCGGCCGCAGGTAGGGCGCGAGCTTGTCGACGAGATCGCCCGGCAGGAAGCCGAGATTCTCGCCGGCCTCCACCGCGGGCCGGGTCAGCACGATACGGCCGACTCGGCCGGCATCCAGCGCCTCCACCGCGGCGGTGACGGCAAGGTAGGTCTTTCCGGTGCCCGCCGGCCCGAGCGTGACGGTCAGGTGATGCGATTCGATCGCCGCGATCAGCGCGCGCTGATTCTCGCTCTGCGGCCGGACGGTCCGCACATAGCTTTGCTCGCGACCGCGCTCCCGCTCGCCCGTGAGCGGATGCCAGCCCGGGCGGAACAGCGGCTCGACAGTGGCCTCGGGCAGACGGGCATGGGCGATGTCACGCGAACGCTTGGCCATGTGCGGGGTCCCTCATGGGTGGTTGAACTCAGGTGGCGAAACGCAAAACGCCTCCGATCGGGATCGGAGGCGGTCGATGGCGAAATCGTGAGGACGATGCGAAGGCCGGAGCGGATCACTCGGGGATCCGGCGCGCTCGGCAGGGATCGCGTACGACTCGTCACGTCAAAAACGCTAACGTGATTCGCGACGGCTGTCACTAAATATTGTGAAGTATTACAAATCGCTTACTACAGCTTGTTAAGATGATGCGCGAGCCTCGTGGCGAAACGGGCGTGACAGCAAGCCTTCGATCGCAGCATCGATGGCGGCGCCGCGGTGCAAAATCGCATCGACCGCCGCCACGATCGGCATGTCGATGCCGAATCGCTGCGCGAGTTCGGCGGCGGCCGCCGCCGACGTGACGCCTTCCGCCACCGAGCGACGCGATGCCAGGATGTCGGAGAGGCGCCGGCCTTCGCCGAGTGCTACACCGAGCGAGCAATTGCGCGACTGCAGGCTCGTGCAGGTGAGCGTGAGATCGCCGAGGCCCGAGAGACCCATCAAGGTCTCCGAGCGGCCGCCCATCGCGAGCGCCAGCCGCGCCATCTCCGCGAGCCCACGCGTGATCAGCGCCGCGCGCGCGTTGTCGCCGAGCTTGCGGCCGAGCACGATGCCGCAGGCGATCGCGATCACATTCTTGATGGCGCCGCCGATCTGCGCGCCGACGACGTCGTCCGTATAGTACGGGCGGAACGCGCGGCTGCCGAGACATTGAACGAGGCTCTGGCCGAGCGTTGCGTCGGTTGCCGCGAGTGTGATCGCGGTCGGAAGTCCCTGCGCCACCTCGGCCGCGAAGGTGGGTCCCGACAGCAGCGCGACGCGCGCTTGTGGCAGCGCCTCAGCGACCACCTCACTCAGGAGCGCACCCGAGCGTTCTTCGATGCCCTTGGCGCAGATGACCACGGGCTTGGCGGGCTTGACGTGCGGTGCGAGGGCGCGGGCCGTTGCGCGCAGATGCTGCGCAGGCGCGGCGAGAAGCAGCACGTCGCGGGTCGCGGTTTTGCCGATGTCGCCGGTGGCGCCAAACCGCGGATCGAGCGGGACGCCAGGCAGGAAGAGAGAGTTCTCGCGACGGCCGTTGATGACCGCGACCACGTCCGCTTCGCGCGCCCAGAGCAAGGGATCGCGGCCTGCGCGGAGCGCAACCAAGCCCAGCGCCGTGCCCCAAGCGCCGCCGCCAATGATACCGATGCTCTGCATGGACAGGACGCCGCTCAGAGGTCTCGCCCGCAGCGATCAAGCCCGATTCGCCCGAGCGGCGCAAGCGCGGGCGACCCCGCGGAGCTTGTCGTGATCACGGTGAGGCGCCGAGCCGCGTCCCGATCCGGCCGAGATCGGAGCTCCACGGCACCAACATAGGCCGGTCGGCGATGAATCCACGCGGAACCAGGCCGAAGTCGCTCATGCGGCTATCGAGCGACTGATCCCGGTTGTCGCCCAGGACGAAATACTGCCCGGCGGGGACCGTGATTTCCTCGGTGTTCTCGGCCGGTGCGTCGACGTCCGCGACCTCGACCGCGTAACGATCGTGGTCCGGGAATGTCTCCATGAAGCGGGTTAGCTGACGGGATTCGCCGGATGCATCCGTGTGGATCGTGCTCTCGACCCAGTCGCGGGCGATGGGTTCGCCGTTGATATACAGCTCCGCCTGCTTGACCTGCACCCGGTCGCCGGGCAGTCCCACGATGCGCTTGACGAAGATCGCCTGCGGAGTCTTCGGCATCGAGAAGATCGCGAGGTCGCCGCGTTGCGGCTCGTGGGTGCAGTAGTACCGCCGCTCCGCCCAGAGCCAATCGCCCTCCTGGATGACGGGCGCCATCGAGGCCGACGAGATGTGATAAGTGGGCGAGAACACCGACGGCGCGTCGACCGCACAGCCATTCGTGTCGCCGACGGTGAGCCAACCCAGCGCTGCCACGGTGACGGCCAGGATCGCGCCGGCGACGAGCGCGGGAATCCGGAGCTTGCGTCGGGCGGGCGGTCTCGGAGCACCGGTCATCGGCTCGGCTTCACGCCTTGACGCCGGCGCCGACCGCCCGCGGAGCGTCGGGATCGAGGGGCCAGCGGGGGCGCGGCGCGAAGTCGAGGCCATCGACCAGGCCCGCTTTGAGCCGCTCGAGTCCGGCCCAGGCGATCATGGCACCGTTGTCGGTGCAGAGCACCGGTGGTGGCGCGATGAAGACGAGGCCGTGACGCGCCGCGAGGTTCGAAAGCGAGGCGCGGAGCGCGCGGTTGGCGGCGACGCCGCCGGCGACCACGAGATGCGCACCCGTGGGGTACTGCTGTCGGAATTTTCGCATCGCGTGCGTCGCGCGATCGACCAAGCTCTCCGTGATCGCGGCCTGTAGGCTCGCGGAAAGATCCGCCACCGTCTGCTCGGGAAGCGCGCTCGCGCCGCCTTGCGCGGCCACGCGCTCGCGGAGTGCCGTCTTGAGGCCGGAGAAGGAGAAGTTGCAGCCAGGCCTGCCCTTGAGCGGTCGGGGCAGGGGGAAGTGCGCGGGATCGCCCTTGGCGGCGGCGCGTTCGATAGCGGGTCCGCCGAGGAATCCCAGCCCCAGCAGCTTCGCGCCCTTGTCGAAGCATTCGCCGGCAGCGTCGTCGATGGTAGTGCCGAGGCGGCGATAGCGCCCGACGCCCTCGACGATCAGCAGCTGGCAATGGCCGCCGGAGACCAGCAACAGCAGGTAGGGAAACGGGACGTCGTCGGTGAGCCGCGCCGTCAGCGCGTGGCCCTCGAGGTGATTGATCGCGAGGAACGGCAAGCCGCGGGCGAGCGCCACGGATTTGGCGAGCATCACGCCCACCATGACGCCGCCGATCAGGCCGGGGCCGCCCGTCACGGCGATGCCGTCGAGCGCGTCCCACCCGACGTGCGCCTCCACCAGCGTTTGGCCGACCAGGCGATCGAGCTGCGCAAGATGGGCGCGTGCCGCCACCTCCGGCACGATACCGCCGAAGCGCTGGTGCTCCGAGAGCTGGGAGAGGACCAGATTCGCGCGGATGCGTGGCGGCTGATCGCCGACGATCGCGACCGCGGTCTCGTCGCAGCTGGTCTCGATGCCCAGGATCTGCATGGCGGCGGACCTTAGTGCGAAGCTCGGCTCTGGGGAACCCTCACCCTTCCCTTGCTCGGGACGAGCGCATAAACAAGGGCCATGGCAACGCCTCTACTGCGCATCGGCACCCGCGGCAGCCCCTTGGCGCTGATCCAGGCGGAGGCGATCCGCGACGGACTCGCGGCGGCGCATGTCGAGCTCGCGGCCCCGGGGGCGCTCGAGATCGTGGCTATCCGCACCACCGGCGATCTCGTGCGCGATCGCACCCTGGCGGCGATCGGCGGCAAGGGCCTCTTCACCAAGGAGATCGAGGCGGCGCTGCTCGCGCGCGATATCGACCTCGCGGTGCATTCGCTCAAGGACATGGCGACGCAATTACCTGACGGGCTCGTCATCGCCTGCCATCTGCCGCGGGCGGATCCTCGCGATGCCTTCGTCTCCGCGCGCGCCAGGCGACTGCTCGATCTGCCGCGCGGCGCCGTCGTCGGATCGTCGGCGCTCCGCCGACAAGCGCAGCTCCTGCGCGCGCGGCCGGATCTCCGCATCGTGGCGCTCCGTGGCAATGTCGAGACGCGACTCGGCAAGGTGAACGAGGGCAAGGTCGATGCGACGCTGCTGGCGGTAGCGGGTCTCGCGCGCCTCGGGCTCGAGAGCCGCATCACCGAGATCTTGCCGACGGACCTGATGCTGCCGGCGCCGGCGCAAGGCACCATCGCGGTGGAGGCGCGGGCTGGCGACGACCGCGTACGGCGGTACCTGGCGCCACTCGACGATGCCGCCACATCCGTGCGCTCGAGAGCGGAGCGCGCGTTACTCGCGGCTCTCGATGGCTCCTGCCGCACGCCGATCGCGGCATTAGCGGAGATCGACGGCGACCGGCTCGCCCTGCACGCGCGGATCATCCGGCCCGACGGCACGCAGTGCCACGAGACGCGGCTCGGCGGTGCCGTCGCGGACGCCACCCTGATCGGCCGCGAGGCGGGCGCCCGGCTCCGCGCCGAGGCGGGACCCGGCTTCTTCGATCTGCCGGTCCCCGAGGGAACGCCGGTGTGAGAGTGCTGATCACCCGGCCGCTTGCCGCGGCGACGGCGCTCTCAGCGCGGCTCGCGGCGCTCGGGCATCAGGCGTTGATCGAGCCCTTGCTCACCATCGTCGACGACCCCGAAGCGCGGACCCGGCTCGCGTCAGCGCTCGAGGACGCTCAAGCCCTGCTGTTCACCAGCAGCAATGGCGTGACCAGTTTCGCCGTCGCGAGCGAGCGCCGTGATCTCCCGGCATTCGCTGTCGGCGACGGTACGGCCGCCGTCGCCCGGCAATCTGGTTTTGCTCGCGTCGAGAGCGCTCGGGGGGATGTCGAGGCGCTCGCGGCCCTGGTCGAGCGCAGGCTCAAACCCTCGACGGGGCCGATCATCCATCCCAGCGGCCATGCCGTCGCCGGCGACCTCGCCGGGCGTCTCGCACAGCTGGGATTCACGGTGCGATCCGTGCCGATCTACCACGCGACCGCGGCCGACAGATTGAGCGCGGACACCGTGGGTGCCTTCCGAGCCGGCCAGATCGACGCGGCGCTGTTTTTCTCTCCCCGCACCGCCGCCACCTTTGTTAGGCTTGCGTGCGCCGCGGGGATCGAGCACGACTGCGCGAGGATCGCGGTCGTGACGCTGAGCGCCGCAGTCGCGTCAGACCTCGAGGGATTGGGCTGGCGGCAGGTCGTGGTCGCCGAGGCGCCGACGGAGAAGGCGATGCTCAGGGTGCTCGATGGCCTCGCTGCGGAGATGCGCAGGTCGGGAGCGCCAAATCAATGAGCGATCACCGCGACGGGGCCGAGGCCGCCGGCACAAGCCCGAGCGGCGGGCCAACCGTCATCGACGTGACGCCAACGCCAGGGCCCGAGCCCGAGCGTCCAGCGGTGCCACCCAAGCCTCGCCGCAACAGCGTTGCGATCTCGGCGCTGATGACCCTGGTGCTCGCGCTGGCGACCTCACCTTACTGGACGCCGCCGGTCGCCTCCGTCCTGCCCTGGGGTAGCGCGCTTGAGCCGAAGCCGGTGCCCGTGGATCTCGCACCGATCAATGCGAAGCTGAGCGCACTTGAGGCGCGCGTCGCGGAACTGGTGCAGGTCCCGCTGCGCATCGGCACGCTGGAGCAGCGCGTTGCTCAACTGGAGCAGCGCCCGGCGCCGGCCACCAATCCGGCGGCCGAGCAGGCAGCGCAGCAGGCCCGCGCGCTCGGCGATCGGCTCGCGTCTCTCGAGCAGCGAATCGCGGCACTCGCGTCGGCCGCGAGCGTGCAGACCGCCGCCGACGCGACCAAGGGCTTGCAGGCGGATGTCCAGGCGCTGACGCAAAAACTCGAGGAGCAGTCGCGACTCCTGGCGACGGTGCAGAGCCGCGAGGTCGGCAGTGGCGAGCGCGCCAATGCGGCGCTCATCGTGACCGTGGGCCAGCTCCGCTCGGCGCTTGCGACGTCGCGGTCTTACGCGGCGGAGCTCCAGTCGGCTGAGGCGCTCGCCAAGGACCAGCCGGACAAACTCAGGCAGCTGCAGACGCTCGACCCGCGGGCGGAGAGGGGTATCCCCACCCTCGAGGGCCTGCGCGAGCGCTTCGCTGCCGTCGCCGACGCGGTGGATCGGCTCGTGGCACCGCCGCCCGAGGCGGGCTGGCGCGAGCGGTTGATGGGATGGACCAGGCGCTTCTTCCACGTGCGGCGCGTCGGTGCGGGCGATGTAGGCGGTCCCGCCGAGGCGCTCGCCGCCGCCGAGGCGGCGCTCGGCGCGGGCGATCTCGCGGGCGCGGTGACGGCCGTGCACCGCCTCAAAGGACCCGCCGCCGATCCGGCAAAGTCCTGGCTGGACGACGCCGAGGCGCGGCTCGACGCCGACCAGACTCTGGCGGCGGTGACCGGCGCGCTGACGCGCGGCCCCACCGGGACCAAGCCATGAGGCGGCTGCTCGGGCTCATCCTCGCGCTGGCGATCATCGCCGGCCTCGTCACTGTGGCGGCGTTCTTCGCGGAGAACCCGGGCGAGGTTCACATCGTCTGGGGCAGCTTGCGCGCCGATCCGCCGCTCGCCCGGTTCGTCGCGGCGCTGGCGGCGCTACTAGGCCTCGCGATCCTCGCGTTGTGGCTCTTGCGTGCTCTGATTCGCTTCCCCCGCGCGTTCCTCAAGTCGCGGCGCGAGCAGCGGCGTCGCGAGGGCTACAAGGCGCTGACGCAGGGCATGGTGGCAGTAGCGGCGGGCGAGGCGGACGAGGCGCGTCGCCTCGCGCGCAAGGCGGACGCGCTGCTCGCGGAGCCGCCGCTCACCCTGCTGCTGCAGGCGCAATCGGCGCAGCTCGACGGCGACGAGCACGCGGCGCGCAAGTACTTCCACGCCATGCTGGAGCGGGCGGAGACCGAGTTCCTCGGGCTGCGCGGCCTGCTGACTCAGGCGCTCAAGAGCGGGAACGACGCCGAGGCACTGGAGCTTGCGGAGCGCGCGCACACGCTCCGGCCCAAGACCGGTTGGGCACTCACTCACCTCGGCGAGCTCCAGGCCCGCGCGGGCAAGTGGAAGGAGGCGGAAGCGACGCTGGCGCAGGCCTTGAAGCGCAAGGCGATCACGCACATCGAGCACCGGCGCGCGCAGGCGGCGCTCCTCCTGCATCGCAGCCACGCCGCCTCCTCCGAAGGCGATCACCGCGTGGCGCTCGACCTCGCCGATCGCGCTCACGACGCCGATCCGAGCCTCGCGCCCGCCGCGGCGCGACGCGCGAGCTTGCTGCGCGACGCCGGCCGCGCGCGGCAGGCCCAGCGCGTCATCGAGGCCGCCTGGCGCGTGGCGCCCGAGCCGGCGCTCGCCGAGATCTACGCGAGCCTGGTGCCCGACGAGACGCCGCTACAGCGGATGCAGCGCATGCAACATCTGGCGGCGGCCAATCCCGACCATCTGGAATCGCACTTGGTGCTCGCGGAGGCGGCGCTCAAGGCGCGGCTCTGGGGCGAGGCGCGTCGCCATCTCGCGCGCGCCGGCGTTCGGGCGGACGCGACCCCCGAGACGCCGCTGCCTCCCGCCCGCGCGAGCCGCCTCATGGCCGAAGTCGAGGAGGCCGAGACCCACGACAGCGCCCGCGCCCGCTTCTGGATGGCGCGCGCGGCGGCGGCGGCGGCGCTCGAGCCCACCTATGTCTGCGGCAAGTGCGGCGCCGAATCCCAGCACTGGGTCTCGGTCTGTCCGAACTGCCGCGCCTTCGCGAGCTTTGCGTGGCGGGCGCCGCTCCATGGCCCGCGCGACCAACTCGCGACCCTCTTGCCGGTAGTGCCGTCCGCACCGGCCGCCACGGCGCTTGCCGCGCCCTCGACCACGCTCACCCCGAGCGAGGCGCCGCCGGTGTCGTTGGCCCCTCGGTTGACGGCGCCCAACGCCGGGCGCTAAGGTCCCGCGCCTTTTTGGCGCCCCGATAGCTCAGCGGTAGAGCAACCGCTTCGTAAGCGGTAGGCCGTTGGTTCAAATCCGACTCGGGGCACCATCCTTAGCCGTGCACTCGTATCGTCATCGATACCCGCCGCTGACTTTCCGCGTTATCGTCGGGGCGGAGGTGATCGATGCCTCGGCCTTGCATCGCGGTCCTGGGTCTGTTCGCGGCGGACTTGACGAGCCGGGTGCCGCGACTGCCGCATTGGCATGAGACGCTCGAAGGGCTCGGTGCCACGCTCGGGCCCGGCGGCAAGGCGTCGAACCAGGCGATCGCGGCGGCGCGGCTTGGTGCCGCCGCGAGTTTTATCGGCAAGGTCGGCGCCGATCCCTTCGGCGACATGGCGAAGCGGCTCTACGACCTCGAGGGCGTCGACCACGCCTACCTCGCGACCAGCGCCAGCGAGGCGACGGGCACCGCCCTCATCCTCATCGACGACCGGAGCGGCCATAACGCCATCGTGGTGAACGGCGGCGCAACGGCGGCCATGACGGCGGCGGAGCTCGACGCCGCGGAGCCCGCGATCCGTGGTGCCGACGTGTTCCTGCTGACGCTCGAGGCGCCGGTGCCGCTGGTCGCGCGCGCCATCGCGATGGCGCGGCGAGCCTCGCTGCCCGTCGTGCTCAATCCCGCGCCCGCCAAGGTGCTCGACTGGTCGCTGCTGCCGGCGGTCGCCGTCGTGACGCCCAACGAGGTGGAGGCGGCGGGCTTGGTCGGCACGCCTGTTTCCAGCGTGGACGACGCCCGCCGCGCCGCGCACGCGTTCCGTGCGCGCGGCGCCGCCGCGGCGATTGTCACGCTGGGCGAGCGCGGCGCGGTTCTCTCGAGCGCGGAGCACGAGGTTCACCTGCCACCGTTCGCGGTGCCGCGCGTCGTAGATACCACCGGCGCCGGCGACGCCTTCAATGGCGCGCTCGCGGTGGCGCTGGCCGAGCGCCAACCTCTCTTGGAGGCCACGCGCTTCGCCTCGGCGGCCGCGGCGCTCTCGGTGACGGCTTTCGGCGCGGCGACCGCGATGCCGCGACGCGCCGAGGTGGAGGCGCTCCTGCGCCGCTGAGGAAACCCGTTTCCCGTCTCGGCGATTGACAGCGCCCGCTCCCGCGCGGGACCATCCGAGGTCACCACCAGGGAGCCAGCGACATGACCGACACAGCCGATCCACGCGCACGCGAGAGTTTCGACCTCGCGCTGGCACGCTCGTTTCCCGATCTGCCCGAGAGCGAGCGTGAGGCGGTCTGGGATTGCTGGAGTCACCTTCGGCGCTGGGTCGCGCGGCTGCCGCGCGACCTCCCCTTCGAGGCTGAGCCCGCCCATATCTTCTCGGCGCCGGAGCGACATCCGTGAGCGCGCGCTTGTGGACGATCGCCGAAGCGAGCGCAGCGCTCGCGAAACGCGACGTCTCGCCCGTCGAGCTGGTCGACGATTGTCTCCGGCGCATCGAGGCGCTCGACTCGACGCTGCACAGTTACGTGCTGACACGGCCAGATGAGGCGCGCGCCGCGGCAAAGACCGCCGAGGCCGAGATCCGCGCGGGTCGCCGCAAGGGGCCGCTCCACGGCATTCCGATCGCGCTCAAGGATATCTACGAGACCGCGGGCATCCGAACCACAGGGCACTCGCGGATCAAGCTCGGTCACATTCCCAAGACCGATGCCACCACCACGAGGAAGCTCGCCGAGGCCGGCACCATCCTGCTGGGCAAGCTCGCGACCCACGAGTTCGCCATGGGCGGACCGTCGTTCGATCTGCCGTTTCCGCCCGCGCGCAACCCCTGGAACCCCAAGCATTTCACCGGCGGCTCCTCGAGCGGCTCCGGCGCAGCGGTGGCGGCGGGCCTTGCGCTCGGCACGCTCGGAAGCGACACCGGCGGCTCGATCCGCTCGCCCGCGTCTCATTGCGGTCTCGCCGGCTTGAAGCCGAGCTACGGCCGCGTGAGCCGCGCCGGCGTGTTCCCATTGTCGTTCTCGCTCGACAATGCGGGGCCCATGGCTTGGACCTCGCGCGACTGCGCCTTGCTGCTGCAAGCGATCGCGGGCCCCGATCCGCGCGATCCCGCCTCGGTCGAAGCACCGGTTCCAGATTACGCCGCGGCGCTCGGCGGCGACCTTAAGGGCGCCACCATCGGCGTGGTGCCCGGCTTCTACGAGAATGATTCCGGCCTCAATCCCGAGGTGGGTGCCGCCGTCGCGGCGGCGATCCAGCAGCTCCGCGGCCTCGGCGCGACGATCGAGGACGTGACGCTCTCGCCCCTCGACGACTATCACGCGTGCTGCGTGGTGATCCTGCTCTCCGAGGCGTTCGCCATTCACGAACCCACATTGAAGACCCGCTGGCGCGAGTACGGCGCGATCCTCCGCCGTCGGATGATGCCCGCCGCGCTGCTCACGGGCTCGGACTACGTGCAGGCGACGCGGATGCGGCGCGGGCTCGCCCTCGAGATGGACCGTGCCCTCGAGCGAAGAACCGCGCTGCTGTTCCCGAGCTCGCTGGTCCCGGCGCCGCCGATCGAGGAGGTGCGGCCGCTCGCCTTCTACGAGAAGGCCTCGCTCACCACGCCCGCCAACGTCTCGGGCCACCCCGCGCTCAGCGTCTGCTGCGGCTATACGAAGGCGGGCCTGCCTATGGGCCTGCAGCTGGTAGGTCGCCGCTTCGACGAAGCGACGCTCCTCAAGCTCGGCGACGCCTATGAGCGCGCGACGCCCTGGCGAGACCGGCGGCCGGCTCTCTAGAATAACTTTTGCCGGAAGGCCGCGGGATCTTCACCGCCTCGGCAGCGCGGCAGTCTCGAGCCAGTCCTTCGCGACCGATTCCATCGTGCGGAACACGGCGCCGCGGGCCTTCAGCTTTTCGATCAGGCGTTCCAGCATGAGCATGCGGTGGCCGCGGCCGATCACGAAGGGATGGCAGGTGTAGGTGAGCACGCCGGTATCGCCGATCCGCGTCATGTAATCGAAATCGTCGTACCAGTTCTCGAGCACGCCGCCCGCCCAATTGAGCCCGGGCGCCAGCATGTTGGGCATCCGCATGTACTCGAAATGCGGGTAGTCGTCGGTCGACCAGCTGATCGGCATCTCCACGAGATTGGTCTCTGGACCGAACACCGCGGCCTTTTCGAGCTCGATCTTGTCGCCCGTGCGGCAACGGTAGAGTGCGTAGTCATGGCCCATCAGGCTACTGTCGTAGAGAAAGCCGTGCTTCAGCAGCAGCTCGATGGTGTGGGGGCTCAGGTCCCAGGATGGCGAGCGGTAGCCGCGCGCCGCTCGGCCCGTGATCATCCGGATCGCCTCGTTGCCGCGCACGAGGTTCCATTCCTCCTGCTCGCGGCTCAGGTTGGAGGGCGGCACGTGGGTCCAGCCATGGTGCGCCATCTCATGACCGGCGTCGTGGACGCGGCGGCACGCATCGGGAAAGCTCTCGATCGTGTGGCCCGGGATGAACCAAGTGCTGGGGATCTCGTGCCGGCGGAGCAGCTCGACGATCCGCGGCGAGGCCGCGACGCCGAACTCGCCGCGGGAGATCGGTGTCGGCGTCGTGAGGCCGCGCGCGATGAAGCCCGAGATCGCGTCGAAATCGAAGGTGAGGCAGACGGTGTAGGTGCCCATGGACTCCTCCTGGCGGCTGAGCCGTTGATCATAACTTAGCGCCTTGGTGGTTCGACTCTCTTAACCACCAAGACGCCAAGGCGCCAAGCAAGATAAAATCGTCCGATGAAACTGTGGGCGATCAGCGATTTGCATCTCGGGATCGATGCCAACCGGCACGCGATGGAGCGGGTCGCGGCGCGGCCAGAGGATTGGCTGATCCTCGCGGGCGATATCGGCGACAGCCAGGTGGAGCTCGCGCTCGCCTTCGAGATCCTGGTGCCGCGCTTCGCGAGGCTCATCTGGGTTCCCGGCAATCACGAGCTCTGGACGGAGGCGCGGACGCCCCAGGCGCCGCGCGGCGCCGCCCGGTATGCGGCACTGGTCGAGCTGGCGCGGCACCACGGCGTAACCACGCCCGAGGATCCTTATCCGCTCTGGCCCGGCGACGGTCCCAAGACCGTGATCGCGCCGCTCCTGCTGCTATACGATTACAGTGTCCGGCCCCTGGAGGTGCCGCGTGCGAGCGTGATCGCCTGGGCCGCCGACGCCGGAATCATCGCGACCGACGAGCGCCGCCTCGATCCGACGCCGTTCGCGGATATCGCGAACTGGTGCGCTCACCGATTGGCGCTGAGCGAGCGGCGTCTCGAAAGGGTTCCCGCCGATGTCCGCACGGTCCTGGTCAATCACTATCCGCTTCGGCCGGAGGACGTGGTCCTGCCGCGCAAGCCGCGCTATGCGCCCTGGTGCGGCACGCGTGCCACTGCCGACTGGCACCGGCGTTACCGGGCGCGCGCCGTCGTCTACGGCCACCTCCACGTGAGGGCGAGCCGCTTCGCCGACGGCGTGCACTTCCAGGAGGTCTCGCTCGGCTACGCCCGCGACTGGGACCACGCGCGCGGGGCGGAAGCCTATTTCCGCAGGATTCTCTAATCCCTGATGGTGCAGTGCAGCGCTGGACCTGCAGATTATTCCCTGCTTCGCTCTTGCAACCTCACTAGGGAACCTAAATCACAATGAGGGCCGCCGCGTCCCCACGGCGGCGGAAGAGAGGTGCGCCATCTTGATGAGCCCGGTCAAATCACCGAGGCCCGAACATGCGGCGCGCAGGGTGTACGATTGTAAGACGGAGACGCTGCCATGAACGTCGACGCCATACTCAAAGTAAAAGGCGACGCCATCGTTACGATCCGGCCGACGGCGACCCTCGCGGACGCCGTGCGGTTGCTCTGCCAGAAGCGAATCGGCGCGCTGGTGGTGAGTGCCAACGGCACCGAGCCGCAGGGCATCCTGTCCGAACGCGACATCGTCCATGGGCTCGGCAAGGAGGGTGCGGCGCTGCTCGAGCGCCGCGTCGAGGATCTCATGACCAAGACGGTGGTCACCTGCGGCCCGCAGGATCGGGTCGCGGACCTGATGGCGCTCATGACTGAGCGGCGCATCCGGCACATCCCCGTACTGCGCAACGGCAAGCTCGCGGGCCTTGTCAGCATCGGCGACGTCGTGAAGAACCGGCTCGACGAGATCGAGCTGGAGACCACCTCGCTCAAGGCCTACGTCGCCGGCAACGGCTGACTGCGCACCATGCGGCAGGAATTCCGCGTCAAGGGGTTGAACGAGCCGGTCAGCCACTACACGGACGCGGTGCGCTGGGGCGATCTGCTGTTCATCTCGGGACTGGCGCCGCTGGACGAGGCGGGACGGCTCGTGGGCGGCGACGACGTCGCGGCCCAGACCCGGCAGATTTTCCGGAACATGGCGAAAATCCTCGAAGCCGCGAGCGCTGGCTTCGAGGATGTGCTACGGGTGACCGTCTACCTTACGGACATCACCGACCGGCCCAAAATCAATCCGGTGCGCCAGGAGTTCTTCGGCGCGACCCGGCCCGCGAGTACGCTCGTCGAGGTGAGCGCGCTCGCCGTGCCGGGTATGAGGGTCGAGATCGAGGCGATCGCGGGCCTCAAGCGCGCCCGTTAGTAGGACCCACCGCCCCTATTGAGAATGATATCGACGCGGCGGTTCTGCGGCTCGCGGACGCCGTCGGCTGTCGAGACGAGCGGGTTCTGCTTGCCGCGCCAGCTCTCGGAGATCGAGTTTGTGGGCACGCCTTGCGCAACCAGCGCCGCGCGCACCGTATCCGCCCGGCGCTTCGAGAGGCCCATGTCATACTGCGGCGTGCCGGACAGATCGGTGTAGCCGGTCACCTCGACGCGGGCAGTGCCGGTCCGCCGGTAGGCCTCGGCGGCATCCCGAACGACCCGCTCGCCCTCGCGGGTGAGGCTCGCCTTGTCAAACTCGAAGAAGACCCGGAAGCTTCGGCCCTGGGAGGCAAGGGGCGCCGGTGCGGCAGCGGGCGCGGGCCCGTACGCCGGCGGCGGGGGTGGCGGCGGCCGGTAATACGCGGGCGCATAGTAGGGGTAGTAGGGCGGCGGATAATAGGCGTAGTAGGGCGCGTAAAAGGGGTAATAACCTGGAAAGCCGCCGATGAAGACAGAGAACCGGGACCCGCCGTGCCAGCGCCAATCGGCATGGGCCTTCATGGGGATCAAAGCCAGGCCCAGCACGAGGCCGAGGCCCAGCACAGGAAATCGGAGAGCGCGTGTCGAGATCATGATCATCTCCCTCGGCGGTCAGCGGATGGAGAGCGCCGATAGTTGAAAACGGTCGAGGGGGTGCCGTCAATCCCGGCCCCCTTATGCCCGAACTTTATGCAGCCTCTGTGCGGGGCATCCACGGGGCCCTGACGAAAAAGCGACGGAGCAAATGCACTTAGACGCGAACCGCCTAACCCCAAGGGCCACTATGGCCGGGCGGTGATCCCGCGGAGGGGACGGTCCCCGGCGCAGAGGGAGCGTGCCGTAGGGTCCGCGCTGCGCCGCCGGTTCCGCCCGAGCCTTGACCCGTCTCGGCCGCGATCGCGCGGAGCCGCGCAATCCGCGCCTCAGTCGAGGGGTGGGTCGAGAAAAGGCTCTGCATGCCCTCGCCGGAGAGCGGGTTCACGATGAAGAGATGCGCGGTCGCGGGGTGCTGCTCCGCTTGAACGTTCGGCAGCGTCTGCGCGCCGGCCTCCAGCTTCATGAGCGCGCTCGCGAGCCCCAGCGGGTTGCCGGAGATCTCGGCGCCTCCGCGGTCCGCCTCGAACTCGCGGCCGCGCGAGATCGCGAGCTGCACCAGGGTCGCCGCGAGCGGCGCCAGGATCATCATGGCGATGGCGCCGACCGCGCCCAAGGGGCTGCCACGCTCGTTGCTGCTGCGGGCGCCCCCGAAGAAGAAGGCGAAATGGGCCAACATGCCGATGGCACCCGCGATGGTCGCGGCGATCGTCATGGTCATGCTGTCGCGGTTCCTCACATGGGTGAGCTCGTGGCCGAGCACGCCCGCGAGCTCGTCGCGCGTGAGGATGCGCAGGATGCCGGTGGTGGCCGCGACCGCCGCATGCTCGGGGCTGCGGCCGGTCGCGAAGGCGTTCGGCTGCTCGCTCTCGACGATGTAGACCCGCGGCATCGGCAGGCCCGCGCGACCCGCGAGCTCGCGCACGATGCCCACCAGCTCCGGCGCCGTCGACGCGTCGACCTCCTGCGCGCCATACATGCTGAGCACGAGCTTGTCGCCGTTCCAGTAGGCGAACAGGTTCGTGCCGGCGGCGATCAGGAACGCCACCAGCATGCCGGCCTCGCCGCCGATCAGATAGCCCACGGCCATGAACAGGCCCATGAGCGCGCTGATCAGCACCAGTGTCCGGAAATGCCCGGTCATCCGTCTGCCATAAACCGCCGATTGACTCCCGCCAAGAGGTGGTGATCGCGGGGCTTGCTTGTCAAGCCGAGCGCCTTGCCGCAAGTAACGCGGCTCTTGACGGAGTGTCATCGCCGCCAAAGCTTGTTCTTAGGCGGCACGATGTCACGGCAGGGGAGGTCCAAGAACTGCCCGGCGGTGTCGCGGCAATGAACATGGGACGGAGAGCAGGCATGGCTCGCAGTGGAACGCGCGAGACGCGGACGGGAGCAGGTGGACCGGAGGACAGGATCCGCAGCATCTATGCGGCCCGCAGTGCCGCGTCCGGCCGGTCGACGACCGGCGATTTCGTGCGCATCAAATCCTCGGACCCGGATCGGTCGCTGCGCGCGGCTTACCTGTCGCACCTTTCGAAATCGAAAGAGGAAGCGCCGCGCGAAGCACGCGGTCCCGGCGAGAGCGCTCTGCGGAAAGCCTATCTGGCGCACACCATCGCGCACGGTCGCTCGCGATGAGGTGAGGGCTTTGCAATCGAGGGGGATTTGGTGGAGCTGAGGGGGATCGAACCCCTGACCTCCGCATTGCGAACGCGGCGCTCTCCCAGCTGAGCTACAGCCCCGAGGCGGCGCGGACTATGTCCGGCGCGGGCTCTGGCTGTCAAGCGGCGAGCCTCCATCGCGAGCTGCCCGCGCCTTGCACCCTCGGGGGTCAGCGGTTAGCTTAGCGGCGATTTTCCGCGGGGGGCAACGGACTCGATGGGTCCATTCCTGAGGCCGGTCATCGTGCTCGTGATCGAGGTCCTCAACATCTATTGGTGGATCGTGGTCGTCTCGGTGGTCGCGAGCTGGCTGATCACCTTTGGCGTGCTCACCACCGCCAACCACGTAGTCCGCGGCGTGGTCGACATCCTCTATCGCCTAACTGAGCCGGTCTATCGGCCGTTTCGGCGCTTCCTGCCGAACATCGGCGGCCTCGACATCTCGCCCCTGGTGGTCCTGCTGATCATCTGGCTTGTGGAGCAGGAGCTCGTCGCGCTGGCGCTTCAGCTCTAAGATCGCCATGGCGAGCCGGCAGCCTTTCTCGGAGACGCCGGACGGCGTGCGCCTTGCGGTGCGGCTCACACCCAAGGCCTCGACCGAGCGCATCATCGGGCTTGCGGACGACGCCGAGGGCGGCGTGGTGCTCAAGGTCGCGGTCACCGCGGCGCCCGAGGGTGGCAAGGCGAACGCCGCGCTCCTGAGATTGCTCGCCCGCGCCTTCCACCTGCCGCCGCGGGATTTTTCCGTCGTGCGAGGCGCCACTGACCGGCGGAAGGTCGTTGCGGTGACCGGCGCACCCGCGGCTCTCGCGGCCCGTATTTCCGAGGGACTGAGGCCATGGTCGCGAACTTGATCGACGGCAAGGCTTTCGCGCGGGCGTTGCGCACGCGCGTGGCCGAAGCAGCGCAGCGCTTGAAGACCGAGCATAGCCTAGTACCCGGTCTCGCCACGGTCCTGGTAGGCGAGGATCCCGCGAGCCAGGTCTATGTGCGCTCGAAGCACAAGGCGGCGACCGAGGCGGGCTTCCGCAGCTTCGAGCACCGGCCGCGCGCGGGCATCTCCGAACCCGAGCTGCTGGGCCTGGTGCGCGAGCTCAATGCCGATCCCGAAGTAGACGGCGTGCTGGTTCAGTTGCCGCTTCCCAAGGGAATCGACTCCCGCGCGATCATCGACGCGCTCGACCCCGCGAAGGACGTGGATGGCTTCCACGCCCGCAACGTGGGCCAGCTTTGGAGCGGCGAGAGCGGGCTGGTGCCCTGTACGCCGCTCGGATGCGTGATGCTGCTCAAGGACGCGCTGCCGAGTCTCGCGGGCCTCGAGGCCGTCGTGCTCGGACGCTCGACCATCGTGGGCAAGCCGATGGCGGCGCTCCTGCTGGCGCAGGATTGCACCGTGACCCTCGCGCATTCCAAGACCCGCGATCTCCCGGCGATCGCGCGCCGCGCGGACATCCTGGTCGCCGCGGTCGGCCGTGCGGAGATGGTCAAGGGCTCCTGGATCAAGCCCGGCGCAACGGTGATCGACGTCGGCATCAATCGCGTCGCCGGCGCCGACGGCAAGCCGAAACTCGTGGGCGACGTCGCCTTCGCCGAGGCTCAGGCGGCCGCTGGCGCGATCACGCCAGTGCCTGGCGGGGTCGGCCCGATGACCATCGCGTGCCTCTTGCGCAACACGGTGATCGCTGCTTGCCGCCGCCGCGGCATTGCAGAGCCCGCGGGTCTCGGTAGCGTGTAACGCGATGACTGGATCGATGCTCGCCCTGGCACTGGCGACACTCGCCTTCGTCGGCGGGCATTTCCTGCTGTCGCATCCTCTGCGCGCGCCACTGCGGCGAGTCGTCGGCGAGAAGGCGTTTCGCGGCGCCTACTCGCTGCTGCTGGGCGCCGCCTTCGTCTGGATGCTCTTCGCCTATGGCGCAACGCCCTATGCCGAGCTCTGGGGTAAGGTGGAGTGGATGCGCTGGCCGCTCATCGTGCTGATGCTGCCGGCCTCGATACTGCTGGTTGCCGGCGTAACCGCGCCTAACCCGCTGCTGGTTGGAGGTGAGGCACTCCTTGCCCGGGGAGCGCCCGCCGTCGGCATCTTCGCCGTGACGCGCCATCCCGCGAATTGGGGTTTCGCGATCTGGGCGCTCGGGCACCTCGTGATGAATGGCGATCTCGCGACGGTCGTCCTGACCGCCGGCATCGCGATCCTGGCGCTCTTGGGATCACCGGCGCAGGAAGCGCGCAAGGCCGCTGAGCTGGGCGAGGCTTGGTGCCACTTCGCCGCCGCCACCTCTTTCGTGCCGCTGGTTGCGATCCTCGAGGGCCGAGCATCGACCACGCTCGGCGAGATCGGCTATTGGCGGCTGCTCGGCGGCGTCGTCCTGTGGGCGGTGCTTCTCCATTTCCACGGCTCGATCACCGGCGTGAGCGCGTTACCCGGTTGACCGCAAAGGCACAGCGCTCAAGGCGCAGGCGTCGTGGTTCCCTGCTTCGGCACGGTGAACTGCGGTTGGGCGACCAGCTTCAGCCACTTTGAGGCTTCGCTCAGGTTCCGCGGCACGCCGCGGCCCTCGAGGTACATGAACCCGAGCGCCCGCTCGCCGCCGGGGTTGCCGAGCTCCGCGGCTTTGCGGTACCACGCGACCGCCTGCGCATCGCTCTGCGGCACGCCGCGGCCCGACACATAGAGGTTGCCGAGGTTCACCATGGCGACGGGATTGCCGCCGTTGGCGGCGCCGAGATAGAGCCGGACCGCCTGGTCGGCGTCCCGCGGCACGCCACGGCCGTTCTCGTAGAGCAGCGCCAACTCGTTCATGGCGAGCGTGTTGCCGTCGGTGTCGATGGCGCGGTGGTACCAGCGCGCAGCCTCCGCATCGTCCTTGGGCACGCCCTTTCCGAGCCGCGCAAGATCGCCGAGGCTCACCATGGCGTAGCTGTTGCCGCCGCTCGCCGCCAGGCGATAGAGCTTCATCGCTTGCGGCACGTCCGCGGGCACGCCCAATCCGTCGAGGTACATCGCCGCGAGATTGTTGCTGGCGCCGGTATTACCGTGCTCGACCGCGAGCCAATACCAGCGGACCGCCTGCGTGTAGTCGACGCCTACGCCGTTCTTGCCGTCGCGGTAGTCGTCGCCCTTGGCCTTCTCGGCGAGCGCTTGCGCCGCACGGCGCTGGACTGCGGCGGGACCAGGGTCCTCCGTGGCCGCACAGGCCGCGAGCGCGAGCAGGAAGGCGCACGTGACAAGCCGCTGCAGCGCTCCCCGTGCCATAGTCGTGACCCCTACTTCCGCAGCGCCTTCGCGAGCCTGAGGCGCAGAGCGTTCAGCCTGATGAAGCCCTCAGCGTCGCGCTGATCGTAGACCTGGTCCTCCTCGAAGGTGACATGGGCGAGGCTGTAGAGGCTCTTCGGCGACTTGCGGCCGACCACGCGGGCAAATCCCCTGTAGAGCTTGAGCCGCACGGTGCCCTCCACGTGCTCCTGGCTCCGGTCGATCGCCGCCTGCAGCATCAGCCGCTCCGGCGAGAACCAGAAGCCGTTGTAGACGAGCTCGGCGTAGCGCGGCATCAGCTCGTCCTTGAGGTGCGCGGCGCCGCGGTCAAGGGTGATGCTCTCAATACCCCGATGCGCCGCCTGCAGGATGGTACCGCCGGGTGTCTCGTAGACGCCGCGCGACTTCATCCCGACGAATCGGTTCTCCACGAGATCGACGCGGCCGACGCCGTGCTTGCCGCCGAGCTCGTTGAGCCTCTGGAGCAGCGCCGCCGGCGAGAGCTTCTCGCCACCTACCGCGACGGGATCGCCCTTCAGGAACTCGATCTCGACGTATTCGGGCTTGTCCGGGGCCTTCTCGGGCGCGACCGACCGGCTGTAGACGAACTCCTCGGGCTCGCTCCAGGGATCCTCCAGCACCTTGCCCTCGGCCGAGATGTGCAGGAGGTTCGCGTCGACGGAGAACGGGGCCTCGCCACGCTTGTCCTTGGCGATGGGGATCTGGTGCTGCTCGGCGTATTCGAGGAGCCGCGTGCGGGAGGTGAGCTTCCACTCGCGCCAGGGCGCGATCACCTTGATATCGGGCTTGAGCGCATAATAGCTGAGCTCGAAGCGCACCTGATCGTTGCCTTTGCCGGTGGCGCCGTGGGCGACCGCGTCGGCCCCCACCTTGTTCGCGATCTCGATCTGGCGCTTGGCGATCAGCGGCCGGGCGATCGAGGTGCCAAGCAGATAGCTCCCCTCGTATAGCGCGTTGGCGCGGAACATCGGAAACACGAAGTCGCGCACGAACTCCTCGCGGAGGTCGTCGACGAAGATCTCCTTGATGCCCATGAGCTCGGCCTTGCGTCGCACGGGCGAGAGGTCCTCGCCTTGGCCGAGATCGGCGGTGAAAGTCACGACCTCGCAACGATAGGTGTCCTGCAACCAGCGCAGGATCACCGAGGTATCGAGGCCGCCCGAATAGGCGAGCACGACTTTCTTAACCGAACCACTCATGGGAACCCCTTAAAGCGACAGTGCGGCGGGCAGTATAGGGGCCGAAGCGGTCGCGGCAAGCGAGAGGTCCGCAGTTGACAGGGATCCTGGGAACCTCGATCCAGTGTATTTTAGCCTATGTCTCTCATTCCTCGGCTCTCGACCCGAGGCTACTCAAGGTTCTCTGATCGAAGCCACCACCCAGGAGCGACCCGCGATGCAAGCTCATCCCGCACATACCATGGAGCCTGAGGAGCTCCACCATCTCGTTCAATTGCGCCACACCCGCCGGCATCGCCGCAAGGTGAAGCACGCGCCCGTGCTGGGGCTCGGCGCGCGCGTATCGGACACCGTGGCGCGGATCGTGGGGTCCTGGCGCTTCATCATCATCCAGAGCGTGCTGCTGGTGATCTGGATGGTGCTCAACGTCACAGCATGGGTCCAGGAGTGGGACCCCTATCCCTTCATCCTGCTGAACCTGGCGCTTTCGTTCCAAGCCGCCTACACCGCGCCCATCATCATGATGAGCCAGAATCGCCAATCCGAGATCGACCGCCAGGCTGCGCAGCACGACTACGACGTCAACATCAAGGCCGAGCTCGAGATCGAGCTGCTGCACCAGAAGGTTGACATGCTGCGCGAGAAGGAGATCAGCGAGCTGATCGGCATCATCCGCATGCTGCAGGGCGCACTCTGCGATGCGAGCGGCCGGCCGCTGGCACAAATCGCAGCGCCGACCCCAAAGCCCGCGGGGTGATCTTCTCCGTCCCTCCACCCCACAGGGGCGGAGAGGCGCTAGACTGGTGCCGCTGCCGCCTGCTGCTTCAGCAGCTCGCTCTTGCGGAGCTTCACGCTCTCCGACTTGAGCTGGCCGCAGGCGGCGAGGATGTCGCGGCCGCGGGGTGTGCGTACGGGCGAGGAATAGCCGGCGGCATTGACGATGTCGGCGAAGGCCGCGATCGCCGCGTCGCTTGAGCACTCGAAGGGCGCGCTCGGCCACGGGTTGAAGGGGATCAGGTTCACCTTGGCGGAAATGCCCGCGAGCAACCGGACCAGGGCGCGCGCCTCGGCGGGCGTGTCGTTCACGCCCTTCAGCATTACATACTCGAACGTGATGCGCCGTGCGTTGCTGGAGCCAGGATAGGTCCGGCAGGCGTCCAAGAGCTTGGCGATCGGGTATTTCTTGTTGAGCGGCACTAGCACGTCGCGGAGCTCGTCGGTGACGGCGTGGAGGGAGATCGCGAGGTTGACGCCGAGCTCGGCGCCGCAGCGGTGGATCATCGGCACCACGCCCGCAGTCGAGAGCGTGATCTTGCGACGCGAGATCGAGAGGCCCTCGTGGTCCATCACGATCTTGAGCGCCTTCGCCACGTTTTCGAAATTGTAGAGCGGCTCGCCCATCCCCATCATGACGATGTTGGTGATCTGGCGGTCCTCGGCGGGCGAGGGCCACTCGCCGAGCGCGTCGCGTGCGATCATCACCTGGCCTACGATCTCCGCCGCCTCGAGGTTGCGCACGAGCCGCTGGGTCCCGGTGTGGCAGAACTTGCAGGTGAGCGTGCAGCCGACTTGAGAGGAGACGCAGAGCGTGCCGCGGTCCTCCTCGGGAATGTGCACGCTCTCGATCTCCTGGCCGTCCACGAAGCGGAGCAGCCATTTCCGCGTGCCGTCGACCGAGGCGAGTGCGCGTGAGACCGCGGGCCGCGCCACCGTGTAGCGGGCGGCGAGCGTCGCCCGGAACGTCTTCGAGAGCGAGGTCATCTGATCGAAGCTCGTGGCGCCCCGGTGATAGATCCAATGCCAGAGCTGGCGCGCACGGAACGGCTCGGCGCCGAACGCCGCCATCTCCGCCGCCAGCTCGGTCCGGTCGAGCCCGACCAGGTTCTTGAGTGTCTCGCTCACGGCGCCAGATATAAGGGCGACATCGACGGGTGGCAAACGGCTGTTCTGAGCGCGTTCCTCGTCGGTCAACGGCCGAGACGGCCCACGAAGACGGCTCGGTTGAGCTCGAGCTGCAGGCAGGCCGCTGTGAAACCCGCTTCGCGCAGCATCGTGAGATGTTCCTCGAGGCTCGCGGTGTGGTCCTCCTTGTCGGCAAGGCGGCGGAACAGGTCTGCCGCGCTCCAGCCGCTCTTGATCGTGGATCGGCGCTCCAGCCACTCCCACATGCTTCCGTGCACCGACCGCAGGGCCGGGTCCTCGAAGGCCAGGCGATCCACCAGGATCAACAGACCGCCCGGCGACAGCGTCCGTGCCAGCACAGAGAGCACGCGCCGCTTCCGGTCGTGCGGTACGTGATGCAGCGTCTGGATCAGCAGCGCGATGCCGTAGTCGTGCTTGGGTAGCGCGATCCGCTCGGGCGCCGCGAAGTCACCGTGCACGAACGTTACGTTGTCGCGAGCGTGAGCGAGCCGATCCTTTGCGATGGCCAGCATCGCCGATGAGGCGTCGACGGCAACGATGCGCGCATCGGGGCGCACAGCAAGCAGCAGCGCTTCAACTTGGCCGGAGCCGGCGCCGAGGTCGAGGATGGTCGAGCCCGTCCGGTGTTCGGCGGCGACCAGAGCCGCCACGAGATCGAGCTGCAGAGCCCGTGCGGGATTGCCGACGTTGGCGCCCGCGTCCCAGTTCCGCGCGAACTTCGGATTGAGCCAGTCGTCGGCCATCGGCCGCTCTCAGCGCTTGACGCCGCAGGCCCTGTCGATCTGCGCGAGCATCGGGGCGAAGCCGTCGAGGGAATAGGTGTCGGTCGTGGTGGTGCCGCGAGCCGAGGTGCCCTTGAGCACGGCCTGCTTCGCCTTCGCCATGGTGTCGACCACCGCCTTGTCCGTCGCGGCGTCGCGCGACCATGCGCTCTCCTTGCTGGTGAAGAGCATGAACTTGTGAGTGTCGACGGTGAGCTCGGCGTCCGTCGCATCCTTGTAGGGATACCCCACGGCGAAGCTCACGACGTTGAAGGTTTTGTCGGCGGGACGATGTGTGACGTAGACGTAGATGTCGCCGCGCTTGAGGTTGTCGGGCTCGGTCTTCAGGGGGCGTCCGACGAGATAGCAGGCCTTGGCGTTTTTGTCGGTCTCGGCGAAGGCCGACCACCACTGGGAGTCGCCAAGGTGCTCGGCCTTGGCGCCGTTCGTGGCGAGCGGTGGTTTCGCGGCGGGCGCCGACTGCGTGCTCGTTGCCGCAGCCGGCGGTGTCTGCGCGCATCCGCTCGCGACCGGCAGCACGATCGCGCTCCCTATGAGGAGGGCGCGCAAGCTTGCGTTAACCATGAGTCGTACCATAGCCAGCGTCCGCTCCACTGCCAAGCGCAGGTAACGCCTTGGTAGCGCCGCCCTTGCGTCGATTTGCCCTCGCGGGCATGGTGCCCGCTTCCACGATTTTAGTCCCCACGGCCACCATGGCGTCACTCGCAAACTCCTCAAATCCGATCCTTGTCATGACCACCCGCGGCGAGATGCTGGAGAGCCGACATACCGGCGCTGCCGCGGTCGTCGATGCCGCGGGCCATGTCGTGCGCGCCTGGGGCGATGTCGATGCGCCCGTGTTTGCAAGGTCGGCCATCAAGCCGTTGCAGGCGCTGCCGCTGGTGGAAACGGGCGCCGCCGATCGGTTGGGCCTGGGCAATGTAGAAATCGCGCTCGCCTGCGCCTCCCACCGCGGCGAGGCCATGCATGTCGAGACGATCCGGCGCTGGCTCGAGCGTGCCGACCTCGGC
This sequence comes from Allostellaceae bacterium, assembly GCA_035263705.1. Classification (GTDB taxonomy): domain Bacteria; phylum Pseudomonadota; class Alphaproteobacteria; order ATCC43930; family CGMCC-115725; genus DASZHJ01. The sequence continues at coordinate 29,082 of DATFRA010000444.1, forward strand.
CCTGAGGATCTCGAATGCGGCGCCCATGCGCCCGGCAACGCCGCCGCGGCGGCGGCGCTCATCCGCGCGAGCGAGGCGCCATCGGCGCTCCACAACAACTGCTCGGGCAAACATTCGGGCTTCCTCACCACCGCGCGTCACCTGGGCGAGCCCACGCGCGGCTACATCGCGCCCGAGCATCCCGTGCAGCGGCGGGTGAAGGTCGTGCTCGAGGAGATGTCAGGACTGGATCTTGCGCGCGCACCGCGTGGCACCGATGGCTGCGGCATTCCCGTGGTCGGGATTTCGCTGCGAGGCATGGCGCGCGCCATGGCCCGTCTCGCCGATCCCAAAGGTCTATCGGCGGACCGGGCCGCCGCGAGTAAGCGGATCCTCGATGCCATGGCGGCGGCGCCGCTCATGGTCTGCGGCACCGGAACCTTCAATAGCGTGGTGATGACAGTGGCGGGCAGCACGGTGCGGCTCAAGACGGGCGCCGAGGGCGTCTATTGCGCGGTGCTGCCGGGTCTCGGCTATGGCGTCGCCCTCAAGATCGATGATGGCGCTTCGCGCGCCTCGGAGGTCGCGGTGGGCGCGATCCTGGACGGCCTTGGTGCGTTCAGCGAAGCGCAGCGTGCGGCGCTGGCGCCGCAGCTAAGGCCGACCATCAAGAACGTTGCGGGCCGCGAGGTCGGCGAGATCCGGCCCACCGAGACGCTCACGGCCCAGGCGCACTGAACCCATGCGCGCGGTGCTGTGCCGGGAGTTCGGCCCCATCGAGAGGCTCGAGGTTGCGGAACTGCCCGCGCCGGCGATCGAGCCCGGCAGCGTGCGGGTCGCGGTCCACGCCATCGGCGTCAACTTCGCGGACCTCCTGGTCGTACAGGGGAAATACCAGGAGAAGCCGCAGCTGCCGTTCAGCCCGGGCTTCGAGATCGCTGGCCTGATAACGGAGCTTGGAGCTGGTGTCGACGGTCTTCGGGTCGGGGAGCGAGTGCTCGGCACCATGGAGCATGGTGCCTATGCCGATGAGGCCGTGCTGCCGGCGGATCGTGTCCTCGCGATCCCCGCGTCGATGGATCTCGCCACCGCGGCGGGATTCCCGGTCGCCTATGGCACCTCGCATGGCGCACTCGACTGGCGTGCGAGGCTCAGGGCCGGTGAGACCCTGCTCGTGCTGGGCGCCGCCGGGGGCGTGGGCCTCACCGCGGTCGAGATCGGCAAGGCCATGGGTGCCACCGTGATCGCCGTCGCCAGCGGTGCCGCCAAGCTCGAGGTTGCGCTGCGACAGGGCGCCGACCATCTGATCGACTATTCCCGCGAGAACCTGCGTGCGCGCATCAAGGAGATCACCGGCGGCCGCGGGCCCGACGTGATCTACGATCCCGTCGGCGGCGATGCCTTCGACCAGTGCCTACGCTCGATCGCCTGGGAGGGCCGCATCATTGTGATCGGCTTTGCCGGCGGGCGCATCTCCCAGATCCCCGCCAACCTCGTTCTGGTCAAGAACTGCGACGTGATCGGCTTCTATTGGGGATCCTATCGCAGCCACAAGCCCGCGCAGGTGCGGCAATCCTTCAAGATGCTGCTCTCGTGGTACGAGGCGGGCAGGCTCAAGCCGCACGTCTCGCACACGCTCGACCTTGCCCACGCCGGCCGCGCCTTGGCGCTGCTCGCCGAGCGCAAGGCGATGGGAAAAGTGGTGCTGACGACCGGGCGATGAAGCCTAGCGCAAGCTCGCGCTGGAGATCTGCAGCGGATTGGGGTCGTGCAGCCACCAGCCCGTCTCGTTGATGGAGTAATAGGGCTGGTAGTGGTGGACGGTGGCAACCGGAACCACCTCGGGGATCTGGTTGTCAAGCATGAGCGCTTCGCCGGCCACATAGGCGACCGCCACGGCGTGATCGAGACGGAGGCGCCGGTCGCGCAGCACCACCACGCGCAGGAGCTCGTTCGGCACGCCTGCGGCGCGCAGCAGCATGAACTTGGCGATGGCGTAATCCTGGCACTGGCCGCTCTTGGCGAAGAACTCGAACGGCGTTTCCCAGTAATTCGGCTCACTCCAGTTGGCGGCCGAGGGCGTATAGGGGTAGCGGTTCACTAGGTCGTTCACGGCCTCGAGCTTGGCGCGCAGGTCGAGCGGCGTCAGCGTGTCGACGATGCGCCGCCACTCCCGCGGCTCGCAGCCCGCGACCTGCCCAAGCACACACACCTGCCGCGCCTCTCGGCGCTCCATGGCCCAGCGCCGCAGCATGCCTGTCCATTTATAGAAGCGATCGAGAGTCGGCGAAAAGGTCTCATGCGTGCCGAAGAGCGCAGGATAGGTCGGCGCGGCAAGCTGACTCGCCCGGGCGTCGACTCCGACGGTCAGGGTTGTGGCGAACAGGGTTATGGTGAACAGTCTGTGAAGAATGTGCTGCACGACGCGCCTCGATGTTCACGCGCGTGCAAGGGTAAAGGGCGCGATTTAATGCCCTCTGAAAAAGCCGCGGCATTTTAGGAAACGGACTGCGCGCAGAGCGCGAAAGCAAAAAGTAACTCTTTAGCCCAGAGGTCGGGGAGGATGCTCGGAGGGCGCAGCAGATTTCAATCCACCCGCGCCCTCCGGGCATCCTCAGCGGCCCCCGCGGTGAGGCTTTCCCTTTTTGGCTAGGTCTCGCGCACGAAGTAGATCAGGTCGAGCTCTGGCGGCGGGACGCTCGTCTGCGACAGGAGTCCGTGCACCTGGCCCCGGTGGTGCGTCTGGTGATTGAAGAGATGGCCGAGCACGATGCGGAGCGGTGTGCGGAAGCGCTGGCCCCTTGTGTTGAGATAGTCGAGCGGCTGGTCGAGGCGTTCCGGGTCGAGGCCCTCGACCACGCGGATCAGCCGATTGTCCTCGGCGACACGCGCGACCTGGAGCGCGGTGAAATCGCCGTAGAGGATCTGGTTCAGCGCGAGCCTCTCGGGCCGGCCCTCGATGCGGCCGAGCCAGATCCGGTCACCGACCATGAGATGGTTGAGCGTCGCATGGATCGAGCCGAAGAAGCTCGCCCGTGGCTTCAGATACTCGCTCTCGGGAAGCTTGGCGCAGGCGGCGTAGAGCCGCGCATTGGCCCACGCGTTGTACTGCGCAAAGGTGCTGTAATAGCGATCGGCCATCGCACCCTCTCGAGCGTTCTCTTGAGCTCAGTCTACGCCTCGCCGTCGCTGCGCGCGAGCGACTGTAAGGCAAACAGGGTGGAAAGCGGGGATAACCGCCGTGTTTTACCGGTGAAAGCCTTGGTTAACGCCATAGTTAGGACGCGATCTTGACTCGTCAGGGCCACAGACGCTGCGCTAGGATACAACCGGGGAGGTAGGGGTCTGGTTCTCATGCTGTTCGTTCGCCCGGCGACCCGCGACGACGCCGCCGACATTGCACGCATTGATGTCGAGACTTGGCGCAGCTCATATGCCGGCATTCTGCCGGACAAGGTGCTGCTCAACCTCGCGCCGGGTCGACTGGCAGGCGAGTGGCAATCGCAGCTCGTCCATCGGCCCGACGATGTGCGCGTCGCCGAGTGGACCGGCGTCGGCGTCATCGGGTTCGGCAGCTGTGGCACAATCCGGCATCCCGTCGACGGCCTCGCAGGCGAGGTGCACACCCTTTATGTCTCGCCTGATTTCCAGGGCCGCGGTGTGGGCCGCGCGCTCTTGATGGCGTTATTCCGGCGGTTGGTGGCGACCGGCCAGCTCTCAGCGGCGATCTGGGTGCTGCGCGATAATCCCGCCCGTTTCTTTTATGAGCGGATGGGCGGCCGGATGGTGGCCCATCGCAAGATCCCGGTGGGCGGGCAGCCGATTCCCGCGCTAGCCTATGGCTGGCGCGACCTAGTGGCAGCGGTCCGCACCGGTGGCCGCGCGGTGCGCCCGCTGGCGGGCGACGGGAAATCTCCCCTATAACTGCGCCGAGGGCGCAGCCTCGGTCGTCTGGTGTGATGATCCCGAAGTTCGTGTACGAACCTTGGAGTCTGAATCACACCAGCTTTGATGAGTGAGTGACCAGCTTATCCCTGAAATGCGCTTGCGAATTTCAGGGGCGGGACACTACGGGAGGGCGCGTGGCCAGCGTGATCTGGGAAAGATCCTATCCGGAGGGCGTGAGCTGGAGCGCGCCGCTGCCGGCGCCGATCCCTGTCGAAGCGCTCCTCGAGCGCGCGTCCGAGCGCTGGCCCGACCAGATCGCCATCGACTTCTACGATCGCTGCCTCACCTATCGCGAATGGCTTGCGCTGGCGCGCCGCGCGGCCAAGGGATTCCGCGCGCTGGGCGTCGGTCCCGGCGTCTCCGTCGGACTGCATCTCCCGAACACGCCGCATTTTCTCATCGCTTTCTTCGGCATCCTGATCGCGGGCGGGCGGGTGGTGAATTACAGCCCGCTCTACGCGCTCCGGGAGCTCAAGCATCAGCTCCTCGATTCCGACACGGAGGTGATGGTCACCCTCGACCTAGCGCAGCTCTATCCGCAGATCGCGGCGCTCAAGGGCGAGGGCCGGCTCCGCGCGGTGGTGGTGGGGAGCCTCGCGGATTTCCAGCCGGAGGCCGCGGTACGCGCCATGGTGGGTCCGCCTGTCGGGCGAAAGCCTGGACCCGGCCGGGAGATCGATTTCAAGGCGCTGATCGACAACGACGGCGCGCTGTCGCCGCCGAGGCATGGCGATCTCGCCGAGGAGATCGCGGTGTTGCAGTACACCGGCGGCACCACCGGCGAGCCCAAGGGCGCCATGCTGACCCACGCCAACCTGAGCGCCGTCGTCGCCATGCGCGACCGCTGGGTCGAGCGCGAGCTCGAGCCAGGCGCGGATTCGACGCTGGTGGTGCTCCCGCTCTTTCACGTCTACGGCATGAGCATGGTGATGCTGGTGGCGCTCTCGGGCGGCACCAAGATGATCCTGCATCTGCGGTTCGACGCCGAGCGCGTGCTCACGGACATCGCGCACAAGCGGCCGACACTATTCCAGGGCGTGCCCACGATGTTCGCTGCGATCCTGCAGCACCCGCGCGCGCTCTCTCTCGACCTGAGCTCGCTCCGGTATTGCGCCTCCGGCGGCGCACCGCTGCCGCTCGAGATCCTGCATGGGTTCGAAGGCTTGACCGGGCTGCAGCTCAAGGAAGGCTATGGACTCACCGAGGCCTCGCCCATCGTGACCATGGCGCCGCTGGATGGGCGCGCTCGGCCGGGCACCGTGGGCCTGCCCTGTCCGGGCACGATCGTGGAGATCGTCGATCTCGAGACCGGCACGCGCGTATTGCCGCCCGGCGAGAAGGGCGAGATCTGCGTGCGCGGACCGCAGCTCACCATGGGCTACTGGAAGCGGCCCGACGCGACCGCCGCGGCTTTCGCGGGTGGGCGGTTTCACACCGGCGATATCGGCGTGCTCGACGCCGACGGGTTCCTTACCCTGGTTGACCGCAAAAAGGACATGATCCTAGCCAGTGGCTTCAACGTGTTCCCACGTGTGATTGAGGAGGCGATCTACGAGCATCCGGCCGTTGCCGAGGTGACGGTGATTGGTGTTCCCGATTCCTATCGCGGCGAGGCGGCGAAAGCCTTCATCGTGCTCAAGCAGGGTGGGCGCCTGGATTTCAACGAGCTGAAGACGTTCCTCCGAGACAAGCTCGGCCGCCACGTAATGCCCGCGGAGATGGAACTCCGCGAGAGCCTACCCAAGACCTCCGTCGGCAAACTCTCGAAGAAAGAGCTGATCGCGGAGGAGAGGGCCAAGCGTGGGTTGCCGGCATGAGCACCGCGGACATCTTCACGGCGGATTTCAAGGACACACCCTATTGGTGGGAGGCAGCGCCGCGCGCCAAGAGCGAGCCGCGCCCGCCGCCCGTGCGTGCCGACGTCGCGATCGTGGGCTCCGGGATCACCGGCCTCAATGCAGCGCTCACCCTGGCGCGCGCCGGCCGCAGCGTCGTCGCGCTCGACGCTGGCGACCTCGGCCAGGGCGCTAGCACGCGCAACTCCGGCTATGTCGGCCGCACGCTGAAGCGCAGCTTCAGCGAGCTGTTGCGGAAGCATGGCCCGACCTATGCGGTCGCGATCTATCGCGAGATGCAGGCCGCCTTCGATGCCGTCGCCGAGCGCGTCCGCACCGAGCAGATCGAGTGCGGGTTCAAGGTCTGTGGCCGCCTCATCCTCACCAAGGCGCAGCGGCAATACGACGATCTCGAGCAGGAATGGACGCTGCGCAAGAAGCACCTCGGCAGCGAGTTCACCATGCTGTCTCGCAAGGCGGTGCGCGACGAGATCGCGAGCGACCTCTATTGCGGCGGCGCCCTGATCCCCGACCTCGCAGCGATCCATCCGGGCCTCTATCACCGCGGCCTACTCGATCGCGCGCGGTCCGCCGGCGCGGAGCTGATTGGTGGTACGCCGGTCGAGCGCATCGTCCCGCGGGATGGCGGCGGCTTCGACGTGACGACGCCCCAGGGCACCACGCGCGCCCGCGACGTGCTGGTGGCAACCAACGGTTACACCGGCAACTTGCTGCCGTGGCTGCAGCGGCGGGTCATTCCGTTCGACGCCTACATGATCGCGACCGAGCCGCTCTCGCCCGCGCTGATGAAAAAGCTGCTGCCGACC
>DATFRA010000445.1:0-7305 GCA_035263705.1 Allostellaceae bacterium
AGAGCCTGACGGAAATCCATGCTGCCTCCCGCGAAGGGTTGGCGGCGCACTATACACAATGAGGGCGGCAAGGGAAGCCGCTTGGCGCGCAGGTGCTATGTATCCGCCGCAGGCTTTGGCCCACGAAAGCCCAGCGCCACAACGTAAACCTCGGCCGACTCGGCGCGGCTCGCGGGCGGCTTGGCGTGCCGGACCGACTCGAAATCGCGCCGCAATTCCTCGAGCAGCGAGCGCTCGGTGCCGCCCTGGAACACCTTGGCGATGAAGCTGCCGCCGGGCGCCAGGACCTCCCGGGCGAAGGCATAGGCCGCCTCCGCGAGCGCGATGATGCGGAGGTGATCGGTGCGGGCATGGCCGGTCGCGGGTGCCGCCATGTCCGAGAGCACCACGTCGGCGGGGCCGCCGAGCGCGGACTTGATCGCCTCGGGCGCCGGCGCCGAGAGGAAATCGTCGTGCAGCAGCGTGGCGCCGGGCACCGGGTCCATGGCCAGCATGTCGATGCCGACGACCCGGCCCCGGCCGGTCTCGGCGCGGGTGCGCGCCGCCGCCACCTGCGTCCAGCCGCCGGGCGCCGCGCCCAGATCGACCACGCTGGCGCCGGGCTTCAGGAAATGGAAGCGGTCGTCGAGCTCGATGAGCTTGAAGGCGGCGCGGGAGCGGTAGCCGAGGCGGCGCGCCTCCGCGACGTAGGGGTCGTTGAGCTGCCGCTGGAGCCACTGGGTCGAGGAGGCCGAGCGGCGGCGTGCCGTCTTGACGCGGACGGCCGGCGCGCGGCTGGTGGTGGGCGCGCCGCGGCGGTTGCGTCCGCTCCCGCTGCCCCGGCGCCTACGCATGTCCGTGCGTCAATGGCGGGCGAAGAGCCCCTGCAGGATGCCCTCGCGCAGGCCGCGATCGGCGACGCGCACGTGGCCCACCGGCCAGAGCGCGCAGACCGCCTCGAGGATGGCGCAGCCCGCGAGCACGAGATCCGCGCGCTCGGCGCCGATGCAGGGGTGCGCCACGCGCGCCGCGTAGTCCATGGCGAGGACGCCCCGCGAGGCCGCCGCCACCTCGGCGAAGCTCAGCGAGCTGCCGTCGACGGCGACCCGGTTGTAGCGCGGCAATCCCAGGTGGATCGCGGCGAGCGTGGTCACCGTGCCGGAGCTCCCGAGCATCTGCACCGCGCCGCTCTCGATCCGGCGCGCGATGCCATTCGACCGCTCGAAGGGGGCCAGCGCCGCCCGCACCTCCGCGACCATGGTGCCGTAGATCTCCTCGGTCACGGCGCGGCCGTCGTAGCCGTCGCTCAGGGTCACGACGCCGTAGGGCAGCGAGACGAAATCCAGCACGTGCGGCGCCTGACGCGGGTCGCGCGGCACGCGGAGCCACGCGAGCTCGGTCGAGCCGCCGCCGATGTCGAGCACGAGCGCGAAGGGCGTGCGGCGATCGAGGAGCGGCGCGCAGCCCACCACCACGAGGCGCGCCTCCTCGTCGCTGGCGATGATCTCGATGGGAATGCCGGTCTGGGTCCGCACCCGCTCGAGGAACTCCTCGCAATTCCCGGCGCGCCGGCAGGCCTCGGTCGCGACCGCGCGCGCCTGCGTCACCTTGCGGCGCGCCATCTTGTCGGCGCAGACCGCGAGCGCCGCCAGCGTCCGGTCCATCGCGGCCTCCGAGAGGCGGCCGCTCTGCGCGATCCCCTCGCCCAGCCGCACGATGCGTGAGAAGGCGTCGATGATGCGAAAGCCGCGGCCCGCCCGCCGCGCCACCAGGAGCCGGCAATTGTTGGTCCCGAGATCGAGCGCCGCGCAGACCTCGCGCGGGACGTAACCTATTGATATTTCTTGTGAAGCTGCCCTTTCACCGACATCGGGCGGCGCGGTCGCGACGCGGTCCAAGGGCGATCCTCCAAGGGCGATTCGCAGAACTGTAACCCATAAAAAATCTATGGGCCACGAGGAAGCCCGAGGGCTTGGCGAGCGCCATGAGGCGGACCAACTATGAGCGACGCGGCGGCTGTGCTATGTAGCGCGCCGGCTCCCGGATGGGGGATCGTCTAACGGTAGGACAGCGGACTCTGACTCCGCCAGTCTAGGTTCGAATCCTAGTCCCCCAGCCATTCCCATGCTTCTCCATGACATCGTCGCGGCCTCGCGGAGCGTCAGCGAAACGAGCGGCCGTTCCGACAAGATCGGCCTCCTTGCCGCCTGCCTGCGGAGCGCGGGGCCGGAGGACATCGAGATTGCGGTCGCGCTCCTGTCGGGCGAGCCGCGCCAGGGCCGGATCGGGCTCGGTCCGGCGGTGCTCCGGGCCGCAGTGCCGGCGGCGGCCGCGACAACACCCACCGTGACACTCGCTGAGGTCGACGCGGCGCTCGACCGGATCGCTGAGGTGCGCGGCGGCGGCTCGGCCGAGGAGCGGGCGCGGTTGACCCGCGAGTTGCTGGCCCCCGCCACCGCCGACGAGCAGGATTTCCTGCTGCGCGCGCTGCTCGGCGAGCTGCGCCAGGGCGCGGTCGAGGGGTTGATGGTCGAAGCCATCGCCGGCGCCGCGCAAGTTCCCCTCGTCGAGATCCGGCGCGCGGTCATGGTGTCCGGGAACCTGGGCGCCGTCGCGCGAGCCGCGCTGAAGGAGGGACGGACCGCACTCGCGGGCATCGTGGTTCAACTGTTTCGTCCGCTGAGGCCGATGCTCGCGCAGACGGCGGACGGGGTCGGCGAAGCGCTGGAGCGCCTCGGCGAGGCCGCCTTCGAGGACAAACTCGACGGCGCGCGCATCCAGCTGCACAAGCGGGACAGAGAGGTCCGGGTGTTCACCCGCAACCTCAACGAGGTCACGCCGGCGGTGCCGGAGATCGTCGAGGCCGTGCGCGACCTTGACGTGCCGAGCCTGATCCTCGATGGCGAGGCCATCGCGCTGCGGGCGGATGGCCGGCCGCAGCCGTTCCAGGTCACGATGCGGCGGTTCGGCCGCAAGCTCGACGTCGCGCGGATGCGCCGGGAGTTGCCCCTGCGGGCGTTCTTCTTCGACTGCCTCTATGTCGACGGCAGGGCCATCGTGGATCACCCCGGCGCGGAGCGATTTGATGCCCTCGCCCGTGCGGTCCCGGCGCCTTTCCTGATCCGCCGCCGCGTAACGCGGGATCTGGCCGATGCCGAGGCCTTCCTCTCGGAGGCGCTTGCCGCCGGTCACGAAGGGATCATGGCCAAGGCCCTCGACGCGCCTTATGACGCCGGCGCGCGGGGCCGTGGTTGGCTCAAGATCAAGCCGGCGCTCACGCTCGACCTCGTGGTGCTTGCGGCCGAATGGGGCCATGGCCGGCGCAAGGGCTGGCTCAGCAACCTGCACCTCGGCGCCCGGGACCCCGCGACGGGCGGCTTCGTCATGCTCGGCAAGACCTTCAAGGGCATGACCGACGAGATGCTGGCCTGGCAGACGGCCGAGCTGCGCAAGCTCGCGATCGGCGGCGACGCCTACACGGTTCAGGTCGAGCCCAGGCTCGTGGTCGAGGTCGCGTTCAACGACATTCAGGCGAGCCCTCGCTACCCCGGCGGTCTCGCGCTGCGCTTTGCCCGGGTCAAGCGCTACCGCCCGGACAAGCGGGCCGAGGACGCGGACACGATCGAGACCGTACGATCGATCCATGCACGCCAGTCGATCGGCACCACGAAGATGGCGCGCTCGTAGCGCCGTGTGACCGACGCCCGCAACCTGCGGGTGATCGAGACATTCCCTGACGCGTCGGGGCTTTTCGCCGCGCAAGCGGTACCTATGTCCACTCTCACGTCCGCCCGCCGTCCAGGGCACCCGCGCTGTCATTGGTCGTAAGGGAAAGAGGGAACGCCATGGCCCAGCGAGAGAAGGTTGCACCACGAGCCACTGCGAGTGGCGTGGTCCGCATCGTGGGACCGCTGGAGGATGATGTGATCACGAGCATCCTCTCGACCGGCGCCACCGAAGCGGAGGTGGTCGAGGCCGTGAAATGGTTCACCGCCGACGATGGTCTCGGCGGAGAGGTGCGGCACACGCGGACCGGGCGGGTTGCGCAGGTCTACGACATCCTCGCTGCCGACGTGCAGGACGACGACGAGCTCGACGTAGCCATGCGGATCCTGGTTTGACGCTGCGCCATCGACGCACGAGCGAGTCAATGGTCAAACCAGTGAAACTTGAGTTGGGCGTGGCCGCCGAGGCGCGCGACATCTGGCGCGAGACGCAGGTGTCGAAGGAAGGCCCTGGACGTCTGCCTACGTTGGGCTTCGAACTCGAGGACAACTACGTCTTCATTCCGATGATGGACACCGGTGAGTTCATCGCCGGCGTGCTCTATGCGTTCGGCGAGGATCTCTCCGATGCGGAGGTGGCGACGGCCGAGGACCTCGCCGACCTTGAGGACGAGGACGAATAGGCGGCCGGCGGACTAAGTCCAGAACTGGCGGGACGCGATCCGCGCGCCCTCCGCGAGCGCCGCCAGCTTGGCCCAGACCACGTCGGAGTCGACCGCCGCTTGGCCGACCCAGGTGCCGTAGCCGCAATCACTCCCGGCGATCAAGTTCTCGCGCCCGACGAGCTTCGCATAGCGCCCGATGCGCTGCGCGATCAGCTCGGGGTGCTCAATGAAATTGGATTTTGATTCGATCACGCCGGGGATCAACACCTTCCCCGCCGGCAGCCTCACGCGCTCGAACAGCGTCCATTCATGGGCGTGGCGGGGATTGGCGGCCTCGAGGGAGATCGCGCTGGGCTTGGCCATGAACACGATGTCGATGATGTCCGCGAGCGGCACATCGCAGTGATGCGGACCCTCGTAGTTGCCCCAGCAGAGGTGCATGCGCAACTGCTCGGCCGGAATGCCGGAGAGCGCGTGATTGAGGGCGTCGACGTGTATTCGCGCACGCTTGCGAAACTCCTTGACGCTGAGGCTCGCATATTGGATGTGCCGACCCATGGCGAGGTCGGGGCAATCGATCTGCAAGGTGATTCCTGCCTTCGCGACGGTCTCGTACTCGGCCCGCATCGCGTCCGCAATCGCGAACAGGTAGGCCTCGTGGCTCGGATAGTGGTCGTTGCGGAAGAACAGCGAGACGACGCCGGGAGACGCCGCGCTCATGAAGGCGCCAGTGACCTTGACCGTCGCGAGCGCCGATTTGAGATTGTCAACATCAGCGGAAGCGGCCTCGTGGTCGCGCACGCCGATCGGACCGTTGCAGGCCGGCGTCTTGCGGCGGGAGCGGCCGGGATCGCCGAACACCCGCTTCGCGAGGTTCGGGAAATCCGCGAGGTCCTGGTAGACGAAGGTGTTGCCAGTACCGCCGAAGCCGCTGAGCCGATCCTTCACGTAGGTCGCGTAGCTCGGCTTCGACATCTCGCCATCATTGACGAGGTCGACGCCGGCATCGGCCTGCTTGCGCACGACGTCCCCGACCGCGGCGCGCACCTGCGCTGCCAATGCCGCACGATCTACCGGCACGCCTTCTTCCTTGGCGTACATAACGCGGATCAGCGCCTCCGGCCGCGGCAGGCTTCCCGTGTGCGTGGTCAAGAAGCGCTCGGTGCTGTGCTGCATGGACGTCTCCTCCCACCTCATCTTAGCTCCGGTCACGCGCGGCGCTGCTGCGCGCTCCAGTTGCGCTCGAGGTTGGCGATCAGTGCGGGGCTGAAGTGGCAATAGGCCTGCTCGCGGGCGTAGACGGCCATGTAGCGGCGGAACAGGTCGAGCGGCTCCTGTGCGACCCGGAAGGCGCGGCGGTTGCCGGCGGCGCTCACCACGCCCGAGCTGGTGAAGCCCTCGACCACGCGATCGATCGCCGCGTCGACGTCACGGGGCGGCACGACCTCGTCGCAGATCAGGCGCCCCTCCGGGCTGTCGCATTCGAGGCGACGGCCGTACATGATCAGCTGGCGCGCCAGCCGATCGCCGACGAATCGCGTCAGCCGCAGGTTCGCGGCGCCGGGGATGATGCCCTCCTTGCGCGCCGGCAGCGTGAGATAGGCGTCGCTCGCGGCTACCACATAATCGGTAGCGAGCAGATATTGGCAGCCGCCGCCGATCGCGAAGGCGTCCACACCGGCGATCCAGGGCTTCTCGATGCTGTCACCGCCGATCTCGTCCGGGCTCGCCTCGGGCTTCGCGAGACCGCGGAACAGCTTGTTGACGAATCCCATCTCGCGCTTGACGTACCAGAGATACGAGATCTTGCCGTAGTAGAGGTGCGTCAGGTTGATGCCGGTGGAGAACACGCGGCGTCCTCGATACTTTGCGTGCTCGACCTCGCCGCCTCGCAGCACCGCGATCTCGCTCTCGGGGTCGAGGATCGCGAGATCCACTGCGGCCTCGACGGCGTCGACCGTGCTTTCATCCTCGGCATTAAGGAAGCGTGGATTGCGCATGGTCACGACGGCGGCAGCGCCACGCCGCTCTACTGTCGCGGCACCGAGCTCGAGAGCGGCGTGCGCGCGGAACTCCTCGAGCCGAGCGAGCGCAGCGGCCGTCGGCAGCAGCATCGCATGGCAGAGGTGCGCGCCCGCCGTGGGATGCGCCAGCACGCGCGACAGGAAGATGCCTTGGTCGATCTCGAGCCCCTCCTTGTCTCGCTGTGGGAGCTCGTTCTCGGCGGCCACTTGCGCGGGCGTGGGAACCAGTCCTGGAATCGCCGCGGCGGCGTCATAGGCGAGCTGCTCGACCCGCACGAAAGAAGCGCAATCTCGGGTGAGCGCCCGGTAGAGCGCGTCGACATGCGTCGTCAGGAAGCGATCGCGCAGATCTCGCGTGGCACGAAGGATCGAACCCGCCGCTGCCGCCTCGGTCGGGCTGCGCTTTGGCTTCGGCGGCAGCCGCGCGAGCAGGCTCGCGCCGCTGATCCAGAAGTGCGAGCTCGCGGCCGCGTCCAGGCGATAGTCGCCCCTGAGATCCGGCCAGCCCGCGAGCCACTCGGCCGCAGCCTGAGAAGCCAACCCCGCCTGCTCGAGGAGCGGCCGCACTTCTGAACCGCCTGCGCGCGCCGTGGAAAGGCTCGGCATCCTCCGTCTCCCAACTTCGCGCCCCACGCTAACGTGGGCAGCCGCCGTTTGAAAGCCGCGCCGAGGGGCTAGACTTGCGCGGTTTCGTGCTACTCTCGGGCCACCGCGCCGGGGAAACGGGCCAGTGAAGGTCCGCGGGACAGGGAGAAGCCGGGATGCTGTGGGATCCACAGCTGCTGCTCAATGCGATCGTAGCGGGGCTATTGCTCGGCGGGTTCTACGCCGTGGTGACGGTGGGCGTGTCGATCTCATTCGGCATGCTCGACATCGTCAACATCGCGCACCCCGCCTTCATCATGCTGGGTT
>DATFRA010000446.1:0-3843 GCA_035263705.1 Allostellaceae bacterium
CAATGGCCCTGGGCACGCCGAGCCTCAGCCTCGTGGGCGCCGTGGGCGCCGCGCTCTCGCTGGGCGCCCGCCGGGCCGGGGTGCTGCTCTCGCTCCTGGTGCTGCCGCTCTACATCCCCGTGCTGATCTTCGGCGTGGCCGCGGTTGAGCAAGCGGTTGCGGGTTTTCCCGTTCGGCCCCATTTCTTGATCCTGACGGCCCTGCTGCTGGCAGCATTGCCCCTAGCGCCCTGGGCGGCGGCTGCGGCACTTCGCCCCGCGTTGGAGTAGAACCATCAGATCTCCGTGACACCCGCCTGACACCGAGGATCGATTTGCGCTAGAAGGCTCCGATGCAGCGCTTTGCGAATCCCGGCCGGTTCATGCGCCTTTCGGGCCGCATCATGCCCTGGTGCGGGGCGGGTGCCGCCATCGGCCTCGCGGTCGGACTCTACCTCGCGCTCTTGGTCGCGCCGCCCGATTATCAGCAGGGCGAGGCCGTGCGGATCATGTTCGTGCACGTGCCCGCCGCGTGGATGGCAAGCTTCGTCTATGCCTTCCTCGCGCTCGCGAGTGCGGTCGCCTTGATCTGGCGGCATCCTCTGGCGGACATTGCGGCCCAGGCCGCGGCACCGCTGGGCGCGGGCTTCACGCTGCTCTGTCTGGTCACGGGATCGCTCTGGGGCGAGCCCATGTGGGGGACGTGGTGGGTGTGGGACGCGCGCCTCACCTCGGTGCTGGTGCTGTTCTTCCTCTATGTCGGCTATATCGCAGTCGTGAACGGCTTCGACGACCCGACGCGAGGCGCGCGAGCAGGCGCGGTGCTGGCGCTGGTGGGCGTGGTCAACCTGCCGATCATCAAGTTCTCGGTCGATTGGTGGAACACGCTGCATCAGCCCGCGAGCGTGTTCCGCGTGGGCGGCCCTACCATCGACAGATCGATGCTGGTGCCGCTCTTGATCATGGCGGTGGCTTTCATGCTCTATTTCGCGGCGCTGCTGATGCTCAGGATGCGTACTGCGATCGTCGCGAGCCGCGTGCGCGCCGCACGCCTTGGCGAGATCGAGGTGATACCGGAGCCCCAGGGGGGTCACCAAGCCGCAGGATCCGTCACATGATGGACGCGCTCGATCACTTCCTTGCCATGGGTGGCTACGCGCGCTTCGTCTGGCCCGCCTATGCGCTTGCGGTGCTGGTGCTGGCGGCGATGGCCGTGCAGTCCTATTGCGCATGGCGGCGCCAGCAGGCGCTGTGGTCGGCATTTGAAGCGACGCGGCCGCAGAGGCGCCGCTAAACCCGCGCACCCATGACCCGCAAGCGCAAGCGTCTCCTGGTGGTGCTGCTGGGGCTCGGCTTGCTCAGTATTGCTACCGGCCTAGTGATCTGGGCTTTGAACAGCGAGGGCGCGACCGCCTTCTTCAGAACGCCAACCGAAGTGGCGGCTAAGAGTCTTGCTAGTGGCGAGCGCATTCGCCTCGGTGGCCTTGTTGAAGTCGGCAGTGTAACGCGCGACCCGGACGGTCGGACCATCAAGTTTCGTGTCACGGACGGCAACGCGGCGGTGCCGGTCACCTATGACATTGCCAATGGACCGATACCAGATCTCTTTCGGGAAGGTCAGGGCGTCGTCGTCGAGGGCAATGTCCTAACGACCGGCATATTCAAAGCGAATACGCTGCTGGCGAAGCACGACGAGCGCTACATGCCGCCGGAGGTCGCGGATGCGCTCAAGAAGGCCGGCCACTGGCAGGGCGAGCATCCACCCGCCACTTCCGCGCAGGCGAAGCCGTGATCGCCGAGCTCGGCCATTTCGCGCTCGCGCTGGCGCTGGTGCTCGCGATCGTGCAGTCGATCGTGCCGCTCTATGGCGCCTCGCGCGGCGAGCCCGCGCTGATGGCGCTCGGCGGCAGCACGGCGATCGGGCAATTCGCCCTGGTGGCGCTGGCCTTCGCGGCGCTCGGTCACGCCTACGTCATCTCGGACTTCTCGCTCGCGACCGTTGTTGCAAACAGCCACTCCGCCAAGCCGCTCCTCTACAAGATCACGGGTGTCTGGTCGAACCACGAAGGCTCGATGCTGCTGTGGGTGCTGATCCTGACACTGTTCGGCGCGGCGGTCGCGTGGTTCGGCACGAGCTTGCCACCGGACCTCCGCGCCCGCGTGCTTGCCGTGCAGGGCATGATCGGCGCCGGCTTCTTCGCCTTCATCCTCTTCACCTCAAACCCGTTCCTGCGTATCTCACCGGCACCGCTCGATGGCAACGGCATGAACCCGATCTTGCAGGACATCGGGCTCGCGATTCATCCGCCGTTCCTCTACCTGGGCTATGTCGGATTCTCCGTCTCGTTCTCCTTCGCGGTGGCGGCGCTGATCGAAGGCCGGGTCGACGCAACCTGGGCGCGCTGGGTCAGGCCCTGGACGCTCGCCGCCTGGTGCGCGCTGACGATCGGCATCGCGCTCGGGAGCTGGTGGGCCTACTACACGCTGGGTTGGGGCGGCTGGTGGTACTGGGACCCCGTGGAGAACGCGTCTTTCATGCCGTGGCTCGCCGGCACGGCGCTGCTGCATTCCGCGATCGTGGTGGAGAAGCGCGACGCGCTCAAGACCTGGACCATCCTGCTGGCGATCGTGACCTTCGCCCTATCGCTCATCGGTACCTTCCTCGTGCGATCGGGCGTGCTCACCTCGGTGCACGCCTTTGCACAAGATCCCGCGCGGGGCGCCTTCATCCTGCTCCTGCTGGTGATCGCCATCGGCGGCCCGCTGATCCTTTATGCCGTGCGCGCGCCGTCTTTCCGCGGGGGCGGGATCTTTGCGCCGATCTCGCGCGAGGGCGCCTTGGTGCTGAACAACCTGCTGCTCGCCACCGGCACCGCCACGGTCTTCATCGGCACGCTCTATCCGCTGTTCTTGGACGTTATGGGGGGCGACAAGGTCTCGGTCGGATTCCCGTTCTTCAACCGCACCTTCGTGCCGCTAATGCTGCCGCTCCTGATCGCGATCCCGTTCGGGCCGCTGCTCGGCTGGAAGCGTGGCGACTTGCTAGCGGCATCGCAGCGATTGATCGTCGCCGCTGGCGCGGCGATCGCGGTCGTGCTCGCGGTGCTGCTGCTCGTGACCCCCACCGCAGTGCTCGCGACACTGGGCATCGGCCTGGCGGCGTGGATCGGCGCCGGCGGCCTGGTCGAATGGTCGGAGCGCGTGCAGCTATTCCGGGTGCCCTTCAACGACACGCTCGCGCGTGCGCGACATTTGCCGCGCGCGTCCTACGGCATGACGCTCGCGCATCTCGGCGTCGCCGTCACCGTCGCGGGAATCGCTGCTTCGGCCTGGGAGAGCGAGCGCATCGAACTCGTGAATCCCGGCGACAGCGTCTCGATCGCAGGCTATGACCTTCGCCTCGACAAGGTCGAGCCGGTCGAAGGTCCCAATTACACCGCCAATCGAGGCACGGTCACCGTCACGCGGCAGGGCACGCTCGTCACTGTCATGCATCCGGAGAAGCGCTTCTTCCCGGTGCAGCGGATGCCGACGACGTTCACGGCGATCCGCACCAATCTGCTCTCCGATCTCTACGTCACACTCGTGGACGGCAACAGCAAAGGCGGCTGGACACTGCGGATCTATGAGAAGCCGCTGGTGCCTTGGATCTGGCTCGGCTGCGGCGTGATGGCGCTCGGTGGGCTGATGAGCCTCTCGGACCGGCGCTGGCGCGTGGGCGCCGCCGTGCGCCGGACCCAAGCCGCCGGCGCGGCGTCGGACGACTGAGACTATGCGCCGACTGATCTACCTCCTGCCGGCCGCGGTATTCACCGCGCTTACGATCTATTTCTTCGTGTCCTTGAGCCACGACCCCTCGGCGTTG
>DATFRA010000447.1:0-21984 GCA_035263705.1 Allostellaceae bacterium
GCTCCAGTACGATTTCGAGGGCCTCAACCGCAATCTCAACGTGAGCCTGCCGGCGGACGAGCGCCGCCGGATCAATCCCGCTCTGCTCGACGACCCCGACCTGCTGCCGGGTCCCGCGGATGTCGCAGCGCCCGACGCGCCTGGAGATGCCGCGGATGTCGCGGGTACCGGCTATCTCTGGGACGCAGCACTCCGCGCGCATCTCACGGTCCGAAACTACGGCTTCTACGGCGACTTCACGCTCTACGATCCGCGCAACCCGGGCGCGGCGCCGCTGCTGCGCGAGCCCTTTAACGAAGGCCGCCAAGTGTTCGAGCCGACCAAGGCCGCGCTCCGCCCCGTGAGCGATCCCTACTACCGCGGCTTCGACATGCGGCTCCCAGATTTATGGCGCCTCCGGGAGTGGCAGCGCGATTTCGCGGCGCTGGTCGCGGCGGACGCGGTGCCGAATCTGATGCTCGTCCGGCTCGGCGGCGACCACTTCGGGGGTTTTTCCGATGCGCTCGACCGCGTCGACACGGTCGAGACGCAGATGGCCGACAACGACTACGCCGTGGGCGCGCTGGTGGAGACGGTTGCCAAGAGCCCGATCGCGCGCTCGACGCTGATCTTCGTGGTCGAGGACGACGCCCAGAACGGCGCCGACCACGTCGACGCCCACCGCAGCATCGCACTGATCGCCGGCCCCTATGTGCGCCGCCGCGCCCTGGTCTCGACGCCCTACACCACCGTGAGCCTGTTGCGCACGATGGAGGAGGTGCTGGGCTTGCCGCCGCTCGGCCTCAACGACGGCCTCGCCGACCCCATGGCCGACGTCTTCGACGAGCGCGCGGGCGCGGCCTGGACCTACGAGGCCGCGCTCCCCGCGATCCTCGCCACCACCGACCTGCCGCTCCCGAAGAAGCACGCCGACGCGGCGCCGGCGCCGGGCGCGCGGCCCTCACGCTGGGCCTGCACCGGCGCGCCGCCGAAGGACTCCGCCTACTGGCAACGCGCGCTCGGCGACCAGGATTACTCGCGCGAGGACCAGCTCGACACCGCGAAATTCAACGCGGCGCTCTGGGCGGGCCGCGCGACGAGCGGGGCGGCACCGACGGGAGCCGACGGGAGTGATCTCAGGCGGGGGAGAGTGGCATTGCTGAGTGCGTGGGCAATTCGAATATGTGCCACAGACTGAAGGACGTGCAGTCGACTTTCTTTCGGTGGCCGTCAGGGTCGCGGCGGGATCATGGAGTCGGGAATCTGAAAAGAGACCGTAAAACTGTTTTTGTCGGAGGGCTCCCCAAAGCGCGCTCGCGACAGAATCGACAACATCTCCCGCTCAAGCGCTTCGGCAGTGCGCGTTTTCGGGTCGTAGCAAACGTTGCCACCTATGTCCTGATCTCTCCGCAGGCCATCCCCAAGGAGCGCGTTGAAGAGAAAGCACGTAGCGGTTGGCGATGATTGAACGAAATAGGCGACCTCTCCCGCCCTCTTTACTTGCCGCTCATCGTATTTGATTCCCCTCTGGGCGTAGAAGCTCGTCTCGATCTCCTGCCGCAGCCATACAGCGGCCTGATCAATTCCGTTCGTGCCAAAACTGGATGCACGACCAAAGAGGCGCCTGTAAGCAAGTAGCCCGTTATTGCGCAGCGTTATGTTTTCGGCGTACCTGTCCTGGAATTTCGCCGCCTTGCGGGATTTTACATCCTGAGGATCCGTAAACCTAACTGCGCTTTCCGATTCCGGGATGTCGCGCCAATCGGGCACGCCCAGATCGGCGCCGGTTCCCGTGTACAAATGACCCGGCAGATTTGTCTGCGCAGGCGCATGCTGTGCTGTGAAGAGTGCGAGCACGAACGCGGCGGCGAGTAGTCGTGAGCTCACGAGACGCCTCCCCCAACCCCAAAGCTCTGCTGCTACATTTTAGTGTGCACCCATCAATTGGTCTACCTTGACCGCCGGGCGGGTCGCGGCGCGACCTCGCCGCGTTAGACAATCCTCAATCGTTGCCGTGCGACCCTCTGGCCGGGATTGAGGCGTTCCGGCAAGGCTGTCGATGCGCACACTCATTGCTTTGATCGCGGTCAGTCTGATCATCGGCTACCTCGTGCCGAAGGGCGTGCAGGTGATGGCGTCGCGTCCGCAGGAGCCGCAACCGGTCGCCGCGAGCACCGGCACCGAGGCGCGCGATCGCGCATCGGTCAAGAACGCCGCCGGCGCCGGGCTGCTGCATGAGGACCCGACGCGCCGCGCGCTCCGGCAGGCGGTGTTGGTGGCGGCCAATCGCGTCGACGCCTCGCCCTGCGATACGCGGCAGCGCCGGGTGCTGAGCGATGCCTTCGATGTCTACCAGCGCCACATGGCCGCGACCGCGAGCGATCCGGTCGAGACGCTCACGCTTCGGGACGGCCGGGTGATCGACGTCACGCGCCATTTCAGCGATCCGGTCGAGGACGCCTGGCGCTTCGCGCTCACCAAGCCCTGCGTCAACTGAGCCGCCATGCGCGCGCTGATCTCGCTCATCGCAGCGACTGTCGCGATCGTCGGCGTGGTCCTGCGGCTTGGCGATGGGCCGCTCCTGTCGAGCCCACCTGAGCCGCCGCCCTCACCCGATCCACGGCTGTGGTCGTTCGATCGGCCCGTCGAGAACCGGGAAAGCCTCGAGGTCGCCTGGCAGAGAGGACGGGTGCACCAGGATGGGGCGCTCAGACTCCTGCGCCAGGACGTGCTCGTCGCCTCCGGGCGGCTCGCGTTCTCGCCCTGCGACAGCCACTTGAGGCCGCCGCTCCGCCGCGCGATCGGCGCGCTGCTGGTGAGGCTGCGCGAGGCCGCCGGGGCGAGGCTCGAGACCGCGACCGTCGACGCCGAGGAGCTCGATGCGACGCCGTTCCTCAACGCGGAGGTCGCCGCCATCATCCGCGAGGCGCGCGACGGCGGGCTCGTCTATCGCGAGGACCTGCCGTCCGAGGTCGGCTTTCTGTTTCCCGCCCGCCCGCCCGGTCCGGAGAGCGGCCGCTACGGCGGCCGCTTCGCCTGCCCTGACCATGGCCGCACACCCGTCCGCTAGCGTCTGGTTCACCGGCAGTAACCCGGGTGCGTCCTTCGACTCACGCGCTCCGCGCGTGGCTCAGGATGAGGGCTATTGAAGATGCACAAAGAAAAGCCCTCATCCTGAGCCGGCGCGCAGCGCCGAGTCGAAGGACGCACTGAGTCAATCCAAGCGATCAGGCTCTCGTCGCGCGCCAGCCCGCGCCCGGCGTCTCGACTTCTGGTGACGCCAGCCCGCCGCGATACCCCAGAGCACGGCGCGCACCAGGATGATCGCGGAGGCAATCTGGAACCAGAACGACCCGCCGAGCGCCTTCAAGGTGATCTCGACCTGATCTCCCCAGGGGTAGGGCAGCAGCGCGGCGACGAATTCGATCATCCGCATGGTCGTCCGCAGCCACCACGTGATCAGCTCCGGGTCATAGAAGAAACATAGCCCCAGCAGCACAAGCGTCAGCACCGCGGTGACGGTCCTGAAGATGTGCAGCCGCGCCCAAGCCGCAAAGGTGGATGACCCGGACATCGGTGCTCCCAGGGCGGTCGCGCTGACGGCTCAACATACACTGGCGACCGCCTTGATATGAGCGCCGCGGTCCGAAGTGGAATTCTCGCCCTACTCCTCGAACCGCCCCGAGCCCTCGCGATCCCAGGTTCACCTCGATCTCGTCCGCGGTGCGGCGGAACACGGTCGAGCCGCAGCGCGGGCAGAAAAACCGCCCTGCGTGGTCGCGCGTCTCGCCGGAGATCGTCACGGAATCCCGTGGGAAGATCGCAGACGCGTGAAAAGCGCCGCGACAACTCTCCAGCACCGGCCAGCGTCAGATCACGCTGGCATCCGTGCCGCCGCGGCGCGCCCGTTCCACCAGTGCCAGAGTGCCGCGAAGCCCAGCCCCCAGACGCCATTGGCCGTGAAACCGGTCACGGCGCCGACCGCCTGGAAGAAGACGCTCATTGGCAGGCCCTTGAGCGGCAGAATAACCAGAATTGATGTCAGGTTCGTCGGGAGTGAGCCGAGCAACGCCGCGCCCACCCAGTAGGGCCAACCGCGCGGGAGGCGATCGAGGATGAGCCCGATCGGGATCGCCCAGATGCCGCCCCAAAAGGTCAGCGACAGAAAGACGGGCACGCCCCAGGGCGGTCGTCCCGCGAGACTGTAGGCCGTGAGCGGAGTCAATCCGAGCAGGTGACAGAGGCCGATCGCCGGCTGGTGGACGACAAGCACGGCTACCGCGCCGAGCAAAAAGGCCGCCAGCGATCGCTTCAGCAAGTGGTGATCTCCCATCTTGCAGCGGCGCATGGTCACACCGGCTGAAGAGGCCAACAAATCACATCGTCGTGGCGGAAGCGTGATGCGGCGCTGTCGCGGGGGGCCGCATTGGCCTCCCGCTCCGTCGCAGAAAACCTCTGCCGTCGCACCGTCCGTGCGATCTACTCCTCGAACCGCCCCGAGCCCTCGCGATCGCGCTCGTAGTGTCTGGCGAGCGGAAACGGCGGCAGCCAGGACTCGCGGCGGATGATCCAGCTTTCGTAGGTCGGCGTCAGCTGGTCGGGGGCATCGAGCGAGCCCAGGTTCACTTCGATCTCGTCCGCGCTCTGCCCGAAGACGGTCGAGCCGCAGCGGGGACAGAAGAACCGCGCGGCGTAGTCGCGCGTCTCGCCGGAGATCGTCACGGCATCCCGCGGGAAGATCGCGGAGGCGTGAAACAGCGCGCCATGATGCTTGCGGCAGTCGAGACAATGACAAAGCCCGACCCGGTAGGGGCGTCCCACCGCCACGATGCGGACATCGCCGCAGAGGCATCCGCCGGTGAATCGGTCCATGCTGCGTCTCCTCTCAAATCAAGCGGCCGAACCAAAGTGGCGTTCTCGAGGCTGATGGCCTGGGTTGAATGAGTGCGTCCTTCGACTCACGCGCTCCGCGCGTGGCTCAGGATGAAGTCGTTCTTGAGGGCATCGAGAAAGGAACCTCATCCTGAACTGGCGCCCAGCGCCGAGTCGAAGGACGCAGCGATCGCAACCAGCCGCGATGCGTGCGAGCTCAGCCCAGACAGCTTATCGCGCTCCCGGCCCAGATGCGATCGGGCTCCTCTTTACCCGTCATGGCCGAGCTCGTCCCGGCCATCCACGTTTTCTTCGACCGGAAAGGAACACGTGGATGCCCGCGACAAGCACGGGCATGACGATCCTAGAGCGTTACGCGGGGCGGATTCCGCGCGCCGGCGCTACTGCACGTGCTCGGGATAATTGTCGAGGAAGGACTCGACCGCCAAAAGGCGCGCGGGCTCCTCGAAGCGCCGGCTGGCGCCGGAGCATTCGATCGCGAGCTTGAAGAGGACGTGCGGGATGCCGCAGAGGCCCTCGCGAAGCTCCAGCACGGTCGCGGTCTGCGACGGCGGTGTGTTCCGGCGCGGCCGGAAGCTCTCGCCCGGTCTGACCTCGTCGGGATTGGCCCGGCGGCGCTCGGATGGATCGGATAGGAACGTCATCGACTCCTCCTGGCTACTCGGCGAGACGCGTCAGTGCGTCCAGCAGCGCTTGCGATGGTTCGACGAAGCGGAAGGCGATCTCGCGCATCCGCTTGTCCCGCCGCACGAGCTCGATGCGAACGGCGAACCGGCCGGGGATTCCGACGATGCTCAGGAAGCCCGCCGCAGCCGTGCCGACCGGCGCTTCCGGATGCGTGTCCTTGACCAGGAAGCCGCCCAGCGACCAGTTGACGGCATCGTGGTCGGCGCCGAGGAACGTCAGCCTCATCTGCTGCGAGTCGTGGCGCTTGTGCCGACGCCGCTCCTTGAGGCGCGTGGGGCCCGGCACCGCCGCGTGCAGCAGCTCGACCGGTTCCTGCGAAATCGCAGCCTCGTGCTTGCCCATGTCCTTGTCTCCGGCTTACTGGCCCGACCCCGACGGTCCGATCGGCCGCCCAAGACCTACGCCGTCAACGGTAAACGAGGCGTTGACGCTCAAATTTTAGGGATTTGGGGCGCGCGCGGGATCGAGCGAAACGGGCCGGGTCCGCCGGCCAAAGTTGTCCCGTGCCTTCGGCGCCTTCGCTGGTGCATGCTGGCGGCGCCGAGACGAAGGAGGATCGCATGCGCGCCTTTCTCAGCTCGATGGCCGCCCTGGTGCTGCTCATGCCCGCGCCCGCGCTCGCCGCCGACACGGCCGCGCCGCCGGGCGTCACCATCATCCGCCTTACCGAGAAGGCGGAGCGCATGATGGCGCGGGACCATTTGCGCGCGGGGCTCGCGGTCGAGGCGACCGGACCTGCCGCGGCGCAGGTGCAGGCGGAGATCAACCGCCGCATGGAGGCGGCGCTCGCCAAGGCGAAGTCGGTGGCGACGGTGAAGGCGGAGACCGGCGGCTACTCAGTCTATCCCCAGCGCGATTCCGCTAGGCCCACGGTCTGGCACGGACAGCAGACGCTCAATCTCCAGAGCGACGCGCCCGCCGATCTGCTGACGCTCATGGGCGACCTCCAGCAGCAGGGCCTCAACACCCAAGGCCTCACCTTCGAGGTGAAGGAGGAGAGCCTGCGAGAGGCCCAGGACGGCCTCACCGCCGATGCGTTGGCGCAGCTCCGGAGCCGCGCGGAGAAGGTCGCCGCCGACCTCGGCATGAGCGTGCAGCAAATCCGCGACGTCACCGTCGGGAATGCCGAGGGCGGCGGGCGCCCCCCAATGCCGATGATGATGCGCACCGCCGGCGCCTCCGCACCCCCGCCCGTCGCCGAGCCCGGCGACGCCCAAGTCTCCGTCACCGTCCAAGCCGAAGTCTGGCTCGCACCCAAGAGGCAGTAGGGAAGGAACGTTTCACCACGGAGACACGGAGGACAGGAGACTCGATCGACGCCGTGCGTCCTTCGACGCGCTCGCTATGCTCGCTTGCTCAGGATGAGGGAGATCCTTCGGGCCATACTCACTCCCCCTCATCCTGAGCAAGCGAAGCGAGTAAAAGGACGCACGATCGATTTACCGCGCCTCCGCGTTCTCTGTGTCTCTGTGGTGAGTCTAGCCTTACTTACCGCTAGCTCAGCACCTTGGTCTTGGCCAGGCGGTCGAGCGCCTCGCCCAGAAGCTCCTTCGAGGAGGCGAAGCAGAAGCGCAAGTACCCTTCGCCGGCGTCGCCGAAGGCGATGCCCGGCGCCACGCCCACCTTGGCGCCGGTGATGATCTGGCGGGCGAGCTTGAAGCTGTCGGTGCAGCCGTCGACCCGCGCGAAGGCGTAGAACGAGCCCTCCGGCGACTTGACCGTGACGCGCGGGAAGCGCGCGAGGCCCTGCACGAAGAGGTCGCGCCCGATATGGCAGCGCTCGACGATCTCGGAGACCAGCGGCTCGCCCTCCTGGATCGCGGTCACTGCCGCGTGCTGCAGGAAGGTGGGCGAGCCGCTGAAGTTGTACTCGATGAGCTTGTCCATCACGGTCAGCATCTCCGGCGGCGCCACCATCCAGCCGAGCCGCCAGCCCGTCATTGCCCAGGCCTTGGAGAAGCTCTGCAGCACCACCACGCGGTCCCCCGGCTCCGCCAAGTCGTGGAACGAGGGCGCCACGCGCCGGCCGTAGACGATGCGGCTGTAGACCTCGTCGGAGAGCAGCCAGAGGCCACGCTTGCGCGCGAACTCCAGCAACGCCCGCGCGTCCTCTCGCGTCATCATCCAGCCCGTGGGATTACCGGGCGAATTCACGTAGATCGCCCGCGTGGTGGCGTCGCAGGCGTCGATCACGCGCTGGAGGTCGAGCTTCCAGCCGCCGTCCTTCGCGGCGGCGAGCGAGACCGGCCTGGCGACGCCGCCCATGATGCCGATGGTCGAATTGATGTTGGGCCAGACCGGATGAAGCACGATCACGCTGTCGCCGGGATCGATCAGCGCTTCCATGGTCAACATGATCGCGCTCATGCCGGACGAGGTGACCACGACGTTCTCCGACGCGACCGGCTTGGCGTGGAGGCCCGTGAGGTACGTGGCGATCGCCTGGCGGAGCTCGGGAATGCCGCGCTTGAAGGTGTAGAAGGTCTCGCCGCGCTTCATCGCGGCGGTGGCGGCGTCGCAGATGAAATCCGGCGTCGGCAGGTCGCCCTCGCCGAACCAGAGCGGCACGATGTCGGGATCGCCGAAATTGGGCGCGGACACCTCGCCGATCTTCGACATCGGCAAGGCCGTGATCGCCAGCCTGACGCCATGGGGACGGCCCGGAATCGCCGCGGGTTTGGAGACGGCACTCTTGTCGGACAAGGAGACCTCCGGCTGGACTGAGGCGCCGCACTCTCGCAGGGAGCGGCGCGGACCTGCAAACGCCTTTTTTGCAGGGCTGTGAGAAGGGAACACTGTGTTAACCATTCTGGGTTAGGTTGCCGGCTTGCCTGCGGAAATGCGTCGAGAGGATTGAAAGTGGCGAACATTCTTGTGATCGATGACGAGGTGCCCGTGCGCCGGTTGGTGGCGCTGGCGCTCGAGAGGCAGGGCCACGCGGTCGCCGAGGCGTCCGACGGCGCCGAGGCGCTCAGGATACTCGCGGCGCGCGCGATCGATCTCGTGATCACGGATCTGCTGATGCCCGAGACCGACGGCATCGAGACCATCATGGAGCTGCGCCGGCTCTATCCCGCTACCAAGATCATCGCGATCTCCGGCGGCGGCGAGTACCAGTCGGGCACGGGCTTCCTGCGCGCCGCTGAGTCCCTCGGTGCCGATTGCACGCTCACCAAGCCCTTCGAATTCAGGCAGCTGTTGCCGGCGGTCGAGGCGCTGCTCTAGTTACCCTCACCCTCCCACCGCTTCGCGGCGGGCCCCTCCCTCTCCCGCTTTCGCGGGCGAGGGGCATCAAATCCCTCGCCCACGCAGTGGGAGAGGGTGCCCGTCGCGTGAGCGGCGGGCGGGTGAGGGCGCTTGACGGGGGCGCCAGTCATCGCGACGCTGACCCGATGGCGCGCAAACTCATCGACATCTCCATGCACTTGGAGAACGACGTGGTGTCCGATCCGCCGGGCTACGGTCCGCGGATCGAGTACCTGACGCACAAGACCACCGCGGCCGACGTGGTGAAATTCTTTCCGGGATTGCGCGAGCAGGACCTGCCGGAGGGCGAGGGCTGGGCGATCGAGTGGGTCCGGCTCATGACCCACAACGGCACGCATCTCGACGCGCCCTATCACTTCGCTTCCACCATGAACCGCGGCGAGCGCGCGATCGCGATCGATGAGGTGCCGCTCGACTGGTGCCTGCAGCCCGGCCTCAAGCTCGATTTCCGGCATCTTCCCGACGGCTATGTGGTGACGGCGGCCGACGTCGAGGCAGAGCTCGCGCGCATCGGCCACGCGCTCAGGCCGCTCGAGATCGTGCTGGTGAACACGCGGGCGGGCTCGGCCTACGGCAAGCCCGACTATGTCGCGGCCGGCTGCGGCATGGGGCGCGAGGCGACACTCTATCTCCTCGAGCGCGGCGTGCGCGTCACCGGCACCGACGCCTGGAGCTGGGACGCGCCCTTCGTACACACCCGGGGGAAATTCCGCGAGACCGGCGACGCCGGCCTGATCTGGGAGGGCCACAAGGCCGGCCGCGAGATCGGCTACTGCCATCTGGAAAAGCTGCACAACCTCGAGGCGTTGCCGTCCCGCGGCTTCGTGGTGAGCTGCTTTCCCGTCAAGATCCGCGGCGCCTCGGCCGGCTGGACTCGCGCCGTGGCGATCCTAGATTGAGAAGGCCATGCTGGCCGTCACCGAGAGTGACCTGCGGATCCGGCCTGAGCGCGTGCCGCGGGCGCGCATGGGACCCGGTCTCCTGGGCTCGCTGGCGCTCCATGGCGTGGCGGCGCTGCTGATCCTGTTTCTGCTGCCGAGCTGGCTCGCGACGCCGCCGGCGCCCGCGGAGATCGTGCCCATCGATCTCGTGTCCCTGGGCGCGCGCACCGCAGCGCCGCCCGCCGATCAGCAAGCGGCATTACCCCAGGAGCAGGCCGCGCAAACGGCCGACACGGATGTTGCCCATCCCGTGCCGGCGCCCAATACACCGCCACCGCCTCAGGTTGTCGCGCCCAAGGCGCGTGCGAGCACGGCGCCCCCGCCGCTCGCCGCCGTGAATCCGGACGAGGCGATGCATGTGCCGAAGCCGGGTCCTTCCGCCGCGGCGAAGCCGCGTCCGTCGTCGCCCGCCGACGAGCTCACCGCCAAGCTGCAATCGCTGGCGCGGCTCCGGCAGCCGGCGCCGCCGATCCCGCCCGATCCGGGCCAGCGGCAGGACAAGGGTGTCTCCAACGTGACGGCATCGAGCGCCAATGCCGCGCCGAGCGCGCAGGCGAGCTACAGCGTGATTGATTTTCTGCGCGTCCAGGTGGAGCGGCACTGGTACTGGGACCGCCGCCGGCTCGGTGCCGCCGGCGAGTGGGTGGTGTCGATCCACGTCCTGCTGAACCGCGACGGCAGCGTCGCCAAGGCGGAGATCGTCGACGATCCCCGCCATAACGGCGATCCCGCCTACCACGACCTGGCGCTGAGCGCGCGCAACGCCGTGCTGCTCTCCTCGCCGCTCAACCTGCCGCCCGGCCGCTACGAGAACGTGAAGGACGTCACCCTCACCCTCGACCCCCGCACCGCCTCGCAGTAGGTGCGTCCTTCGACGCGCTTCGCTTGCTCAGGATGCGGAAGATTGAGCGTGGCAGAAAAGACGGCCCTCATCCTGAGCAAGCGACCGAAGGGAGCGCGTCGAAGGACGCAGCATAGTTCCGTTCACGGTAAAGCCCGCGCCACGCGGAAGCCGGCGTTGCTCGAATAGTCGAAGTCGTGGCCGGAGGCGTCGGCTCGGCTTCGGGCGGCGGAGCGGACGAAGGCCGGCACGTTGGTCCAGGATCCCCCGCGCAGCACGCGCTTGCTGCAATCGCCCGCGGTCCAGGCGCTGCCGTCCTTGGGCGCGCCTGCGTAGCTCTCGTTCCAGCAATCCTCGGTCCACTGCCAGACGTTGCCGAGCATGTCGTAGAGACCGAACGGGTTCGGCTTGAAGCTGCCGGCGTCGGCGATCTCCTTGCCGTCCCAGGCGCTGCCGCAGCCGTTGCAATCGGCATTGCCCTTGCCGATCGCCTCGCCCCACCAGCGCGCGGCGGTGGTGGCGGCGCGCGCCGCGTATTCCCACTCGGCCTCGCTCGGCAGGCGATAGGGCCCCGCGGGCGAGGCTCGGGCGTGCACCTTGCCGTTGAGCCACGCGATATAGGCCTGCGCGTCGTGCCAGCTGAGGCACACCGCAGGCCAGCGCGGCGGCGAGATGTGGCCCGGCGGATAGGCGAGGCCGTGGCCCGGCGATTCCCAGGTGAGGCCGAGGATCGGGTCGCAGGGCGCCGGCTGATAGCCGGTCTCCCGCAGGAAGGTCAGGAACTCCTCGTTGGTGACGTCGTACTTGCCGAGCGCGAAGGCGCGCA
Source organism: Allostellaceae bacterium (assembly GCA_035263705.1). GTDB lineage: Bacteria > Pseudomonadota > Alphaproteobacteria > ATCC43930 > CGMCC-115725 > DASZHJ01. The sequence goes on from DATFRA010000447.1 coordinate 11,435, forward strand.
GGCTGACGCCGTGCTGCGGTCCCTCCGCATCGAACCGTCCGGGCTCGCCGGGCGGGCTCCCCATGGTGAAGCTGCCCGCGGGGATTCCCACCATCACCGGGCACTCCGCGCATTCCCGGAATTCCCGCTCGGCTCGATCCTGCGCCAGGGCCGTCGAGGCGGCAGCGATCAGCAGGAGAGACAAGAGCGCGTGGCGGATCGATCGAGGCACGCCTCAGCATGTGCCGGATCGAGGGACCGCTGGCAAGCATCGGGCCGGCCTTGTTGCGGACGCAGTACCGCGGCTACCTTGTGTGCCAACAAGCCGGGGAGGCGAGGATGGCGGCGCGCAAGCACGGGCCTTACTGGCATCAACAGAAGGCGCTCGGCGCCGAGTTCGCCGACCGCATCGGCTTCGACGCGGCGGTGCGCTACACCACGACCGAGGCCGAGCATCTCGCGACCCGCCAGGCCGCCGGTCTCTACGACGTCTACAACCAGGTGATGGTGGAAGTGCGCGGCCGCGACGCCATGACGCTGCTGCGCCGGATACTCGTGAACGACGTCGCAGCCATCGCCGACGGCAAGGTGCTCTACTCCTCGCTCTGCAAGCCCGACGGCGGCATGGTGGACGACCTCACCTGCTATCGGCATTCCCCGACGCACTTTCAGCTCTCGCCGACGCCCTCCCGGGTCGATCGCGTGCTCGCCTGGCTCGGCGAGCATGGCGCGGTTCTCGATGCCGTGGTCACCAACCTCGGCGCGGGCCTCGCCTATCTCTCGGTGCAGGGGCCGTCGTCGCGCGACATTCTGATGAAGCTCACCAGCGCGGACCTCTCCACGGCGGCGCTGCCCTATTACAGCTTCACCCACGCCGCGGTGGCGGAGGTGCCGCGCGTGATGGTGTCGCGCACGGGCTACTCCGGCGAGCTCGGCTTCGAGCTGTTCTACCCCGGCGAATATGCCGAGCACATGTGGGACGCGGCGATGGCGGCGGGCGCGCCGCTGGGGCTCAAGCCCTGCGGCCTCGGCGCGCTCCGCACGGTGCGGATGGAGAAGCGCTATCCGCTCTACGGCCTCGATCTCGACGAGACCACGAGCCCGCTCGAGGCCGACCTCGGTTGGACCGTGCAGCTCAACGAGCGCGACTTCATCGGCCGCGAGGCACTCGCCCGCCAGCGCGCTGAGGGTGTCGCGCGCAAGCTCGTGCTGATCGAGTTCGCCGACCTGAGCGCGGCGCCCGCGATCGGCGACGAGATTCGCCTGGGCAGCGCGAATGCAGCCATCGGCAAAGTCACCTCCGCCGAGTTCGGTTGGCATCTCCGGCGCGCGCTCGCGCTCGGCTATGTCGCCGCCGAGCACGCCCGCGACGGCGCCCAGGTCGAGGTCACGCTGAAGGCCAAAGGCGGCGCGAGCCTCCCCGGCACCATGCGACTCAAGGCGCCCTACGATCCCGAGCGCAGGCGCGCGCGGGGGTGATCTCTGTTGCGCCTCAATCCTCCGGCGTCTCTCCGTAGGCCCGGGTGATCAGCTCGAAGAGGTGGCCGCTGGGGTCGTCGAAGTAGACACCGCGGCCGCCATAGAGGTGGTTGATCTCGCCGCGGCCCTCGCGGCGGTGATTGGCGTAGTAGCGAGCCCCCGATTTCTTGAGCCGCGCCAGCGCCGCGTCGAACTCCGCCTCGCTCATGAGGAAAGCGCAGTGCTGAGGCCGGAAGTCGTCGTCTTCCGAGAAGTCGAGCGTGACGCCGTTCTGGGTCCGCACAGGCACGAAATGTCCCCATTCGCGCTCCACCTTCACGCCGAGGATGTTTGCCAGGAACGTGGCGGATTTTCGAGGGTTCTTCGCGGGCACGATGATGTGGTTGAGCTCGACGGTCATGGGCTTTGCCTCCCCGGCTCGCTCCCAGTGATATAGGGCGCCTGCGCGATCACGTCTGCGACACCACCCAGCCGCTCCGGTGCTGCGCCCAGCGGAAGAGCGCGAAGAGCGGCAGGATCGCGAATCCCAATAGGGCCGCGAAGTAAAGCGAGGCGGTGGTGCCGCCGACCGCATCCTGGATGGCGCCCGCAAGGGGCGGGAGCCCGGCTTGGCCCGTGTACATGAAGGCGAAGAACACGCCCATGCCGACGCCGCGGCTCTCGGGCCGCAGCACCTCTGCCGGCAGCGCCATGATGACGCCGATCGCGAAGCCGAGCAGCGTCCAGCCCACCAGCAGCGGCGGCACCGGATCGATCACGGGCACCAGCAGCGAGGCGACAGCCCATCCGCCGACGCCCGCGACCATGAGCCAGTTCCATCGGCTCCAATGATGGGCGATCACGCCGCCCGCTTGCGTCGAGAGGAGATTGAGCCAGGTGGCCGCGCTCAGGACGCGCCCGGCGGTGCCGATGTCTTGTCCCCCGGCCATCAGCAGGACGGGCGCGAAGGCCACGGTGATCGTGGATGCGCCATTCACCAGGCCCCAGATCGCCCCGGGCATCGAGACCAGCGCGACCTCGCGCCGGGAAATGCGCCGCGATCCTTGCGAGTCCCGCGCCGAGCGGTCGTTCGGATGCGGCCGGTAAGCGAGGACCACCAGCACGAGGGCGGCCAACGCCGCCGCCGCCGTCACATGCAGGCTCGCCTGCCAGCCCGCGCGCTCCGCGAGCGCGCCGAGGAACCAGAGCCCGAGGCCCATGCCGATCGGAAACGAGTTCACGAAGATGGTCATCGCGAGCGCGATGCCGCGCCCGGCGAACCAGTCGGTCACCATCTTGGACGTCAACACGTTGAGCAGCACGCCGCCGGTGCCTGCGACGAGCCGGCCCGAAACGAGCGCGCCGTAGCCCGGGACGAAGCCAGCGACTAAGTCACCTAGCACCATGAGGCCGAGCCCCGCCGTCACCACCCGCTTGTCGCCGAAGCGCGCGCCGAGCCAGCCGCCGGGCACGGCGAGAAGCACGCCGGGCAGCATGTAGAGCCCAACCAGGAATCCGACGTCCGCGAAGCCGAGACCGAGGTCCCGCACCAGGATCGGTGCCACCGAGGCCAGCAACTGGAACTGGAACGCCATGCTCACTCGTGCCGCCGTCAGCACGGCGAGCGCCACCCAACGCCCCGCCATCGCATTGCCCCGTTCCTTAGCTTGCGCGCGATCCTATCGGTTTGCGGCGCCCCGACAAACGCGCGGATGGCGACGCGAGTTTGACACTGGACGGTCGTACGTAATTAGCGTATGGCTTCTGGCGTGCGGAGGCGCGGCATCCCGGCTAAGCGGGAGAGCGACGTCGGAAAAGATGAAAATTACAAAACAAAGCCAATTTTATCAACAGAATCAACGATCGTAGGGTCCGGAAAAGCCAATTTCAAAGCCAATCAAAGCCAATTTTCGAGGTCCAAATCGGTATCGAACGGCACGATAAGCCATCGCGCTGCCCGCGAAAACCTCGCGGCTGCTCCGCGTGCCGTGAGTGGACATCGCCGCGCTCCGGACGCAAGCTCGGGCCCATCAACGAACGATCGGAGGACGCTTTCTCATGCTCACGCTCTATTACCAGCCCGGCGCCTGCTCGATGGCCTCGCACATCGGGCTCGAGGAATCCGGCACCGCCTATGAGGTGAAGCACATCGCGCTCGCCAAGGGCGAGCAGAAGTCCGAGGCCTATCTCAAGATCAATCCGCGGGCCAAGGTGCCGGCGTTGCGTCTCGACGATGGCTCGATCCTCACCGAGAACACCGCGATCCTCAGCTACCTCGCGTCACGCTTCCCCGAGAAGCAGCTCCTCCCCAAGGACCCCGCGGGCCAGGCGCGCTGCATCTCGCACATGGCCTGGCTCTCGAACCAGGTGCATCCGAGCTTCACCCACATCAACCGGCCCGAGCGCTTCGCCGACGATGCCAGCACACATGCCGCGCTCAAGGAGACCGGCCGCAAGAATTTCTGGGCGAACCTGCAGGAGATCGACGGCATCCTCGCGGGCAAGCAGTGGGTGCAGGGTGCGCAGTTCACGGTCTGCGACCCCTACACGCTCGTGTTCTACGGCTGGGGCACGCGCATCGAGCTCCCGATGAAGGACCTCAAGAACTACACGGCCTTCAAGGACCGCATGATGCAGCGGCCGGCGGTGATGCGGGTCCTGCAAAAGGAGGACAGCATCCTGCTGAAGGCCGCGTAACCTTCACCGCGGTGGTTGGTTGACGGCGACGACTTGCCAGGGATGGCCGCCCCTCGACTCCGGGAAGAAGTCGAGGCGGGTCAGCGAGAGATTATCGACGTTGATCGCGAGCGAGGCTTCGGGTGCGAGGCCGAGCGCCTCGGAGAGGGCCGCACGGATCGTGCCGCCATGGGTCACCGCGATGATGTCGCGGCCGGCGTGCTCGCGGGTCAATCGCCGCACCGCCGGCGTCACGCGCGCCACGAGCTCGACGAAGCTCTCGCCGCCCGGCGGCGCGACATGGGCGGGCGCCAGCCAGAAAGGGTGGAAGCTGTCACCCTGCTTGTAGGGGAGGTCGGTGTACTTGATCCCCTGCCAGGCACCGAAGTGCTGCTCGGCAAGCTCCGGCTCGGCCAGCACGCCCGGCCCGGGGATGGGGTCGGGGCCGGGCAGGCCCGCGCGCACGATCGCCTCGGCGGTGAGGTGCGTGCGCTTCAGCGTGCTGGTGATCCAGACGGCATCCTTGGGCAGCATCCGCGCCAGTGCGGCGAAAGCCGCGGCGTCGCTGCAATCGCAGGCGAGATCCGTCTGGCCGTAGCACCGGCCGTCGTTCACCGTCACCGGCGCATGCCGAACCCACCACCAGCGCGTCGCCTTGATCATACCGTGGCCGCCAGCAGCATAACGATCTCTCCAATCTGCTGGGTGGCACCGAGGACGTCGCCGGTGTAGCCGCCGATGCGGCGGCGCGCGAGCAGTGCGAGGGCGATCATCGCCACGCCCGCCAGCAGCATCGCGATGATGCCGCGCCCGATACCGAGCGCCACCAGCGCCACCAGCAGACCGATGAGCGCCGCAACGGTGGCGACGGGAGGCGTCGGACGGCCCGCCTCGGCGGCGAGTCCGTCGCTCCGCGCGGGGTCGAACCACAGCATCAGCGTCGGCAGAAGACCGCGCGAGACCGTGTGCGCCGCCACCAGCGCGCTGACCGCGACCCGCGTATCAGGCAGCGCTGCGAGCGCCGCCACGCGCAGCCCCACGCTGAACACCAGCGCCAGTACGCCGAAAGCGCCGGTGCGGCTGTCGCGCATGATTGCCAGCGCCGTCGCTCGATCGCCGCCGCCGAGGCCGTCAGCCGTGTCCGCGAGGCCGTCCTCGTGAAGGCCGCCGGTCACCAGCACGGTGACCGCCACCGCGAGGAGCGCCATGGCGTTGATCGGGAGACCCAGCCGGTCGCCGATCTCGAAGACGATGCCGCCGATCACGCCGACCAGGATGCCCGCAAGCGGAAATGCCCAGGCCGCGCGCGCGAGCGCTCCCGGCTCGGGCTGCGCCTCGGCCCGGAACGGCAGCCGGGTCAGGAATGCAAAGGCGAGCCGCGCCTCATCCTGCCAGCGGCTGAAGTCGCGGCCGTCCCATTGCGACATGGCCCATGAGATAGCCCAAGCCGCGCGATTGCGCCATGGCAGCGAATCGAGGAGAGTCGCGGCCCCCGGAGATTTCCGGAAGGAGAAACGCCATGTCGAGCGACGCGCCGCGCGCGAGCCTCAATGAGATGCGGGCGCTGCTGGCGCGCCTGCCCGGACCCGATCTGGAGGCCGGTACCGCCGCGCTCACCCGCGAGGGGCAGCTCACCAAGCCCGCGGGCGCGCTCGGCCAGCTCGAGGAGATCGCGCACTGGATGTCGATCTGGCAAGGCAAGCACCCGCCGACCGTCAACCATCCACGCACCGCCGTGTTCGTCGGCAACCACGGTGTCGCCGCGCGCGGCGTCTCCGCCTATCCGGCCGAGGTCACCCGGCAGATGGTGCAGAATTTTCTGAACGGCGGCGCCGCGGTGAATCAGCTCTGCCGCTCGGTCGACGCGGACCTGCGCGTCTACGAGCTCGCCCTCGAGGAACCCACGGCGGATTTCACCCGCGGCGCCGCCATGACCGAGGAGGAATGCGCCATGGCGATCGCCTATGGCATGACCGCCGTCGAGACCGGCGTCGACTTGTTGGCGGTGGGCGAGATGGGGATCGCCAACACGACCTCGGCGGCGGCGCTTTGCTGCGCGCTCTTCGGCGGCGAGGCAGAGCAGTGGGTCGGGCCCGGGACCGGTGTCTCCGGCGAGCGGCTGGAGCGGAAGCTCGCGGCGGTCGCGGAGGGCGTCGTGCGGCACGGCGCCGAAACCAGCGAGCCCTTCGAGCTGCTGCGGCGCCTCGGCGGCCGCGAGCTCGCGGCGATCGTGGGCGCCATCCTGGCGGCGCGCCAGGGGCGGGTTCCCGTGATCCTCGACGGCTACGCGACGACCGCTGCGGCGGCCGTGCTGTTCGCCGCCGACCCGCATTCGCTCGACCATTGCATCGTCGCCCACCGCTCCGCCGAGCCCGGCCACCGGCGCGTCATCGGCAAGATCGGCAAGCCCGCGCTCCTCGACCTCGGCATGCGCCTCGGCGAGGCCTCCGGTGCCACCCTCGCCATCGCCCTAATCAAGGCCGCCGTCGCCTGCCATACCGGCATGGCCACCTTCGCCGAAGCCGGCGTCAGCGGAAAGTCGGGCTGAGGTTGGCGGCCCGGCCAATCGCTGCCGGGTATGCGAAAAGACCGGGTAAGCCGCCGGTGTGAATCCAAATTACCACGTGCTCGCGGCGCAGCCGCCCCGCGCGAATGAGCCCGATCAGGCCGGCCATGCCTTTCCCGGCAGCGCTTCCGCCGTGGGCAATCATTCCCCCATTTGCAAAAGGGCGCCGGAGCGGCGGGCGCGTCGGAAGCTCCAGAGCAGGATCGCGGCGCCGATTGCGATGTAGACAACGTCGAGCGCGAAGGCGGCCGCGATGTAGTCGAGCCGGAACTCATTCTGGAAAAGCACCGCGCGCATTCCCTCGAACACGTAGGCCGTGGGGAAGCACCAGGCGATCCACTGCATCCAATGCGGCAGCACCGAGATCGGATAGTAGATGCCGCTGATCGGCGACAGCACGAAGATCGCGACCCAGGCCAAGTTCTCGGCGCCGAGGCCATGGCGCAGGATGAGGGCGATGATCGCGAGGCCGACCGCCCAGCCCATCACCAGCAGCAGCGTGAAGAAGGCGATCAGCGGCAACCCCAGCGTGAAGATCGAGTAGTGATAGAGCGGAATCGCCAGGAGCGCCGCAGGCACGATCCCCAGCGTAACCCGGATGAAGCTCATGGCCAGCAGCGACAGCACCCATTCGTACGGGCGGAGCGGACTCACGAAGAGGTGGCCGAGGTTGCGCGACCACATCTCCTCCAGGAACGAGAAGGCGACGCCGAGCTGGCCGCGGAACATCACCTCCCAGAGCAGCACGGCGTAGATCAGCACGCCGCCCGCGCGCGCGACCCAGCTGCTGTTGGTGACCAGGAACTGGCTGGTGAAACCCCAGAGCACCATGGTGAGGATGGGCCAGTAGACCAGCTCGAAGGCACGCGGCCAGGAGCCGCGGAAGAGATAGAGGTGGCGAAGCACCATGGCGCCGACCCGGCGCGGCGAGAAGGTGGCTGCGGCGATCATTGGGCCGCCGCCGCGCGCGGCTTGCCGCGGGCGATGTCGAGGAAGACCTCCTCGAGCGTGTCGCGGCCATAGCGGTCGATCAGCGCCTCGGGGCTGCCGTGGTCGACGATGCGGCCTTTGCGCATCATGAAGACCTCGGAGCAGAGGCGCTCCACTTCGCCCATGTTGTGGGAGGCCAGCAGGATGGTGCAGCCGGTGCCCGCGCGGTAGGTCTCGAGATAGCCGCGCACCCAGTCGCCGGTGTCGGGATCGAGCGACACCGTGGGCTCGTCGAGCAGCAGGAGCTCGGGCTCGTTGATCAGCGCCTTCGCGAGCGCCACGCGCGTCTTCTGTCCGGCGCTCAGGTTGCCGGTCTTGCGGTCGAGGAACTCCGCGAGCTGCAGGTCGCGCGCGAGCGTCGCGATCCGGCCGCGCACGCCGCGCACGCCATAGAGCGCGCCGTAGACCCGGAGGTTCTCGCGCACGGTCAGGCGATGCGGCAGCTCGACATAAGGCGAGGAGAAATTCATCCGCGGCAGCACGCGATAGCGGTCGCGCTGCATGTCCGCGCCGAGCACGAACACGGAGCCTTCGCTCGGCAGCAGGAGCCCCAGCAGCATCGAGAGGGTCGTGGTCTTGCCGGCGCCGTTGCCCCCGAGCAGCGCGGCAGTAACGCCCCGCTCGACCGAGAAGTCGACGTGGTCGACGGCCAGCGTCTCCTCGAAACGCTTCGTGAGGCCTGTGACGCGGACGACGGGCTCGCTCATGGCGGCGCGACTATGGCGGAAAGCGCTCGTCGCGGCCAGCACCGGTGCCGGCATGGCTGATCCGCGAATGCTATACTCGTGGTGGAGGATACAGCGGGCATGAGCGTGGTGGACGATCCCGTCAGTACGCGCGATCCCGGCGGCGGGGTCTCGGTCAGCCTGCGCATGCTCCTGCTGATCCGCTGGGTCGCGGTGCTGGGCCAGGCCGCGACCTTGCTGGTGGTGTATTTCGGTCTCGGCTATGCGTTGCCGATCGTGCCGGCCATGGCTGTGGTCGCGGCCTCGGCCCTCCTCAATGTGATCGGCATGGTCTCGCGCGGCACCACGGCGCGACTCGGCGAGATCGAGGCCGCCTCCTATCTCGCCTACGACATCGTGCAGCTGGGCGTGCTGCTGTTCCTGACCGGCGGCCTCGCCAATCCTTTCGCGATCCTGGCGATCGCGCCGGTGACGGTGGCGGCGACCGTGCTGTCGCGCCTGAGCATCATCGGGCTTTCCGCGCTCACGGTCACCGCGATCAGCGTGCTCGCGGTCTATCATATGCCGCTGCCGTGGCAGGGCGAGCCGCCGGCTTTCTCGCCGCTCTATATTCTCGGCGTCTGGTTCGGGCTCATCTTCGCCGCGCTGTTCAGCGCCGCTTATATTTTCAGCGTCGCCGAGGAGGCGCGGCGCATGCGCGACGCCTTTGCCGCGACCCAGCTCGCCCTCGCGCGGGAGCAGCGGGTATCGGCGGTGGGCGCGCTCGCCGCCGCCGCCGCCCATGAGCTCGGCAGTCCGCTCGCTACCATCGCCGTGGTGGCGAAGGAACTCGCCCGCGACCTGCCGCCGAGCAGCCCCCACGCCGAGGATGCGGCGCTCCTGCTGAGCCAGAGCGAGCGCTGCCGCACGATCCTCGCCGATCTCGCGCAGCAGCGCGTGAGCGACAGCGGCGCCCCCTATGCACGGCTGCCCATCTCGGCGCTGGTGGAGGCGGCGGGCGAGCCCTACCGGGCCGAGCACGTGCGGGTCATCTACGCAACCGGCGCCGGCGGCGCGGGTCCCGGCGGCGAGGAGCCACAGGTCGCCCGCAGCCCCGAGATCATGCATGGGCTCGGCAACCTCATCCAGAACGCCGTGACCTTCGCCCAGCGCGAGGTGATCGTGACCACGGCTTGGGCCGAGCACGAGATCACCGTCGAGGTCGTGGACGACGGCCCCGGCTTCAGCCCCAACGTGCTGGCCCGGATCGGCGAGCCTTATATCTCCGGGCGCACCGGCGGCGAGGCGCAGCACATGGGCCTCGGCATCTTCATCGCTCAGAGCCTGCTGGAGCGCACGGGCGCGCGGCTCGGCTTCGGAAACCTTGCGGAAGGCGGTGCCCAGGTTATGGTGGAGTGGCCGCGCGCCGCGCTGGAAGTTCACCGACGCGTGGCCTCCCGGGAGGAGGCGGGATCATGAGCGACAGCACCGGGACCCCGCCGGAGAGCCGGCCCTCGCCGCTCGTGGGCCTGCCAGAGAGCGAGCGCACGCTGCTGATCGTCGACGACGACCAGCCGCTTTGCCACCGGCTCGCTCGCGCCATGGAGCGCCGCGGCTTCGTCGTGACCACCGCCGACAGCGTGAGGGGCGGCGTCACCGCCGCCAAAGGCAATACGCCGGCGTTTGCCGTGGTGGACCTGCGCCTCACCGACGGCAGCGGCCTCGACGTCGTGAGCGCGCTCCGCGAGGCGCGCCCCAGCGCACGCATCGTCATGCTGACCGGCTACGGCAACATCGCGACCGCGGTCGCCGCCGTCAAAGCCGGCGCCATCGACTACCTCCCGAAGCCTGCCGATGCCGACGCCGTCGAGCGCGCGCTGCTCGCGACCGAGGCCTCGCTGCCGCCGCCGCCGGAGGACCCCATGTCCGCCGACCGCGTTCGCTGGGAGCACATTCAGCGCGTCTTCGAGCAATGCGACCGCAACGTCTCCGAGACCGCCCGCCGCCTCAAGATGCACCGCCGCACGCTCCAGCGGATTCTCAGCAAGCACGCACCCCGGAGCTGAGGCGGAGGGATTTCCTCTCACCAGCTGCGGCTAAGAGCGACGTTGCGATCGGAACGAAAAACCGACGACACGCTAGGTCGTCAGCAGCACCCGCTCGGTGCCCTCGAGCACCAAACACGTGAGTTGCCCGGAGCGGTAGGCGCCGGTGTC